>JANNDW010000235.1:0-9519 GCA_031378125.1 Methylibium sp. | reverse complement strand
CAAGCGTTGGGCAGCGGCCTCAATGTCCCCCACCGTGACGGGCAGTGGGGGGATGTCCGTCATGCAGTACCGCCCACGGTCAAGCGCTCGATGCGCAGCGTGGGTTGACCCACGCCCACCGGCACGCTCTGGCCTTCCTTGCCGCACACGCCGACACCGGTGTCGAGCTTCATGTCGTTGCCGATCATGCTGACGCGGGTCAGTGCATCGGGCCCGTTGCCGATGATGGTCGCGCCCTTCACCGGGTACTGGATCTTGCCGTTCTCAACCCAGAACGCTTCGCTGGCCGAGAACACGAATTTGCCGCTGGTGATGTCGACCTGGCCGCCACCGAAGTTGGTGGCGTAGAGGCCGCGCTTCAGGCCGGCCAGGATTTCGTCCTTGCTCTTGTCGCCGTTCAACATGTAGGTGTTGGTCATGCGCGGCATCGGCACGGCGGCATAGCTTTCGCGGCGGCCGTTGCCGGTGGGTTTGACGCCCATCAGGCGCGCATTCATCGAGTCCTGGATGAAGCCTTTGAGGATGCCGTCTTCGATCAGCACGTTGCGCTGCGAAGGATTGCCTTCGTCGTCGACGTTGAGCGAGCCGCGCCGGTCGGGCAAGGTGCCGTCGTCCAGCACCGTCACGCCTTTGGCCGCCACCCGTTGGCCGATGCGGCCGGCAAACGCGCTGCTGCCCTTGCGATTGAAGTCGCCCTCCAGGCCGTGGCCGATGGCTTCGTGCAGCAACACGCCAGGCCAGCCGGGCCCGAGCACCACGCTCATCTGGCCGGCCTTGGCGGGGCGGGACTCCAGGTTGGTGAGTGCCGCGTTGACCGCGTCGCGCACATAACTTTCGATCACGCTGTCGTGAAAATACGCAAAGCCGAAACGCCCGCCGCCGCCGCCGCTGCCGACTTCACGCCGCACCTCGCCGTTGATGGTTTGCTCGGCGATCACCG
This sequence comes from Methylibium sp., assembly GCA_031378125.1. Classification (GTDB taxonomy): domain Bacteria; phylum Pseudomonadota; class Gammaproteobacteria; order Burkholderiales; family Burkholderiaceae_C; genus LGRD01. The sequence continues at coordinate 8,579 of JANNDW010000235.1, read as the reverse complement.
TCACCGACAGCCGCACCAGCGGCCGCACGTCGGCGGCCAGTGTGCCGTCGGCGCGCGCCACCATCACCACGTCGTACTCACCGGCCAGGCCGGCCATCACCTGCTTGACGCGCGGGTCTTTGGAGCGCGCGAGCTTTTCGACCTTTTCCAGCAAGGCCACCTTCTGCGTGCTGTCGAGCGTGGCAATCGGGTCCATCGGCGCATACAACACACGGCTGCTGGCCACTTTCGTTGGCGTACCGATCTTCACCTTGCGGCTCTGGCCCGCTGCCGCAATGGTGCGTACGGTGTGGGCGGCGTCCATCAGCGCGGCTTCGGAGATGTCGTCGGAGTATGCAAACGCGGTTTTCTCACCCGCCACGGCGCGCACACCCACGCCTTGGTCGATGCCGAAGCTGCCACTCTTGACGATGCCTTCCTCAAGGCTCCAGCCCTCGCTGCGGGTGTATTGAAAGTACAGGTCGGCGTCGTCGATGCGGTGCGTGGCGATGGCAGCCAAGGCGCTGGACAGCGTTGCGTCGGTCAGGCCGAAAGGTTCGAGCAGCAGCGAGCGGGCCACCGCCAGTCGTTCAATCGTCGGTTCGCGGGAGATCATGGGAGCGTCCTCGGGGGTGAGCAGGCATTGTAGGAGCGAGCTGTGGCGGCGAGGCCCTCGCAGGGTCAAGCCGGATGGACGCCAACGTGAGCCGTCGATGGGCCGGTCGTTCACAGTACTTTACCGGTGCAACGTCCCCCCGCGCCGTTGGGTTGCCGTTGTACAGCGGCAGGTCTCGAAGGCCTGTTCAAGTCAACCCGCAACGACTCAACCGAAAGAAACACCATGCTCAAGCTCAAGACCGTTGTGATCGGCGCCACGCTGGCCATCGCCTCCATCGGCGCGTTCGCCCAGGCCGCGGCTTCCGCGCCAGCCACACCGCGCGTCGACCAGCGCGAGGCGAACCAGGAAAAGCGCATCCAGCAAGGTGTGGCCTCCGGCCAGTTGAACGCCAAGGAAACCCACCGGCTCGACAAGCAGCAGGCCCGTGTCCAGGGGGTGGAAGCCGCTGCCAAGGCGGATGGCAAGGCCACCAAGGGCGAGCGCAAGCACCTGCACCGGATGCAGGACCGCACCAGCAAGAACATCTATCAGCAAAAGCACGACGCACAGACGGCCACCAAGCCCTGATCGCATTGGTTCGCTGGCGCGGGCCTCGCGCTGCGTGCGGTAAATCGGGCAAGTTCTACCGGCGCCGTGCGGGCGCCCTCAGGGCGCTTCGTCATCGCGCTTCAGGGCCAGCGCCCGCGCGTACAAGCCGTTACGCGGCGCGCCGGTCAACTCCACGGCCAGCGCCACCGCTTGCTTCAACGGCAACGCCGCCAACAGCACTTGAAGGGTTGCGTCGTGGGCGTCCGGGCCCTGTGCGGCCTCGGCTTTGTGCACGCCGTGGACTACCAGCACGAACTCGCCGCGGCTGCGGTTCGCATCGGCGGCCAGCCACGCGGGCAGTTGGGAGGCCGGCATCGTGGCCACGGCCTCGAACTGTTTGGTCAGCTCGCGGCACATCGTCACGGGTCGATCGCCGCACAGCGAGCCCAGCGCTGCCACCAGATCGGCGATGCGGTGTGGCGCCTCGAACAGCACCTGCGTCTCCGAGTTGCCAACCAATGTCTTCAGCGCCTTCGCGCGATCGCCACCGCGCGCGGGCAGGAAGCCGATGAAGGTGAACGGCCCGCCCGAGACGTCGCCCGCCACGCTGAGCGCCGCCACCGCGCTGCAGGCGCCCGGAATGGGAATCAAACGATAGCCCGCTGCCCGCGCGGCAGCCACCAGGCCCGCGCCGGGGTCGCTGACGGCCGGGGTGCCAGCATCGCTGATGTAGGCCACGCGCTCGCCACGCGCCAGCCGTTCCAGCACGGCGGCCGCGGCCTCACGCTCGTTGTGTTCATGCAGCGCCACCAGCGGCTTGTCAACGCCCAGTTGGCGCAGCAGCGGCGCGCTGTGACGGGTGTCCTCGCAGGCAATCGCATCCACCAGTCCCAGCACATGGATGGCCCGCAGCGTCAGATCGGCCAGGTTGCCGATGGGCGTGGCCACCACGTACAGTGCGGCGCTCGGGTGGTGTTGCCCGCCCGCCGCGCTGGCGGCGGCCTGTTGCATCAAGGAGGCATCGAGCGTGGTCACTGATGGTCACTAAAGGTCCGACGACAAAGACGCTGGGAGACGCGGGCGAGGCGCGCGCGCTGGCACACCTGGCAAGTCACGGGCTCACGTTGGTGCGGCGCAATTATCGGGTTGCCGCCGGCCCGCGTGCGCGCGGTGGCGAGGTGGACCTGATTTTGCGCGACCGCGACGGCACGCTGGTGTTCGTCGAAGTGCGCGCCCGGGCGTCCACAACCCACGGCGGCGCGGCCGCCAGCATCAGCGCGTCCAAGCAACGCCGGCTGATCTACGCGGCGCGTCACTTCCTGCTGGCGTATGCCTCGCCGCCGGCGTGCCGGTTCGATGTGGTGGCCATCGACGGCGAGCATCTGCAGTGGCTGCGCGGCGCCTTCGACGCGCAGTGATTGCGTCGATTCCGCCGGAACCGATCACGCGCACCCGTGTCTTATCATCCATGCCCATGCTTGAACAACGGATCCAACAGCAATTCTTCGACAGCGCCGATCTGAAGTACGCCGCCGCCGAAATCCTCTCCAAACCGATCGCCGATGCCGTCAGCGCCGTCGTCGGCTGCATCACCGCCGGCGGCAAGGTGCTGGCCTGCGGCAACGGTGGCTCGGCCAGCGATGCCCAGCACTTCGCGGCCGAGTTCGTGGGCCGCTTCGAACGCGAGCGCCCCGGCCTGGCCGCCATTGCGTTGACGACCGACACCTCGATCCTCACGGCAATCGCCAACGACTACGACTTCAACGCCATCTTCTCCAAGCAGGTGCAAGCGCTGGGGTCGCCGGGTGATGTGCTGATCGCCATCTCCACCAGCGGCAACTCGGCCAATGTGCTGGCGGCGGTGGAAGCCGCGCACGCGAAAGAGATGACCGTGATCGCGCTGACCGGCCACACCGGCGGCACGATGCGCGGGCTGCTGGCGGAGACCGACGTGCACATCTGCGTTCCACACGACCGCACCGCGCGCATCCAGGAAGTGCACATCCTCACGCTGCATTGCCTGTGCGATGCGGTCGATCTGCAACTCTTGGGCGAACAGGAAAACACATGAAAAAAAACGCCGACAGCCCCCGCACACGTTTGCTCGCCCTCATCGCCGCCGCCCTGCTGGGGCCGGCCCTCGGTGGTTGCGCCGCGCTGGTGATTGGCGGCGCCTTCGTGGGCGGCTCGCTGATCGTGACCGACCGGCGCACCTCCGGCGCGCAGATCGATGACCAGTCCATCGAGATCAAGGCCAACAACCGGGTGCGCGAACAGGTCGGCGACCGCGGCCATGTCAACACCACCAGCTACAACCGGCTGGTTTTGCTCACCGGCGAGGTGGCGACCGAGACCGACAAGGCGGCCGTCGAACAGGCGATTTCGCGCGTTGACAACGTGCGTTCCGTCGTCAATGAACTGGGTGTCACCGGCATCAGTTCGCTCACCAGCCGTTCCAACGACACCTTTCTGACGGGCAAGGTCAAGGCCAGCCTGGTCGATGCCAAGGACATTCTCGCGAATGCTTTCAAGGTCGTCACCGAGCGCGGAACGGTCTACCTGATGGGGCGCGTTTCCGAGCGTGAGGCCACGCGCGCAAGCGACGTGGCGCGCAGCGTCACCGGAGTTCAGAAGGTGGTCCGGGTGTTCGAAATCTTGACCGAGGCCGAACTCGCCGAACTGCCCAAGGTATCGAAATAGCCCCGACTCGATCGAGTCGATGACGCGCCGCCGCCGCGCCGCCGGGCCAGCTGGCGCGCAGCGCCCTGCCCCAGGCTCAGCGCAACCGGCGAATCAGGCTGGAGGTGTCTTGCCTTGAACCACCCTGTGCCTGCAGGTCGGCATAGAACTGGTCCACCAGCGCGGTGACCGGCAGCCGCGCGCCGTTGCGCTTGGCTTCATCGAGCACCAGGCCCAGGTCCTTGCGCATCCAGTCCACCGCAAAGCCGAAATCGAACTGGCCGGCAATCATCGTCGGGCCGCGCTGGTCCATTTGCCAACTCTGGGCCGCGCCCTGGCCGATCACGGCCAGCACCGCCACCATGTCCAGGCCGGCGCGTTCGCCGAATGCGATGGCCTCGGCCAGGCCCTGAAGCAACCCGGCGATGGCGGTCTGGTTCACCATCTTGGCCAACTGGCCCGCGCCGCTGTCACCCAGCAGCGTCACCGCACGGGCGTAGGCCAGCGCGACTGGCCGGATGGCCTGGAACGCCGCGGCGTCGCCGCCGCACATCACGGTGAGCGTGCCGTTCGCGGCGCCCAGGTTGCCGCCGGACACAGGTGCGTCGATGAACTGCAAGCCACGCGTGCGGGCCGCGGCACTCAGCTCCCTGGCCACCGCGGCCGAGGCCGTGGTGTGATCCACCAGAATGGCGCCCGGCCGCATGCCTGCGAAGGCGCCGCATTCCCCCATCACCACCGAGCGCAAATCGGCGTCGTTGCCGACACAGCAAAACACAATGTCCGCGCCTTCGGCGGCGGCCTTGGGGGTATCGGCCGCGGCGCCGCCTTGTTCAGCCACCCAGGCCGCGGCCTTGGAGGCAGTTCGGTTGTAGACCGTGACGCGGTGTCCCGCGCGCACCAGATGGCCTGCCATCGGGTAGCCCATGACGCCCAGCCCAAGGAAGGCCACACGCTGTGGCGCAATCTGTGGCGCAATCTGTGGCGCAATTGGGTCGCGGGTCTGGGTGCTCATCATCGGTGGGTGTCCAAAAAAAAGAACGGCCTCGACAGAGGCCGTTTGGAGGGTGCTGCGCTGCGTCACATGAGGCTCATGTGCTCGGTGCCGGCCGACAGGTCGAGGTTGCGGGCGCGTTGGCTGTTCAGCTTGATTTGCAGCCGCAGGTCGTTCACCGAATCGGCATTGCGGACCGCGTCTTCGTATGTCACAAGCTGATTTTCGTACAGGTCGAACAGGCTCTGGTCAAAAGTCTGCATGCCGAGTTCGCGCGAGCGCTTCATCAGCTCCTTGATCTCGGTCACCTCGCCCTTGAGGATCATGTCGGAGATCAGCGGCGTGTTGAGCAGGATCTCCACCGCGGCAACGCGGCCCTTGCCCTCTTGCCGGGGCAGCAGGCGTTGCGAGATCAGCCCGCGCAGGTTCAGCGACAAATCCATCAACAGTTGCGCACGCCGCTCTTCGGGGAAGAAGTTGATGATGCGGTCCAGCGCCTGGTTGGAGCTGTTGGCGTGCAGCGTGGCCATGCACAGGTGCCCCGTCTCGGCAAAGGCAACGGCGTGCTCCATGGTCTCGCGGTCGCGGATCTCGCCCATCAGGATCACGTCGGGCGCTTGCCGCAACGAGTTCTTCAACGCCAGGCCCCAGCCATCGGTGTCGATGCCCACTTCGCGCTGCGTGATGATGCAGTTCTTGTGCGGGTGCACAAACTCCACCGGGTCTTCGATCGTGATGATGTGGCCGTAGGAGTTTTCGTTCCGGTAGTCCACCATCGCTGCCAGCGACGTGCTCTTGCCCGAGCCGGTGGCGCCCACCAGAATCACCAGCCCGCGCTTGGTCAGCGAAATGTCTTTCAGAATCTGCGGCAGGTTCATGCTGTCGATGGTGGGCAGCTTCTGCGGGATGGTTCGCAGCACCAGCCCCACGTGGCCCTGCTGCACGAAGGCATTGACGCGGAAGCGCCCAATGCCTTGCGGTGCAATCGCGAAGTTGCACTCCTTGGTGCGCTCGAACTCGGCGGCCTGCTTGTCGTTCATCACCGAACGGGTGAGGGCCATGGTGTGCTGGCCGGTCAGCGGCTGCGGCGACACCTTGGTGACCTTGCCGTCGACCTTGATGGCGGGCGGAAAGTCCACCGTGAGGAACAAGTCCGAGCCGTTGCGCGACACCATCAGGCGCAGCAGGTCGTTGACGAATTTCGATGCCTGGTCGCGTTCCATTTTGCTGCTCCTTTGCCTACTGTTGCGGCCCCCCGACCTGTCGCTTGCAGGCGACCGGTCGTTCGCCAGGCGACGGACCGTCCGCTAGGACTGTCCACCGTCCGGGCTCACCCCGGGAAGTTCTCCGGGAACTTGGCCTTGGCGCGCGCCTCGGCCGCGGCGATGACGTTGCGGCGCACAAGGTCGGCCAGGTTCTGGTCGAGCGTCTGCATGCCCATGCTGTTGCCGGTCTGGATGGACGAGTACATCTGCGCCACCTTGTTCTCGCGGATCAGGTTGCGAATGGCCGCCGTGCCGAGCATGATTTCGTGCGCCGCCACCCGGCCGCTGCCGTCCTTGAGTTTGCACAAGGTTTGCGAGATCACACCGATCAGCGACTCCGACAGCATGGCGCGCACCATTTCTTTCTCGGCGGCCGGAAACACGTCGACGATGCGGTCGACCGTCTTCGCAGCACTCGAGGTGTGCAAGGTGCCGAACACCAGGTGCCCGGTTTCCGCCGCGGTGAGCGCCAGCCGAATCGTTTCCAGGTCGCGCATTTCGCCGACCAGAATCGCGTCCGGGTCCTCGCGCAATGCCGAGCGCAACGCGTTGGCAAAGCTCAGCGTGTGTGGGCCGACCTCGCGCTGGTTGATCAGGCACTTTTTCGATTCGTGCACAAACTCGATCGGGTCTTCCACCGTCAACACGTGGCCGAATTCGTTCTCGTTCAGGTGGTTGACCATCGCCGCCAAGGTGGTCGACTTGCCCGAGCCGGTGGGCCCGGTGCACAGCACCATGCCGCGCGGTTTGAGCGACAGCTCGGCGAAGATCTTGGGCGTATTGAGCTGCTCCAGCGTGAGGATCTTGGACGGAATGGTGCGGAACACCGCGCCCGCGCCGCGGTTCTGGTTGAAGGCATTGACACGAAAGCGCGCCAGGCCCTGGATCTCGAACGAGAAGTCGCACTCCAGCGACTCTTCATACGCCTTGCGCTGCGAGTCGTTCATGATGTCGTAGACCATCTCATGAACCTGCTTGTGCTCCAGCGGGTCGACGTTGATGCGCCGCACATCGCCATGCACCCGAATCATCGGCGGCAGCCCGGCCGAAAGGTGCAGGTCAGACGCCTTGTTCTTGACCGAAAACGCCAGCAGTTGGGTGATGTCCATGGGTCTGGGATGCGTTGCCGCCGAGGTTGCCGAGGGTATCGGCGGAGAAGTCAACGAAATGAAGCGCCATCGCAGGGTACGCTCGGCACATTATGGCGATGATCGCAGACAACTTGATGGAAGTGCGCCGGCGCATCGCCAGCGCCAGCGTGGCAGCCGGGCGCCCCGTGCAAAGCGTCACGCTGCTGGCGGTGAGCAAGACTTTCGGCGCCGCCGCGGTGCGCGAAGCCTTTGCCGCCGGGGAGCGCCGCTTCGGCGAGAACTATGTGCAAGAAGGGGTGGACAAGATCGCCGCGCTGGCCGAGCTGCGCGGGCAGATCGAATGGCACCTGATCGGCCCGCTGCAAAGCAACAAGACACGGGCTGTCGCCGAACAATTCGATTGGGTGCACTCGGTGGACCGGTTGAAGATTGCGCAGCGGCTCAGCGAGCAGCGTCCGCAACACCTGCCGCCGCTTCAGGTCTGCCTGCAGGTCAACATCAGCGGCGAGGCCAGCAAGAGCGGGCTCGAAGCCTCGGACGTGGCCGCGGTGGCGCGCGCCGTGGCCGAATTGCCAGGCCTCAAACTGCGCGGTTTGATGGCCATCCCCGAAGCCGCATCCAGCATGGCCGACCAACGCAGGCCGCACCGTGCCTTGCGTGAGTTGCTCGGCTCGCTGCGAGCACAGGGCTTGGCGCTGGACACCTTGTCGATGGGAATGACAAGCGATCTTGAGGCCGCGATCGCCGAGGGCGCCACCCTCGTGCGCATCGGCACCGCCATCTTCGGCCGGCGCGGCTGAAGCCGCCCGGCGGCCACACCCCTTCAAAGAACACGCAGGGCACCCACCCATGAAGCACCCTGGCCTCATCACCGAACTGGTTCACGCTGATCGCCACTTCGGCGCTGAGCACGGCGCCGTTCACAAGCCGATCCACACCTCGATCCAATACGGCCACGAGCGCGCCGAAGACCTGATCGGCGTGTTCCAGGGCACGCTCAAGGGCGCCTTCAACTACGCGCGCCAGGGCACGCCCACCACGGCTGCGCTCGAGGCCAAGATCACCCAGCTTGAAAAGGGCATCGGCACCGTGTGTTTCGCGAGTGGCATGGCGGCGTTGAGCGCGGTGTTCCTCACGCTGCTGCGCACGGGTGACCACATGGTGAGCAGCCGCTTTGTGTTCGGCAACACCAACAGCCTGTTTGGTACGCTGGCCGATCTGGGCGTGGCGGTGAGCAAGGTCGATGCCGGCTCGGTGGCCGCGGTCGAGGCGGCGCTGCAGCCGACGACCCGCATCGTGTTCGTCGAGGTCATCGCCAACCCAGGCACCCAGGTGCCCGACCTCGAACGCATCGGCGCGCTGTGCCGCGAGCGTGGCCTGCTGTACGTGGTGGACAACACCATCACCTCGCCCGCGCTGTTTCG
>JANNDW010000149.1:0-3922 GCA_031378125.1 Methylibium sp. | reverse complement strand
GGCTTCTCGATGAAATCCATCGCGCCCTTCTTCATCGTCGTCACCGCCATCGGCACGTCGCCGTGGCCGGTGATGAAGACGATCGGCAACGGCGACCGGCGATCCATCAACCGGTCCTGCAGTTCCAGGCCGCTCATGCCGTCCATGCGAATGTCGACGATCAGGCAGGCCACTTCGCGCGGATCGAAGCGCGACAGGAACGACTCGGCGGAATCGAAACACTTGACGCGGTAGTCCTTGCCCTCGAGCAACCACTGCAACGAGTCACGCACGGCTTCGTCGTCATCGACGACGTAGACCGTGCCCTTTTTCGGAATCAAGCTCATGTGGTCACTGCCGTGTTGGAAGGTGTTTGGGCTTCGGTTCGAGACGTTTCAACGGGCAGCGTGAATGAAAATCTGCAGCCGATGACAACGCTCCCATTGTAAAGGTTCTGTGCCCGTATCCGGCCCCGGTGGCTCTCAACGATCGAGCGGCACAGACTCAGGCCGATGCCCATGCCATCGACCTTGGTCGAGAAGAAGGCTTCGTACAGGCGCGCAATCACTTCGTCCTTCAGGCCCGGGCCCATGTCGGTGACACTGAATTCGATCACGCCGCCTTCCTCCGCGCTGTGGCGTGGGATCACCCGCAGTTCGATGTTGCGCCGCGACGGTGGCAGGTGGGCGTTGTCGATCGCCTCGGCCGCGTTCTTGAGCAGGTTCAGAAGCACCTGCTCGATCAGGATGGGGTCCACCATCAGCATGGGCATGCGTTGGGCCACATAGGTCTGGATCGTGACCTGGCGGCGGCGCAGTTCAATGCCGGCCAGATCGACCGCATCGTCGACGATGCCGCCCGCCTGGGTGGCCTGCCGCTGCGGCTCGTTGCGCTTCACGAAGTTGCGGATGCGGTGGATGATCTGCCCGGCGCGCTCGGCCTGACGCGAGGTCTTTTCGAGCGCGGCGATCAGGTCGTCCTTGTCGATCGCGTCGCTCCTGACGCGCGACACCATGCCATTGCAGTAATTGGTGATGGCCGTCAGCGGCTGGTTGAGCTCATGCGCCACCGACGACGCCATTTCGCCCATCGTCATCAAGCGGCTGGTGACCTGTGCCCGCTCGGCCTGGCTGGCGGCCAGCGCTTGAGCCTGGCGGCGCGCGGTGATGTCGGTTGCGATCAGCATTTGGGCCAGCCGACCGTCGGTCCACTGCAGGTAGCGCGCCCGCACCTCGACCCATTTTTGCAAGGGGTCGACGAACACCTCGTGCGAATCCGAGCCGGCGTCGGTCAGTTCCTGCGTCGGCAGGCCGCCGAGGTTGTCCACCGAATCGTCGTGTTCAGCCAGGTAAGGCCGGCCGGGCTCGCCGCCGGCTAACAGCGCGTGGCCCTGCGAGTCGGCCCCGAACCACAGCCGGTAGGAGCGGTTCGCGAACAGCAATTCGCCCTGCTGCACCGACAGCACCGACACCGCGGCGTCCAGCCCTTCAAGCACGGTGGTAAAGCGCTCGTGCGACGCGGACAGCTGGTCGCGAATGCGCTTGGCCTCGGTGATGTTGGTCATCGAGGTCATCCAGCCGGTTTGCTGGCCTTTGGAGTCGATCAACGGCGAGACGTACATGCGCGAATCGAACTGCGAGCCGTCCTTGCGCTGCACCTTGACCTCGATGCCGCCGGCCGGGCTGCGCCCCTGCAGCTCCTGTTGCAGCAGGCGCGAGTTCTCTTCGATGCGCTCGGGCGGCCAGTGCGGAAAAGGCGGCAGGCGGCCCATCAGGTCGCCTTCCGAAAACCCCGTCATCGCGCAGAACGCCGGGTTGACGTAGGTGATCTTGCCGGCCTTGTCCATCGCGCGCATGCCCGTGAGCATGGAGTTTTCCATTGCGCGGCGAAAGTTGGTTTCGGAGACCAGGGTTCGTTGCATTTGCAGGCGCCGTCCCATGTGGCGCCAGGTGCCTAGCAGCATCCACAGGGTCAGCAGCGACAGCGCGGCCACCATCCAGAACAAGGTGTTGCCGATCAGGCCGATGGAAGTGCGGTAGCCCTGGCCGCGCAAGATGAGGCCGTTGCCAACCGGCGCGACCGGCATCTCATGGACGATGGAGGCGCGTTGCGGCGATCGGCCGGGCATCGGCGTCACGGTGCTGGCCAGCGCGCGGTCCTGTGCGTCGAGCAGCGTGATCGCGTGACGGTTCGACACCTCGGAAGGCACGAAGTAGCGCATCAGGTTCTCGACCGAGTACTCGGCGATCAGGGCGCCGACAAAGGCGTTGTGATCGATCAGCGGCACATGCACCTGGAACACCGCCGTACCGTAGGTGTCGGTGAAGGGTTGCGAGTAAACCGGCTGGCGCAGGCTGCGCGCGGTCGTAAACGCCGCTTCGGGTTCGCCTTGCTTGCCTTGCTGGGGCAGGGACGCCGACGTGCCGTCGCCGGTGATGCCGGTCTCGGCATGGAAGGTTGTCGCGGAGTGGCTGGCCTTGCGCGTGCGGTTGGCGCTGAGCCAGATCAGGTTGGTGATTTCAGGCCGCTCGCGAGCAAAGCTTTCGGCCTGGCCGATGAAGTCGGCGGGGTCGATGACCTGGGTGACGATCTCGCGCGCGATGCGCACCAGTTGCTCCTGGTTCTCGATCAGGCGCAGGCGGATCTGCTGTTGCGAGATTTCGGTGTCGCGCTTGACCGACTCTTGTTCGCGCTCGAATTCCTCATTGCGCAGGTACCAAAACGCAAGGATGATCGCCGCCAGAAACAGCAGCACGGAGGCCAGCGGACCGAAGGTGGCGTAGCGGTCCTGGCGCGCCGCGGATTGGCGCCGCCACCACTGGCCGAACCGGCGCTGTGGCCAGTTGGGCTGGGTTTGAGGAGAGGCGGATGCCTCGGTGACGGGCTGCATCTGCGGATTATCAAGGGGCTTTGGCCCGAAGGTCATAAGTTCGCCCGGGAGACCGGTCCAGCGCAGCAGGTAATTCTCTTAATATGAAATCTACTCGCGCCATTTGAAAAACCGGGAAAGTTGTGCGAGACTCTCACCCCACGAATTCACCCCACTATGGAGACAAGCATGTCAGCAGTGCCTGAATCGATCCTCGGCTCGGCCGCGAATGACGCGGACGCTCAAGAAACCCGGGAGTGGCTGGATGCGCTGTCGGCTGTGATCGAAACGGAAGGGCGCGAAAGAGCGCACTTCCTGCTGGAGCAGCTTCTGGAACATGCCCGCCAGAACAGCATGGACATGCCGTTCTCGGCCACCACCGGTTACGTCAACACCATCGAGACCAACGAGGAGGAGCGTTGCCCCGGCAACCTGGACTTTGAAGAGCGCCTGCGCGCCTACATGCGCTGGAACGCGATGGCGATGGTGGTCAAGGCAAATCGGCTGAACCCCGAGGATGGTGGCGACCTGGGCGGGCACATCTCCAGTTTCGCCTCGCTGGCCAACATGTTCGGCGCCGGCTTCAACCACTTCTGGCATGCCGAGAGCGAAGGCCACGGCGGCGACCTGTTGTACATCCAGGGTCACTCCTCGCCCGGCATCTATGCGCGCGCTTTCATGGAAGGCCGCATCACTGAAGAGCAGTTGCTGAACTTCCGCCAGGAGGTCGACGGCAAGGGCATCTCCAGCTACCCGCACCCCAAGCTGATGCCCGAGTTCTGGCAGTTCCCCACCGTGTCGATGGGCCTGGGCCCGCTGATGGCGATTTACCAGGCGCGCTTCCTGAAGTACCTGCACGCCCGCGGCATTGCCCACACCAGCAACCGCAAGGTGTGGGTGTTCTGCGGCGACGGCGAAATGGACGAACCCGAATCGCTCGGCGCCATCGGCCTGGCGGCGCGCGAAAAGCTCGACAACCTGATCTTCATCGTCAACTGCAACCTGCAGCGCCTGGACGGCCCGGTGCGCGGCAACGGCAAGATCATCCAGGAACTCGAAGGCGAGTTCCGCGGC
>JANNDW010000148.1:0-11017 GCA_031378125.1 Methylibium sp. | reverse complement strand
TCGGGCGACGCGCCCATCATCCGCATGCTCAACGCGCTGCTCACGCAAGCGGCCAAAGACGGCGCCAGCGACATCCACATCGAACCCTACGAGCGCAGCAGCGCGGTGCGTTTTCGCGTCGACGGCACCTTGCGTGAAGTGGTGCAGCCGAACAAGGCGCTGCATGCCGCGCTGATCTCGCGCCTGAAGATCATGGCCGAGCTCGACATCGCCGAGAAGCGCATGCCGCAGGACGGCCGCATCAGCTTGCGCATCGGCGGCCGTGCGGTCGACGTGCGGGTGTCCACCCTGCCCTCGGCGCATGGCGAGCGCGCGGTGCTGCGCCTGCTGGACAAGGGCGAATCGAAATTCACGCTCGAAGGCCTGGGCATGAGCGGCGACGTGCTGACGCAGTTCGACAAGCTGATCCAGCAGCCGCACGGCATCGTGCTGGTCACCGGCCCCACCGGCTCGGGCAAGACGACCACGCTGTACGCATCACTCGGCCGGGTGGACACCAGCGGCACGAACGTGCTGACCGTGGAAGACCCGGTCGAGTACGAACTCACGGGCATCGGCCAGACCCAGGTCAACGCCAAGATCGACCTGACCTTTGCAAAGGCCTTGCGCGCCATCCTGCGGCAAGACCCGGACGTGATCATGATCGGCGAGATCCGCGACTACGAGACCGCGCAGATCGCCATCCAGGCTTCGCTGACCGGCCACCTGGTGCTGGCCACGGTGCACACCAACGACGCGCCGAGCACCGTCACGCGGATGATCGACATGGGGGTTGAACCGTTCCTGCTGTCGTCCAGCCTGCTCGGTGTGCTGGCACAGCGGCTGGTGCGCAAGCTGTGCCCCCATTGCAAGCGGCAAGACTCCCACAGCCGCTACCACCCGGTGGGTTGTTCCGAATGCAGCAACACCGGCTACAAGGGCCGCACCGGCGTGTACGAGTTGATGACAGTGGACGACAAGGTGCGCTCGCTGATCCACAGCCGCGCCGCCGAATCGCAGGTCTTCGTCGCGGCCGAATCGGCGGGCCTGCGCTCGATGCGCGAAGACGGCCAGCGGCTGGTCGACGAGGGCATCACGTCGCCGGAAGAAGTGATGCGAGTGACGCGGGAATGAAATGACTGCCCCCACGCTTGCCGCTTCGCGTCTGCGCTGCCCCCCGAGGGGTCGCAGCTCGGCTTGGGGCGGCCCGGCGCCGAGCTGACTGTGCCAGCCTACAAGTTCGAAGCGCTGACCGCCGCCGGCAAGGCCACCAGCGGGCTGCTGGAGGCCGACAACGCCAAGGCCGCGCGCGCCCAGTTGCGGGCCCAGGCGCTGGTGCCGCTGGCGGTGTCGCATGTGGCCTCCGCGGGTACGCAGGGCAGCGGCATGCGCTTCACCCGACGGGTCTTCAATTCCACCGGCCTGGCGGTGTGGACGCGCCAGCTCGCCGGCCTGGTGGGCTCAGGCCTGCCGCTGGAGCGCGCCCTCACCGCGCTGAGCGAGGAGTCCGAAGACGACCGCCAGCGCGAGCTGGTGGCGCACTTGCGCAGCGAGGTCAATGCCGGCTCGCCGTTCGCGCAGGCGCTGGGCAGCGCGGCACGCGAGTTCGACGAGGTGTACCGCGGCGTGGTGGCGGCCGGCGAACAAAGCGGCGCGCTGGGCGCGGTGCTGGAGCGCCTGGCCGACGACCTGGAAGAGCGCCAGGAACTCAAGTCCAAGCTGATCGGCGCCACGCTGTACCCGGCCATCGTGTCCTTGATCGCGGTGGTGATCGTGATCTTCCTGGTCACCTACGTGGTGCCGCAGGTGGCCTCGGTGTTCACCAGCTCCAAGCGCGCGCTGCCGGGGCTCACGGTGGCGATGCTGGCCATCAGCGCCTTTTTGCGCGACTGGGGCTGGCTGCTGTTGCTGGCGCTGGTGGCCGGCGCGAGTAGCTTGGTGCTGATGCTGCGCAATGAAGCCTTCCGCGAACGATTCGACGCCGGCTGGCTGACATTGCCCTTGATCGGCCGCCTTTCGCGCGGCTACAACGCGGCGCGTTTTGCCGGCACGCTGGCCATGCTGGCCGGCGCGGGCGTGCCCATTCTCAAAGCGCTGCAGGCGGCGGCCGAGACGCTGTCCAACCGCGCGATGCGCGCCGATGCGATGGACGCGCTGGTGCAGGTGCGCGAAGGGGCGCCGCTGGCGTCTGCCCTGGCCGGCAAGAAACGCTTCCCCGGCCTGCTGGCGATGTTCTCGCGCCTGGGCGAACAAACCGGCAAACTGCCGTTGATGCTGGAGCGTGCCGCGCGCCAGCTCAGCATGGAAGTGCAGCGCCGTGCGATGCAGATGGCCACCATCCTGGAGCCCTTGCTGATCGTGGCGATGGGCGCGGTGGTGATGCTGATCGTGCTGGCCGTGCTGCTGCCCATCATCCAGCTCAACACCTGGGTGAAGTAGGCGCTGATCACGGCGACGTCTTGCACGCTTCTTGCAAGATGAAACCTAAACGCCGATCGGAGCAACCAAGGCTTGAGAAAGTCCAAACGGCAATCGATTCGGATTCGATTCGGCCCGGTGTGCGGAGAGCGTGAAATCCGACAAGAACAACCCCCTGTTCGGGGCGTTGTTCCGGCGCTCAACACGGTCACGATGTGCCTCAATGGCAACCACGGAGGTCCTTATGCGCAGCAGCCCTCACAGCATCACCTTGCCCCGCGGCGGCATTCCGATTGCTCGCATGCGCAGCATGTACCAGGTCGATGAAGTCGGCCGCAAGCTCGACAAGCTGCCGCACAAAGAACACGAAAGCCTGCGCTCCACCTACGAGCGGATGCTCGAAAAGGGCCCGGACCGGTTCCAGGTCAAGCCCTCGGGCCTGCCGGCCATGCACCAGCTCTACGACGACCTGCCCAACTTCAGCGAGGTGCTCGACGACGTCAAGCGCCAGCTCGCGCTGTGCGAAGACAGCGGCGACGCGCTGGAGATCACGCCGCTGTTGCTGCTGGGCCCGCCGGGCGTGGGCAAGACCCACTTTGCGCGCGAGTTGTCGCAGTTGCTGGGCACTGGCATGGGCTTCATCTCGATGAGCTCGATGACCGCCGGCTGGGTGCTCTCCGGCGCTTCAAGCCAGTGGAAAGGCGCCCGCCCCGGCAAGGTCTTCGAGACGCTGGTCGATGGCCAGTACGCCAACCCGGTGATGGTGGTCGACGAGATCGACAAGGCCGGCGGCGAACACGCCTACGACCCGCTCGGCGCGCTGTACAGCCTGCTCGAACACGACACCGCGCGGAGCTTCACCGACGAGTTTGCCGAAGTCGCCATTGACGCCAGCCAGGTGATCTGGGTGGCCACCGCCAACGACGCACGCGGCATCCCCGAGCCCATCCTCAACCGCATGAACGTCTACGAGGTGCAGGCCCCCGGCCGCGACGCGGCGCGCCACATCGCCGCCAAGCTTTACAACAGCATTCGCGCCGGCCACGGCTGGGGCGAGCGCTTCGAGGCCGAGCCGCGCGGCGACGTGCTTGAGCGCATGAGCGACATGGCGCCGCGCGAAATGCGGCGCGCGTGGATGACGGCGTTCGGCAATGCCAAGCTCGACCGGCGCGACCACATCGAGGTGCGCGACCTGCCGCCGGCGGCCGGCAAACGAACGACGATGGGGTTCGTGCAGTAGGGCCTCGCGGGGCCGCGATCTCAGGCCGGGGGCCGACGGGGCCCGGACGGTTTACGAACCGGCTCGGCATGACGATAATTTGCTTTCCACAAGGCAGAGAAAGTTGTCATGTCCTCGGCGGCCGAGTTTTGCGTCTTTCTGGTCGGAACCGACGTGCTGGCCGACCAGGCCCTGCACCGGCACTTGCGGCGCCAATACACCGTGCACTGCGTGGGGCGGGCGGCCGAGGTCGAAAGCCGTGAGCTGTCGCGCATCCACCGCTACCTCAGCCGCGAGCTGAAGTTCGACGATGAGGTGATCCGGCACGAAAACGACAGCATGACGCGGGCCTTGCAAGAGATCTACCAGTTTGACAAGCTGGTGTTTATGAGCACCCCCAGGCCGACGCCATACGTCGTCCGCCCCCCGAGGGGGTCAAGGAAACTTCGGGCGGCCGTGCGTTTCCTTGTGAGCGACAAGATGGCCGAGGTCTGCAACAAGCTCGCAGTGCACGCCGTCAAGGTGGTGGGCGACTGCGTGGCGATGCAACGGCAAGACACGCTGCTGGTGGCCGATTCGGGCAACAACCGCGTGCTGCTGTGGCCGTTGGCCACCGACGAGGGCCGATGATGTCTGCGCGCTTCGCCCCCGAGCCCGCACCCGCGGTCCGCGTGCAAGTGGCCGAAAACGCGCGCGTGCGCGGCACCGTGCAGGGCGTGGGCTTTCGGCCGAATGTGTGGCGCATCGCCAGCGAATTGGGCGTCACCGGCTCGGTGCTCAACGACGCGCAAGGGGTGTTGATTTGCGCTGTCGGCTCGGCCGAGCAGCTCGATGCGCTGGCGCGCCGCGTGCGCGACGAAGCCCCGCCGCTGGCGCGCGTCGAAGCCATCGAGCGCGTGCGCATCGCGCTGCCGGAGCCGCTGCCGGCCGGCTTCGTGATCGGCGCCAGCCGCGCCGGCACGCCGCGGACCGACCCGGCTGTCATTGCTGTGGCCGGCGACGCCGCCATCACTTCAGTGCCCGCCGATGCCGCCACCTGCCCGCAATGCGTGGCCGAACTCTTCGACCCCTTCTCACGCCGCTTTCGCTACCCGCTGACCAACTGCACCCACTGCGGCCCGCGCCTGTCGTTCATCACCGGCGCGCCGTACGACCGCGCCATGACCACCATGGCCGGCTACACGATGTGCGCCGCCTGCCGCGCCGAGTACGAATCGCCGGCCGACCGGCGCTTCCACGCCCAGCCGATCGCCTGCCATGTCTGCGGCCCCAAGGTCCGCCTGAAGCGCCTGGACGAGCGGGTGTTCACGATCGACAGCTACGCCTTTCTCGACGATTGCGACGCCGCCGGCACCTTGCTGGCGCGCGGCAACATCGTCGCGATCAAAGGCCTGGGCGGCTACCAGCTGGCTTGCGATGCGACCCAGCCCGACGCCGTGGCCCGCTTGCGGGCCCTCAAGCGGCGCGAGCGCAAGCCGTTTGCGCTGATGGCGGCCAGCGTGGACGCGGTGCGCGCGTGGTGCAAGGTGAGTGACGCGGAAATGGACGCGCTGCAATCCCCCGCCGCGCCCATCGTGCTGCTGCAGCGGAACAGCATGATGCCGGCGCCCGGCATCGCCGAGGCGGTCGCGCCGGGCTTGGCCACCCTGGGCTTCATGCTGCCCAGCACGGGCGTGCACCACCTGATCCTGAGCCGCATGAAGCGGCCCATCGTTCTGACCAGCGGCAACCTCAGCGACGAGCCGCAGGCCACCACGCTGGACGAGCTGGTGCGGCGATTCGGCGCTGAACCCGGCACGGGCGCCGGCATCGACTTCGTGCTCGACCACGAGCGCGCCATCGCGCGCCGCATCGACGACTCGGTGGTGCGCGTGATGGACGGCGCCGTGCGCATGCTGCGGCGCGCGCGTGGCCATGCGCCGCAGCCCATTGCGATGCCCAGCGGCTTCGAGGGCGCCCCAAAGGTGCTGGCCTACGGCGGCGAGTTGAAGAACACCTTCTGCCTGCTGCAGGGTGGCCCACGCGGGGGGCAGGCGATCCTGTCCCAGCACATTGGCGACCTGGCCGAAGCCGCCACGCAGGCCGACTACCTGTGCGCCTTGCAAGACCTGCAAACCTTCTTCGGGTTCGAGCCGCGCCTGCGTGCCTGCGACGCGCACCCCGAATACCTGTCGACCAAGCTGGCACAGGCGGGCGCGGCATTGTCCGGACAACGCGCCGTCGAGGTGCTGCACCACCACGCGCACATCGCCGCCTGCCTGGTCGACAACGGCTGGCCGCTGGATGCCGGGGCAGTCATCGGCGTTGCGCTCGACGGACTCGGCTTCGGAGAGAACGGCGAACTGTGGGGCGGCGAATTCGCCATCGCCGACTACCGCAGCTTCGACCGCCGCGGCACTTTCAAGCCGGTGGCGCTGCTGGGCGGCGAGATGGCGATGCACGAGCCCTGGCGCAACGCCTACGCGCACCTGATGGCCGAGATGAAATGGCCCAGCTTTGCGATGAACTACGCCGAGCTGGAGTTGCACCAGTTCCTGGCCGCCAAGCCGCGCGCGCTGCTCGACGGCATGCTGATCAAGCAGTTGAATTCGCCGCTGGCCAGCTCCGTCGGGCGCTTGTTCGACGCCGTCGCCGCGGCCATGGGCATCTGCCGCGAACACGCCGCCTACGAAGGCCAGGGCGCGGTCGAGCTGGAGGCGCGGGTGGACACCGAGGTGCTGCGTTTCGAGGACGAAGAACTCGGCTACCCGTTCGGCATCCCGCGCCTCAAAGGCAGCCGCCTGCCCTACATCGAACCGCTGGCCATGTGGAGTGCCTTGCTCGGTGACCTGGTGCTGAAGACGCCGGTGCCGACCATGGCCGCGCGCTTTCACAAAGGGCTGGCGCGGGTGATCGTGAAGATGGTCGAACAGGTCGCCGAATCACACCTCAGCGCCGGCCCCTGCGCGCGCCCGCTGCGGGTGGTGGCGCTGACCGGCGGCGTGTTCCAGAACCAGGTTCTGCTGGAACGCGTGAGCGGGCAACTTCGCGCAGGGGGCTACACCGTGCTGACGCACTGCCGCGTG
This sequence comes from Methylibium sp., assembly GCA_031378125.1. GTDB lineage: Bacteria > Pseudomonadota > Gammaproteobacteria > Burkholderiales > Burkholderiaceae_C > LGRD01. Next base: position 4,336 of record JANNDW010000148.1, on the reverse strand, counting down.
CCCTGCAACGACGCTGGCCTGGCGCTGGGCCAGGCGGCCGTGGCGGCGGCGCTCGCGCTGCATCCTCTGCAACCCAACGAACCGGAGACAACCCCATGTGCCTAGGCATCCCCGGCAAGATCATCGCAATCACCCACCCCGTGAACAAGCTCGCCACCGTGGAGGTGCTGGGCCTGCGGCGCGAGATCAACCTCGCCTGCATCGTCAGCGACGAGCACCCGTTGGACTCGTGCATCGGCGACTGGGTGCTGGTGCATGTGGGCTTCGCGATGAGCCGCATCGACGAAAAGGAGGCTCAGCTCACGCTCGAAGTGCTGCAAATGCTGGGCGAGGCGCAAGCCGAACTGCTGGCCATGCGCGAGGGCGACGCGGCCGTGGCGGCGCCGCTGCGCAGCGTGGTGGCGAGCTGATCCGGCATGGCCAAGAAATCATGACCACCGACAGCGCATTGGCCGGCCTGTATCCGCACCTGTCGGCGCAGGGCGTTGCGCGGCCGGACCCGGCGGCGATGGACGCGGCGCTGCTCGAATCGGTGCGCCAAAAAGCCGCCGACAGCGTGATGGTGAAGCAGCGCTTCTTTGCCGACAACGCGCCGCGGATCGTCCAGGCCGCCCAGCTTCTCGCACGCTGCTACCGCGCCGGCGGCCGGCTCTACACCATGGGCAACGGCGGCTCTTGTTGCGACGCGGCGCACCTGGCGGTGGAGTTCCAGCACCCCATCACCGCGGGCCGCCCGGCGCTGCCGGCGGTGAACCTGAGCCAGGACATGGCGATGATCACCGCGGTGGCCAACGATGTCGGCTTCGTGCATGTGTACACGCGCCAGGTGCTGGCGCATGTGGGCCCGCGCGACTGCCTGGTGGGCATTTCCACCAGCGGCAATTCCGACAACCTGCTGGCCGGGTTTGCGGCCGCCAAACGCCAGGGCGCCGCCACGCTGGGCCTGGCCGGCGGCGATGGCGGCCGGATGCGCGCAAGCAGCGATGTGGACCTGTGCCTGGTGGTGCCCACCGACAGCATCCACCGGGTGCAGGAAACGCACGTGGCGCTGTACCACATTCTGTGGGACCTGACGCACACGCTGCTGGCCGATGACCGAGGTCCCGGGAAGCTTGCAACATGAAATACGCCGACGAATTTCGTGACCCCGAGCTGGCCAAATCGCTGGTGGTCGAAATCACGCGGCTCGCCGACGCACTGGCAGCCAACAAACCGCGCCCGCTGCAAGTGATGGAAGTCTGCGGCGGCCACACGCACACGATCTTTCGCTACGGGCTGAAGGACCTGCTGCCGCCCAGCATCGAGTTCGTGCATGGCCCGGGCTGCCCGGTGTGCGTGTTGCCGATGGGGCGTGTGGACGATTGCGTGGCGATCGCCGAGCACCCGCAGGTCATCATGACCACCTTCGGCGACGCGATGCGGGTGCCCGGCTCGAAGAAGAGCCTGCTGCAGGCCAAGGCCGAAGGCGCCGACGTTCGCATCGTCTATTCACCACTGGACGCGCTGAAGCTGGCGCAAAAGCACCCCGGCAAGGAGGTGGTGTTCTTCGGCCTGGGCTTCGAAACCACGATGCCCAGTACGGCCATGACGGTGTTGCAGGCTGAAAGCGCGGGCGTGCGCAACTTCTCGCTGTTCTGCAACCACATCACCATCATCCCGACCGTCAAGGCCATCCTCGATTCACCGGACCTTCAGATCGACGGCTTCCTCGGGCCGGGCCACGTGAGCATGGTGATCGGAACCAAGCCGTACGACTTCATCGCGCAGCGTTACCGCAAGCCGCTGGTGGTGGCGGGCTTCGAACCGCTGGACATCCTGCAATCGCTGTGGATGGTTCTCAAGCAGATGAGCGAGGGCCGCTGCGAGGTCGAAAACCAGTACACACGCATCGTGCCGGCCGGCGGCAATGGGCCGGCGCTGGAGGCCATCACGCGTGTCTTCGAGCTGCGCGAATTCTTCGAGTGGCGCGGGCTGGGCTCGATCGACCATTCCGGCATCCGCATGCGGCCGGCCTATGCCGCGTTCGACGCCGAGCGCAAGTTCTCGGTGCCCAATTTGAAGATCGCCGACCCCAAGAGCTGCCAGTGCGGCGAGGTGCTCAAGGGCGTCATCAAGCCGCACCAGTGCAAGGTGTTCGGCACGCTGTGCAAGCCCGAGACGCCGCTGGGCGCGCTGATGGTGTCGAGCGAAGGGGCCTGCGCGGCCTACCACCAGTATTCGCGCATGGCGTTCGTGAAGCGCGATGCGGCGCCGCCGGTGGCCTGAAGCAACATGAAGCACACCGTGGCGACAGCGGGCCGTGCGCCGGGCCGCCCCAAGCCGGCCCGCATCCCCGCGGGGGATCGGCCAACGTACTCGTTGGTCGAGGGGCTGTCATGATCCGCGACAAGGCGATCACGATGGCGCACGGCGGCGGCGGCCGCGCGATGCGCGAGCTGATCGAGCGCCTGATCGTTCCTGCCTTCGACAACCCGCATCTGTCGGCGCTCGAAGATCAGGCGCGGATCAGCCTGAAAAGCCTGGCCGAATGCGGCGACCGGCTGGCCTTCACGACCGACAGCTACGTCGTCTCGCCGCTGTTCTTTCCCGGCGGCGACATCGGCACGCTGGCCATTTGCGGCACCGTGAACGACCTGGCGATGTCGGGTGCGGTGCCGCTGTTCCTGTCATGCGGGCTGATCATCGAAGAGGGACTGCCGACCACCGAACTGGAGCGTGTGCTGGCGAGCATGTCGGCGCTGGCGAAGCAGTGTGGCGTGCAGGTGGTCACCGGCGACACCAAGGTCGTCAACCGAGGTGCTGCCGACAAGCTGTTCATCAACACCGCCGGTATCGGCGTGATCGCGGCGTGCGTGAACATCTCGGCCACACGCGCGCGGCCGGGCGACGCGATCATCGTCAACGGCACGCTGGGCGACCACGGTGTGGCGATCCTGGTGGCGCGTAACGAGCTGGAGTTGCAAAGCGACATCCAGAGCGACTGCCAGCCGCTGCACGGCCTGGTGCAGGCGATGCTCAAGGCCTGCCCCGACCTGCATTGCCTGCGCGACGCCACCCGCGGCGGCCTGGCCACGGTGCTGAATGAATTTGCCGTCAGCTCCAACGTCGGCATGCGGCTGCAGGAGCGCGCGCTGCCGCTCAAGCCTGCTGTGCGCGGTGCCTGCGAGATGCTCGGCCTGGACGTGCTCTACATGGCCAACGAAGGCAAGCTGGTGGCGGTGGTGCCGCGCGCCTCGGCCGACGCGGTGCTGGCTGCGATGCGCGCGCACCCGGCGGGCGTCGAGGCGGTCATCGTCGGCGAGGTTCTGGCCGAGCCGGCTGGCCACGTGATCTTGAACACACTGTTCGGCGGCGAACGTGTGGTCGATATGCTGGTCGGCGAACAGCTGCCGCGCATCTGCTGAAGCATCAAGATAAAGCGCGCTGTATTGGGTGGTGAGGGGGATGCAGCTTTCGGCCCGTTGCTGCCCCTGAACCTCCGCTGTGCGTGCCACGGTCGGCGCGGCAAAGGCGCGTCCGGGCAGGCCGGAGAGGTTTCATCAAACGCCTAGATCGGCCGCAGGGCGAGGAAATTGGAACTGTCACGGTTGCAACGACGGTGGCCGGAACAAAGAAACACGTCACTGTTCAGCTTGCTGGCGATGACTACGACCGCGCCATCCTCGCCCACAAAGCGAATGACCTCGTCCAGTGCAGCGGCGACATCCACGTGACTCCACGAACGGCGAAGCTGATGCAGCCCAAAGGTTCTCGCGTTGTGAGCAACGGGCGACTTTCTGAATAGATGCCTCCAAGCTCATCCACGGGCAAATGCTCTGGAGCCGAGAGTGTGAGGTCACCCTCCCACTGCCGCCAACACCGAATTGAACGTCCCACTCGGCCGCATCACCGCCTTGGTCTTCTCCGCATCCGGCAAGTAGTACCCGCCGATGTCCACCGCCTTCCCCTGCACCGCCGCCAGTTCCGCAACGATCTTCTTCTCGTTCTCGCCCAGCGCCTTGGCCAGCGGCGCGAACTGCCCTTGCAGCGCCTTGTCCTCCGTCTGCGCCGCCAGTTCCTGGGCCCAGTACAGGGCCAAGTAGAACTGGCTGCCGCGGTTGTCCAGCTCACCGGTCTTCGGTGACGGCGACTTGTTGTTGTCCAGCAGCTTGCCGGTGGCGGCGTCCAGCGTCTTGGCGAGCAGCTTGGCCTTGCTGTTGCCGGTCTTGATGCCCAGTTCTTCCAGCGACACTGCCAGCGCCAAGAACTCGCCGAGCGAATCCCAGCGCAGGTGGTTTTCTTCGACCAGCTGCTTCACGTGCTTGGGCGCGGAGCCGCCGGCACCCGTTTCGTACAT
>JANNDW010000126.1:0-26602 GCA_031378125.1 Methylibium sp. | reverse complement strand
GGCCTCGATCTGCTCGGCATCGTGGTCCAGCACCGTCGGTGTGATGCCGTTGGCAAACAGCATGCGGCCGACGATCTGGCCGTAGCGGCCGAGGCCGGCAATGATCACCGGCGCGTCTTGCGGCTCGCTGATCTCGTCCAGCTTCTTCTGGCCGCCCGCGGCCAGAAGGGGGACCAGCCAACGGTCGGCCGCGACCAGCAGCAATGGCGTGAGCAACATCGAAATGGCCACCGCGGCGACCAGCAATGACGACACCGCGGCGCTGATCACGTTCGCGCCCGCGGCAGTCTGGAACACCACGAAGCCGAACTCGCCGCCCTGCGCCAGCAGGATCACGAACACCGGCCGCTCCGGCAGCGGGATCGGCATGGTGCGGCACATGGCCCACAGCACCAGCGCTTTCAGCAGCAGGAAGCCGGCGACCACGAGCGCCACCAGCCCGGGCTGTCGGATGACCACCGCGAAGTCGATGCTCATGCCCACGGCGATGAAAAACAGCCCCAGCAACAGGCCCTTGAACGGCTCGATGTCGGTTTCCAGTTCGCGCCGGTATTCGCTCTCGGCCAACAGCACGCCGGCCAAAAAGGCGCCGAGCGCCATCGACAAACCCACCACCTGCATCAGCGCCGCGGTGGCCACCACCAGCAACAGCGAGGCGGCGGTGAAGATCTCGGGCGTGTCGCTGCGCGCGATCCAGCGCAGCGCCGGTCGCAGCAACAAACGGCCGCCCAAAATGATGGCCGCGATCACACCGATGGCCTTGGCCGCGCCGAGCCAGCCGCCGCCGCTGGCCTGAACGTCGGCCACCGCCAGCAAGGGCACCAGGGCCAGGATCGGAATGGCGGCCACGTCTTGCAGCAGGGCCACGCTGAGCACACTTTGGCCCGAGGTTGTGCCCATCAGGTTGCGTTCGTTCAGAACCCCCAGGCCGATGGCCGTGGACGACATGCCCAAGCCCAGTGCCGCCACCAGCGCCACGCGCCAATCCACGCCGGCCAGCACCGCAACACCCAGCATCAGCGCGGCCGAGCCGAACAGCTGCACGCTGCCCCAGCCGAAGATGGGTTTGCGCAGCGACCACAGGCGGCGTGGCTCCAGCTCCAGCCCGACCAGGAACAGCATCAACACCACGCCGAATTCGGCAAAGTGCAGCATGTCTTGCGGGTCGGTCACGAACTTCAGGCCCCAGGGCCCGATCAGGATGCCGGCGCCCAGGTAGCCGATGATCGAACCCAGCCCGAGAAACCTGGCCAGCGGCACGGCGATGACGGCCGCACCCAGGTAGACAAGGCTGCCGGTCAGCCAGGCGCTGTGTTCCATCAGGCGCTCTCTTTCAAGACAGTCTCCATCGGTCGGGCGCTGAGCGGCACGTCGCAGGCGGGGCTAGCGCCCCGCTCGGCCAGCTCCGGCCATTGCGGGTAGCTGGCCAGGCGTTCGGCAAAGACAGCGGCGTGGGCGGCGATCTCGACGTCGGTCGCGCGGTGCGCGCCGTGCAACAGCAAGGGCGGCAAAAAGCGCATGCCGCACAGCGCCGCGGTCTGCTCGAACGGCGGCAGAAACGCGTCGAAGAAGTAGCGGTTGTAGTTGTCGGGGCGGTACGAATCCTCCGGGCCGCCGGTCGTGGCCACCAGCCACAGGTCCTTGCCCCGCGCTGCCGTGCCACCGGGCCCGTAGGCCCAGCCGAACGCCAGCACCTCGTCGACCCACAGCTTCATCAGCGGCGGCATGCTGTACCAGTGGATCGGGTGCTGCCACACCACCAGCCTGGCCGAGGCCAGCGCGGCTTGCTCGGCGGCGGTGTCGATCAGGTAGTCGGGGTACAGCGCGTACAGGTCGCGCACCGCCACCTTGGGCGTGCGCGCAGCGGCGCCCTGGTGTTCAAGTGCCGTGGCGGCTCGCATCAGCGCGCGGTTCGCGCGTGACTGCTCCATTTGTGGGTGCGCGACGATGACGAGCACGTCGGTGGCGGTCGGGGTGGTGTCTGTGGCCATGGCGAGATTGAGACGAATGGGGCGAAGGCGCCGCACCGGACGCTGGTTAGTCTGAATGGCAGGCTGCTTGCTGGCGCCGGTAACATAACCCGAAACGCATCAGGAGGTCTGCATGCCCGTGTTCGTGGTGGCCAATCCCAAAGGGGGCGTGGGCAAGACGACCTTGTCCACCAACATCGCCGGCTACCTGGCGGCACGCGGCCATGCGGTGATGCTGGGCGATGTGGACCGGCAGAGTTCAGCCCGCGCCTGGCTGGAGCAGCGGCCCAAGGACCTGCCGCTGATCAGCAGCTGGGAGGTGGCGCACAACCACATCGTGCGCCCGCCCAAGGGCACCACCCACCTGGTGCTGGACACGCCCGCCGGCCTGCACGGCGACCGGCTGAACGAGGTGATGAAGCTCGCCACCCATGTGCTGGTGCCGCTGCAACCCAGCATCTTCGACATTCGCGCCACGCACGACTTCATCCATCAACTGCTGGCCCACAAGCGCAGCGCCCGGTTCCAGCTGGCCACCCTCGGCATGCGCACCCGGGAAGGCACCATCGCCACCGACCAGTTGCGCGCCTACCTCGGCAACGCACAGGCGCCCCTGCTGGGTTTCCTGCGCGACACGCAAAACTACGTGCACCTCGCCGCTCACGGCCGCACGCTGTGGGACGTGGCGCCGAGCCGCTTCGAGCGCGATCTCGAGCAATGGCAACCCATCCTCACGTGGCTGGACGCCGAATCGTTGCCCAAGGGCGTCAAGGAAACCAACCCATGAGAACCTTCAAACGCCTGGCCGATCTGGAGTCGCTGGTGGGGCAGCCGGTGGCCAGCAGCGACTGGATCACGGTGGGCCAGGACCGCATCGACCAGTTTGCCCAGGCCACCGGCGACCACCAGTGGATTCACATCGACCCGGTGCGCGCCGCCGCCGGGCCGTTCGGCTGCACCATCGCGCACGGCTTTCTGACGCTGTCACTGCTGCCCGAAATGAGCGCGTCGGCCATGGAGGTGCTGGACACCCGGATGGGCGTGAACTACGGCCTGAACCGGGTGCGCTTTCCGGCGCCGGTGCCGTCGGGCAGCCGGTTGCGCGGGCATTTCAAACTGCTCGGCTACGAGCCGCTGGAAGGTGGCGCGCAGCTGACCATGGAGGTCACGATGGAGCGCGAAGGCTCACCCAAGCCAGTGTGTGTGGCAGAGTCGGTGGCACGCCGGTTTGTATGACGATGCGCTGACCTGTTGCCACCATTGCCCGAGGCGCCAACCATGAAGATCCTGCTGGTCGATGACCACCCGCTGATTTTGTCGGCGCTGCAAAGCGTGATCGAAGGCCTGCGGCCCGGCGTCGTGGTGGTCACCGCGGGCACGGCTCGCGCTGCGCGGCAGACCCTGCAGGCCGATTCCGACTTCGACCTGGTCTTGCTCGACCTGCAACTGGGGGACGCCGACGGGTTCGATGTGCTCGACGAGTTCCGCGCCACCTACCCGGCGCTGCCGGTGGTGGTGGTGTCGGCGTCCGACCGCCAAAGCGACGTGATCCGCGCCGTCGATGCCGGCGCGATGGGCTTCGTGCCCAAGCGTTCCAGCAACGAGGCCTTGTACGACGCGCTGCACGTGGTGATGTCGGGCGGCATCTACATCCCGACCATGGCCATGGGCGCCGAGCGGCCCGCGCGCAGCGCCGAGGCCGACCCGACGCAAGGCATGCTGGAGGTGGTGCAAAACCATGCGCGGCCCGAACCCGTGCAGACCCAGCCGCCGCTGGCCTCGCTCGGCCTCACGCCGCGCCAGACCGAAGTGCTCGCGCTGTTGCTGCAGGGCAAGCCGAACAAGCTGATTGCGCGCGACTTGAATGTCTCGGTGGAAACCGTCAAGGACCACGTGGCGGCCGTGCTGCGCGCGCTGAACGTCAGCTCGCGCACGCAGGCGGTGCTGGCGGTCGGCCAGATGTCGCAACAGGGCGGGTTGAATGCCTGGCGTTCGGCAGGCCGCTGATCGCGCTGGCACCCCAGGAATCGTCTTGACCGCTGACACCGTTCCCGCCGCGCTGGCCGACGCTGCCCCCGGCGCCTCTGCCCACAGCGCGCGCTCCGCCCTGGCGCTCTCGTCATTGCCCGAAGAGGTGCAAACCACCTACGACTTTCTGCCGGCCACCCTGGCCGGCTTCGTCGCTGGAGTGGGTGTCGTGACCATGCTGTTCTGGAAGCTCACGCCGGCCGCGGTGATGCTGCCGTGGATCGGTGCCTTTGCGGTGATGGCATTGGCGCGCTGGATGGTGGGTGTGCGCTTCAAGCGCGCCACGCCGCAGTCGCGCGAAGACTGGCTGCGCTGGCGCCTTTACTCCAACATCGGCACGATCGCCGCCGGCGTGCTGTGGGGCCTGACCGGCTGGGTTTTTTACGGGCGCGGCAATGCGTCGCAGCAGACCGGCCTGATCGTCATCGTCTACACCTTCGCGGTGGCGGCGGTGCCGGTGCTGTCGACCCAGCCGCGCATGTATTTCGGCTTCGTGTCGCTGTGCTTCCTGCCGCTGGTGGTGCGCATTGCCAGCGTCGGTGGCGTCGCCAGCTACGAGCTTGCCGGCGAGTTGCTGCTGATCATCAGCCTGACGGCCGTGCTGGCGCGCTACTACCGCCAGGCGCTGCAGCGCGTGATGGAGCTCAAGCTGCAGGCCGATGGCTTGCTGGCCCAGTTGCGGGTGGAGAAACAAGCCGCGGAAGCCGCGCGCCGCGAAGCCGAAGTGGCCAACCGCGCGAAGACGCAGTTCTTCACCGCCGCCAGCCACGACCTGCGCCAGCCGCTGCACGCCATGGGCCTGTTTGCCGAGGCCTTGCGCCAGCGCGTGCACGAGCCCGAGGTGGCGCACCTGGTGAACAGCATCAACGAGTCGGTCGACGCGCTCGAAGGCCTGTTCTCGGAGCTGCTGGACATCACCCGCATCGACAGTGGTGGCGTGGAGGTTCACCCAAAGCACTTCCAGGTTGACGACATCCTGCGCAAGCTGCGCCTGCACTTCGAGCCGGTTGCGTTTGAAAAGGGGCTCGCGCTGCGCCTGCGCGGCGGCATGCGCGCCGTGCACGCGGACCCGCTGCTGGTGGAGCGCATCCTGCGCAACCTGGTGTCCAACGCGCTGCGCTACACCAACGACGGTTCGGTGCTCGTGGGCTGCCGGCCCCTTGGCGACAAGGTGCTGCTGCAGGTCTGGGACACGGGCGTGGGCATTCGCGAGGAACAGCAGGCGATGATCTTCGAGGAGTTTTACCAGGTGCCCAACACCGAGGCCGTGGCGCCGCACCAGCGCAAGGGCCTGGGGCTGGGCCTGGCCATCGTCAAGCGCCTGGCCGACCTGATGGGCGCGCCGCTGCGGCTGCTCTCAACGCCCGGCCGCGGCAGCGTGTTCACACTGGAGTTGCCGGCCGGCAAGGCGCTCGGCGCGCCCGCCGTGTCTCTGCCCGGCAAGGGCCCGCTCGAACTCACCCTGAACGGCAGGCTGATCGTGATCGTGGAAGACGAACCCGTGGTTCGCAGCAGCCTGGAAGTGCTGCTCAAAGGCTGGGGTGCCAGCATTGCCTCGTTCGACAGCGTGGCCACCAGCACCGCCTGGGCACTCGGCTGCGAACCCGGCCAGCCCGCACCGCATCTGCTGATCGTCGACTACCGATTGGAGAACGGCCTGAACGGTGTGCATGCCGTTCAAGCGCTGCGCCAACGCTTTGGCGCCGGTGTGCCGGCCATCGTCGTCACCGGCAGCACCATGACCGGCCATGAAAAGGAGGCCCAGGAACACAACTTCCACGTGCTGACCAAGCCGGTCCTGCCCAACAAGCTGCGCGCGATGATCGCGTTCAAGCTGGGGGTGAAGGGGCAGGGGGCGAAGGGCTGAGCGCCGCCGCTATCTCGAAGACCGCCTTTCGGGCAAGAAGGCAGTTCGTCCGGCGGCCCGAAAGCGGGCCCGCTGAGGATGTTGCGAATCGAGTTCGCCGCGCAAGTCGCCGACGACTTCAGGTGACGCAGGCCCTTGAGAAAAATCCGTCGGGGTGGTCGTTTGCGGTGCGAACCCAGACCCGCAGACCTTCGCGGAGCAGATCAGGCAGCCCTGAGACTGCCCCGGCATCAGAACCTCACTGGGCAGCTGAAGGTCACGATGGGGCTTCGGCCCCGATCGCCCGCAGCACGTCGTAACACGCACCCATCGTGTGGTAATCCGTCTTGCCGGCCGGGCTTTTTTCATCGCTGATGGCGCGGTTGTCGGGTGTCAGGATGCGATACCACGCACCATGCCGGTGGTCGACCATGTGCTGCCAGCTGTAGGCCCAGATGCGCTCGTACGCGTCCCAATAGCCCGCCTCGCTGGTGCGCACGGCGAGCAGCGCCGCCGCCGCGAAGCTTTCGGCCTGGACCCAGAAGTACTTGTGGGCATCGCAGACTTCGCCGCCGGGCGCAAAGCCGTATACCAGGCCGCCGTGCTGGTCGTCCCAGCCCAGGCGCATCGCCGTGTCGAAGAAGTGCCTCGCCGTCGGCACCAGCCATTGCGCTCGGTCGGCCTCGGGCAGATGCGCCTCCAGTTGCAGCAGCAGCTTGGTCCACTCGGTCAGGTGCCCGGTCTGAAAACCCCAGGGGCGAAAGATGTTGGTCTTGTCATCGCGGTTGTAGTCCCAGTCGGGGGTCCAGTCGGCGTGGTGGTGCTCCCACACCAGGCCGCCGGCCAACGCGGCCTGGCGTTGGGTGATGGACTGGGCAAGCGTCAGTGCGCGCTGCAAGTACTTGGCGTCGCGGGTCGCATCGAAGGCGGCGATCATCGCTTCGCAGGCGTGCATGTTGGCGTTCTGGCCGCGGTACGGGCCGAGCTGCCACTGCTGCGTCGCTTCGTCGGCGTACAGGCCGTGGGCCGGTTCCCAGAAGCGCTGTTCCATCAGTTGCCAGGTCGCCTCCAGTCCGGCAGCGGCTTCGGCCACGCCGGCCATCAGCGCGTGCGCGTGGGCCAGCAGCACGAAGGCCAGGCCGTAGCAGTGGTGGGTGCCGTCCTGCAGCGTGGCGCGGCCGTCGGACCAGTCGATCTGCCACGCGTAGCCGCCTTGCGCTTGCGCGTGCGCCGTGTACAGAAAGGCGAGACCGTGGCGCACCGCGTCCTGCCGCGCCTGCCCGCCGAAACGGCGGAACGCCATCGCGTGGTTGAACACAAAGCGCGTGCTGCTGACGAGGTGGCGCGTGCGGCGGTCGTACACCGTGCCGTCGTTTTTGTAGAAGTGGAAGAAGCCGCCGCTGGAGTCCAGGCAACGGCCTTCGTAGAACGACAGCGTGTGGCGGATGTGATCGAGCAGGAAGGCGGGGCTGCGGAAATTAGGCGAGGGCGTCATCGGCAGGTTCCAGGGCTCAGACCGCGCTCCATGGGTGCAGTCCCATCTGCATCTGGCCCAAGGGGCTCAGGTCGGCCGTTGTCGCCCGGCCCTGGAAGTCGACCTCGTAGTCCTCCGGCGCAAAGTCGGGGCTGCTGCGGCCTTCCAGAAAAGCCGGCGCCTGGCGCTTCAGGAATTCGGCGTTCTTGTCGCACCACGGCGCGGCGCCGATGTAGGTGACGTTGCTGTAGCCCTTGCCGTGATGTTCGTCCTCCACCGCGTGGATCACGTCGGAGTGCCAGAACACGGTGTCGCCCGGCTCGACGCGCGGAATCGACACCAGGCCTTCGAGCAGCGGTGCATGCCAGAACGGCGACGCGCCCAGAGCGCGGCCCGGCTGGGCGCCGCACAGGTCGCCTTCGGGCACGTCGGCTTGCAAGGCGCGCAACAGCATCCAGGCCATCGAGTTGGCCACCGGCACCAGCTTCAAAGTGCCGTCGCCAGGGCCTTGGGAAGACAACGCCGTCCAGCCCTGGAAGGTGCGGAAGGCAGAACACACGGCGGGCGACGGGATCTCGTGGGTCGACGTGCGGCCTTGTGCGTCGAAAGGGTCGAAGGCCAGCGGGTTGCCCTCCAGCACGTCGCGGTAGACGGTGTGGAACGACGGGTCGCACCAGCGTTCCACCGAGCCGCCGTCACAGTGCGGCGACAGGCCCAAGGTCTTGTCGCCCGGCTCGCGGCGGCGAACCCGGTCGGAGTAGGCGGCCTCGCGGTCCGGGTCGAAGAAGCGCACGCCGTTTTTCTCGAACGCCCACAGCCGGTTCAGGAACTTCTTGGTGCGTGCCATCGCCTCGCTCTGGCGCGCGGCGATCTGCGGTTTCGACCAGTACAGGCTGTAGATCTGCGGCCGGCCCGAGGCCAGGGCGCTGAAGTACTTGTCCAGCCCGGCCTTGGCCTTGGCATGCTCCAGGTAGCGGTTGGCGTCGATGTAGTGCACGATCTGCTCGTTCCATTCATTGGCCTGCGGGCGCTCGAAAACCGCGCGGATCACCACGCAGCCGCGGCGCCTGATGCGCGCCATGGTGGCCGCCGATACGCTGCCCGCCGCGATGTCGGCGAACGCCAGCTCCGGCACCGCGCCGCCAGCGCTTTGCTCGGCGCGCACGCTGGCCACTTCGTCGCGCAAGGCTTGGGTGAGCAGCTCAAAGCGCTCGGCATGGTCGGCCACGCGCAGGCGCAGGTCGCGCTGGGCTTGCGCCACCGCGCGGGGAACATCGTGCATCCATGCTTGCATCACGTCACCTCAGATCGAGAAGGAAATTGCTTCGACTCGCCCGCTGCGGGCCGACCGCAGGCCGGCCAGCGCGACCGCCATCGCGCGGGCGCCGTCTTCGCCGCTGGCCAGCGGTGCGCCCTGGCCGGCGCAGGCCTGCACGAAACGCTCGAACCCGCGTTCGTACAGGTCCACGGCGGGCACCGGGATCCGGGCCGTGCCGCTGGCATCGCGCAGCGTCAACGCGCCGTCACCCGCCTGCGTCAGCGAGCCTTCGGCGTACAGGCTGCCTCGGGTGCCCAGCACGTGAAGGCGCGTCAACGCATGCGCCGCGGCGAAGGACTCGTGGGTTTGCGCCAGCAGCCCACCGTCGAACTCGATCACGCTCATCGCGCTGTCTTCCAGCCCCGCGCGCGCCATGCCGGTGCTGAGCGTTCGGGTGGAGATTCGCAGCGGCTCGCGGGCCAGCAGAAAGCGCAACAGGTCGGCGTTGTGCACCAGGATGTCGAGCACCACGCCACCGCCCGCCGCCGCTGAGTCAAGCCGCCAGCCTTGCAGATGCGTCGGCAAGTGCACCGCGTGGCTGAGCTGCACGCCGTGCACCTGGCCCAGCTCGCCGGCTTCGATCATCTCGCGCATGCGCTGGTGAAGCGCCGACGCCCGCAGGTGGTGGTTGGTGCCCAGCACGCGGCCGGCGCCGCGGGCGCGCTCGACCATCCGCGCGGCATCGGCCAGCGCCATCGCAAGCGGCTTCTCGCACATCACGTGGCAGCCGTGGTCGAGTGCCGCGAGCGCCTGGGCCGCATGCAGCTCGTTGGTCGAGCTGATGTAGACCGCGTCGAACTTGCCCTGGGTCAGAAACGCGTCCAGCTGGTCGCTGGCCAGCGCCAAACCCTGCTCGGCCGCGAACGCCTGCGCGCGCGGCAGGCTGCGCGAATACACCCCAGCGAGTTCTTGCCCGTCGAGTTTGCGCATCGACTGGATGACACGCTCGGCAATGTTGCTGGCCCCGATGAAACCCCAACGCATCATGGTCTCCTCGACTAATTCAAGCGCACGCCGCTGTCGGCGTCGAACAAGTGCACCGCTTGGGGCGGGATGGCCAGGCGCACCGGCGCACCCAAGGCCAGCGTGGGCCGGCCGGCCACGCGCACGGTGATTTCCTTGAAGCCTAGATTCACTTCCATGTAGGTCTCTGGCCCGGTGGGTTCGATCAGCGAGACCGTGCCGCTGAGCGTGTCGCCGAGCCTGTCGATTTGTGTGCCGCTGCCGCCGCCGCCCTCGATCAGCTCGAAGTCCTCGGGTCGCACGCCGACGATCATGTCCTTGGCCGGCGTGGTGCGCTCACCCGTGCCCAAATTCACCGCGTGGCCATTCGGAAGGCGCAGCAGGCCGGCCGCATCGCTTGTGGCCTTCAAGGTGTTGATGGACGGCGAGCCGATGAACTCGGCGACGAACAAGTTGGCGGGCCGCTCGTACAAGTCCAGCGGCGTGGCCAGTTGCTGAATCACGCCGCCCTTGAGCACTGCGATGCGCGAGCCCAGCGTCATCGCCTCCACCTGGTCATGCGTGACGTAGATGGTGGTCACGCCGGTGCGCATGTGCAGCCGCTTGATCTCGGCCCGCATGTCCACGCGCAGCTTGGCGTCCAGGTTGGACAGCGGCTCGTCGAACAGGAACAGCTGCGGCTCGCGCGCCAGCGCCCGGCCGATCGCAACACGCTGGCGCTGGCCGCCCGAGAGCTGGCGTGGCTTGCGGTCCAGCAGGTGGCCGATCTGCAGCAGCGTGGCCACTTTGTCCACCGTTTTCGCGCGGTCGGCTTTGGGCACGCCGCGCATCTCCAGCGGGAAGGCAATGTTCTGTGCCACCGTCATGTTGGGGTACAGCGCGTAGGACTGGAACACCATCGAGATGTTGCGCTCCGAGGGCCCCAGGCCGGTCACGTCGCGCCCACCCAGAATGATGCGCCCGGTGCTGGGCTCTTCCAGCCCAGCCACGATGTTCATCAGCGTGCTCTTGCCGCAGCCCGACGGGCCCACCAGCACGAGGAATTCACCATCGGGCAGGGTGATGTCGATCCTGGACAGCACTTGCACGCTGCCGAAGCTCTTGGTGATTTGCTGGAGTGCGAGTTCGGCCATGGTGGTGGTTGGGTTCAGCCCTTGACCGAGCCGGCCATCAGGCCGCGCACGAAGTACTTGCCCGACACGATGTAGACGATCAGCGTGGGGATGGCGGCGATGAAGGCGCCGGCGAAGTGCACGTTGTATTCCTTCACGCCGGTGGAACTGTTCACCAGGTTGTTCAGCGCCACCGTCAGCGGGTACGAGCTGTAGTCGCTGAACGACGCGCCGAACAAAAAATCGTTCCAGATGTTGGTGAACTGCCAGATCACGCACACCACGATGATCGGTGCGCTGTTGGGCAGCAGCAGGCGCCAGAACAGGCGCATGAAGCCCGCGCCGTCCATGCGCGCCGAACGCACCAGCTCGTTCGGGAACGCGGCGTAGTAGTTGCGGAAGAACAGCGTGGAAAAGCCGATGCCGTAAACCACGTGCACGAAGATCAGCCCCTTCACCGTGCCGGCCAGGCCCAGCAGCCCCAAGGTCTTGGCCATCGGGATCAGCACGATCTGGAACGGGATGAACACCGAGAACAGCAGCGCCGCAAAGATGAAGGCCGAGCCGCGCAGGGTGAACTGCGTCAGCACATAGCCGTTGAAAGCGCCGATCGTGGTGGAGATGAACACCGCCGGCACGACCATCAGGAACGAGTTGATGAAGTAGGGCTTGAGGCCAGTGGCCTGCACGCCGATGCGCGCCAGGTTCCAGGCCTGCGCCCAGGGCTCGAACGTGGGTGCGGCGGGCAGCGCCATCAGGTCGCCAGCGCGGATTTCGTCCAGCGGCTTGAGCGAATTGACGATCATCACGTAGATCGGCAACAGGAACAGCAGCGCCAGATACAGCAGCACCGCGTACAGCAGCACGCGCGGCCAGGTGCTGGCCAGGGTGCGCTTAGCCATGGTGGCCCGCCTCGCGCGCTTCGCGCAGAATGTACGGCACCACGACCATGGAGATGGCTGCGAGCATCAGCACCGCGCTGGCCGCGCCCACCGCCATTTCGTTGCGCGTGAACGAGTACTGATACATGAAGACGGAAGGCAACCAGGTGGAGCGCCCCGGCCCGCCATTGGTCAGCGCAATCACCAGGTCATACGACTTGATGGCCATGTGCGCCAGGATCACGAAGGCCGAGATGAAACAGGCACCGAGCTGCGGGATGATCACGCGCCAGTAGATGCGCAAGGTGCTGGCGCCGTCCATGCGCGCGGCGTTGATGACTTCGCTGTCGACGCCGCGCAGCCCGGCCAGGAACAGCGCCATCACGAAGCCCGAGGTCTGCCACACGGCGGCCAGCACCACGCAGTAGATCGCCAGATCACCGTCCTTGACCCAGCCGAACGCGAAGCTGGCCCAGCCCAGGTTGTGCATCGAGCGTTCCAGGCCGACGCTCGGGTCCATGATCCACTTCCACGCCGTGCCGGTGACGATGAAGGACAGCGCCATCGGGTACAGAAAGATCGACCGAAAGGCCGATTCGGCGCGGATCTTCTGGTCGATCAGGATGGCCAGCAGCATGCCCAGCACCGCGCACAGCACGATGTACAAGGTGGCGAAGATTCCCAGGTTCTTCACCGACACCTCCCAGTTGGTCAGCCCGAACAGCCGTGTGTAGGCTTCGGGGCCGCTGTACTCCAGCATCGGCATCATGGTCGACGCCGTGAACGACAGATAGAACGTGAAGGCGATGTAGCCGTAGACGCACGCGCCCACCAGCAGCACGCTGGGTGACAGGACCAGCTTGGCAATCGCTGGTGCTTTCACGCTGGTGCTTTCACGCTGGTGCTTTCATGGCGGTGCTTTCACGGCTCAGCGCGTTGTCGGCTGCCGTCAGCTGCCTGCGGCCGCCACCATTTCCTTGACCGCCGCTTTGCTGTCGATCTGCCCGTTGAAATGGCGCGTGATCACGTCGTAGAACGCGTTCTTGGTCGATGCCGGCACCGCGTGGCCGTGCGCCATCGAACCGACCAGCGTGTTCTTGGTGTTGGCTTCGGCCAGGTCTTTCATCGCCTTCTTGCCACACGCGTCAAAGGCCGTGTCGGGCACATCGGTGCGTGCCGGGGCCGAGCCCTTGACGACGTTAAAGGCCGACTGGAAGCCCGGGTCCATCACCGCGCTGGCCATCTTGTTTTGCGCCTCGACCTTGTCGGCGCCCACCTTGAACATCGCGAACTGGTCGGAGTTGAACGACACCATGCCTTGCGTGCCGGGGAAGCGCATGCACAGGAAGTCGGTGCCCGGCACCTTCTTGGCGTTGATGAACTCACCCTTGGCCCAGTCGCCCATGATCTGAAAGCCGGCCTTGCCGCTGATGACCATGCCAGAGGCCACGTTCCAGTCACGCCCCGAGAAGTCCTTGTCGACCAGCTTGCGCAAAGCGGCCATGCGCTCGAAGGACTTGAGCATGGTGTCCGAACCCAGCGCGGCCTTGTCTTTTTCGACGAACGCCTTCTTGTAGAAGTCGATGCCGCCGGTGGACAGCACCACGCCGTCGAACATGGTTGCCTCTTGCCAGGCTTGGCCGCCGTGCGCCAGCGCCACGAAGCCGGCCTTTTGCACCTTGTCGGCGGCAGCCATGAACTCGTCCCAGTTGTTGGGTAGGGCCGTCACGCCGGCCTTGTCGAGCACGGCCTTGTTGGCCCACACCCAGTTGGTGGAATGCACGTTCACCGGCGCGGCGATCCACTTGCCGTTGAACTTGGAAAACTGCTGCAGCGCCAGCGGCACCGTCTTGTCCCAGCCTTCCTTGGTGGCCACGCTGTTCAGGTCGGCCAGCGCGCCTTGTTTGGCCCAGTCAAGAATGTCGAAGCCCAGCAACTGCATGGCCGTGGGCGGGTTGCCCGCCGTCACACGCGCACGCACCGCCGTGTTGGCCGCCTCGCCACCGCCACCGGCCACGGGCATGTCGTTCCACTTGACGCCTTGTTTTTCCAGGTTGCCCTTCAACACGTTCAACGCCGCGGCTTCGCCACCGGACGTCCACCAGTGCAAAACTTCGACGGCTTGCTGCGCCGACGCGGCGCCGCAGACGGCCAGGGATGCGGCCAAGGCCAGTGCTTTTTTCATTCAAGTCTCCTTCATGGGGTTGGGAAGCAAAGCCGCCGGGCACCCCCGGGCGATCTGCGCTGTTGCGCCGCGTGAGGGTAGGACTGCCGCGCGTCGGGACGTAGCGGAGATTCCCTGACCGGAGTCAACGTTGACGACGAAACAAGGAGCGGGTCGGCGGGCCGCCTGCCACTTCCGTCGGCGTAGTTACGGCGCGCTGGCCCCAAGCCAAAAAGTGCGAGTTCGGTGTTCGTCCTCGACCCGCAAGCATCGCAGGGTCGTCGGCGAATATCGCCGACCGCCGAAGCGAATCGGAACAAGCTTTCCGTCCGCGGCCTTGTCCGCGCGAACCGTGGAAGTGAAGGTCATCTCTTTCCTCTAGAACGCCCTGTCTTCCCTTCGTCCTTCGGCGTCACAAACCCGATGGGCCGCTTCGGCGGGTCGGGTGGCGTCATGAGTTCCCGCAGTGCGTCGAATACTTGCTTGAGCTGGTTGCGGGTGTTGCGGCTGAAGGTGTCGTGCTGCATCGCCAGCGCTTCGGTCTTCTGCTCCAATTCATCGAGCCTCTTGGCCAGATCGCCATGCGTGGCAACCAACTCGCGCAGCCGCACGAAGGCGCGCACCACATAGACCGAGACCTCGACGGCGCGCGGGCTGTTGAGGATGGCGGCAGCCATCAGGGCGCCGTGCTCGGTGAAAACGCGAGGCGCATAGCGCCGACCACCGCGCCCGACGTTTGAGGTCGCAAATTGCGACCTCAAAGCGGCAAACTCCTCGTCGGTCAGGATGAACATAAAGTCCGTCGGAAATTTTCTCAGGTTTCGCTTGACTGCCTCATTGAAGCGCTTGGTCGGCACGTCGTAGAGCGCGGCGAGGTCGGCGTCCACAATGACACGCTGGCCACGCATCGAAAGGATGCGCAGCGTGATCGCCTCCAACGGAATGAGTTGGACCGCCTCGCTCATGACTCAGGCGGCTCCCTGCTCGCGGGACGACACAAACCGTTCGATCTCGCTGTGCGTCGGCAGGATCTTGAGGTCGCAGTTGGCCTGCAAGACCAGCCACGAGGCCGCGTCGCAGCCGAAACAACGCGCGAGCCTTGTTGCGGTGTCTGCGCTGACGCCACAGCGTTCTTTGACGATCCCATGAATGCGTGTAGCGGGCAAACCCAGTGCCTGAGCCAATGCGTTCACGTTCAAGCCAAGCGGAGCCAGGTATTCCTCGCGCAGAACTTCGCCAGGGTGTACTGCGCGCATGCGATCGATTGGACGTGTCATGTTCAGATCTCAGTGGAGGTCAACTATATCCACGTCGATCTCGCCCGCGAAGACCTGCGCTCTCACCGCTGCGTACTCCCCCGCGCCATCAACTCCACCGGCACGGTGATGTCCTGCGGCATCTCGCTGCCCTCCAGCACCAGTTCCACGCCGGTGCGCCCCAGCGCCTCTTTGTCGACGCGCAAGGTGCTCAACGACGGCGACGCATGGCGCGCTGCCGGGATGTCGTCGAAGCCGATGATGGCCATGTCCTGCGGCACGCGCAGGCCGGCTTGCAAACACACGCGCAGTGCCGCGAGCGCGGCGGTGTCGTTGTAGGCAAAGATCGCATCCGGCCGCTGGCGCAGGCGCAGCAACTGGCGCGTGGCGGCTTCGGCGCCGGCGTCGGGGTCCATGCCGGGCGGGGCGATCACTTCCAGGTCGGGGTCGGCCAGCACGCCGGCTTCGAACAGGGCGCGGCGAAAGCCTTGTTCGCGTTGGCGGATGCTGAAGTGGGCGAGTGAACCGGCCACGTAGGCGATGCGGCGCCGCCCTTGTTCAAGCAAATGCCGCGTGGCCAGGTGGCCGCCTTGCACGTTGTCGGGGTTGACGGAGGGCAGGCCGGGGTGCCAGAAGTCGATCAGCGCCATCGGCAGGTCCAGCCCGGCCAGCAGGGCCAGCACCTCGGGTTCGAAGAAGCCGGCGACCAGCAGCGCGTCGGGTTCGTGCAGGCGCAACTGGTCGCGCACCGGGTCGGCCGGGCCGGTGGCCAGCAGCGTGGGCACGGCGCCCAGGTCGCGGCAGGCGGCTTCCACGCCTTGCAGCACGTAGCTGAAAAACGGGTTGGTGGCGAAGTTACTGTGCTGGCGGTGCACCAGGAAGACCAGCCGGCGCGCCTTGTCGCCGCGCAGGCGGTCGCTGTCGTAGCCAAGTTGGCGGGCGGTGGCGCGCACGTGGCGGCGGGTCTCGTCGGACAGGCCGCGCTGGTTTTTGAGTGCGCGCGAGACGGTGCCGACGGACACGCCGGCTGCGTTGGCAACGTCTCTGATCGTGATGGCCATGCGGGCGTGCTGAAGCGGTGCGGCCGGCCTTGCAGGCGCGAGTCGACGGGTGGCCGCGGGCGCGCTGGCGGGCCTACACCGGCTGGCAGGCCAGCCGCACGTAGATCGGCGCAAACGCCTCGGCCTGTGTCACTTCCAGCAAATGCTCGCGCGCCAGCTCCAGCAGCGCGATGAAGGTGACCACCAGCACCTGCGGGCCGCGGCTCGCGTCGAACAGGTCTTCGAACATCGCAAAGCGCCGGCCCTGCAGCGCGCGCAGCACGATGCTCATGTGCTCGCGCACGCTCAACTGTTCGCGTGTGATGGTGTGGTGCTGATTGAGCCTGGCGCGCTTCATCAGGTCGGCCCAGGCTGCGCGCAAGTCGTGTGCATCCACATCGGGCAGCCGCGGCGCGAGCGATTGTTCGATCACCACCTGGGCGCGCAGGAAGTCGCGCCCGATCACCGGCAGTGCGTCCAGGCGCGCGGCGGCCAGCTTCATCTGCTCGTATTCGATCAGCCGGCGCACCAGTTCGGCCCGCGGGTCTTCGGGCTCGGCGCCGTCGACTGGCTTCCTGGGCGGCAGCAGCATGCGCGACTTGATCTCGATCAGCATCGCCGCCATCAGCAGGTACTCGCTGGCCAGCTCCAGGTTGGTCTTGCGGATTTGTTCGACGTAGGTCAAATACTGGCGCGTCACGTCGGCCAGCGGGATGTCCAGGATGTTGAAGTTCTGCTTGCGGATCAGGTACAGCAGCAGGTCCAGCGGGCCCTCGAAGGCTTCGAGAAAAACCTCCAGCGCGTCGGGCGGGATGTACAGGTCGGTGGGCAGCGCGAACAGCGGCTCGCCGTACAGGCGGGCCACGGCCACACCATCGACAACGGCGGGGCTTGCGGCGTGCTCCACACGCTCGGCGGCATGGGGGCCGGCCGCATCGGTGGCGCGTGTTCCCAGCCTCGCCAACGCGGGCACGCTGCCGTCAGGCGCCTGGGGCGCCAGCACGTCGTCGATCACTTCCGTGGGGCCGGGTTGGGCGCTACTTCGTCTGGTAGACGTAGGGCTGTTGCGGGATATTCGCATCGCTGTACTCGGCCTGCGCATCCCGGTCCAGGCGCTTGTCCCACAACAGGGCGCGGCCCTGGCGCTGCTCTTCTTCGAGCGTGGGCTTGTTGGCCTTCAGCGCTTCGATGAACGAAGTGGCGTCGGACTTGTAGTGCTTCCAGAACAGTGGCATCGGGGGGTTGCGCTAGAGTTGGACTCCACATTTTACCGAGGGACGGACATGCTCAAGCGTTTCGGTGTGTTGCTGCTGGTGCTGGCCATGGCGTCGCTGTTTTTCGGCTGCGACCAGAAGAAGATCGCTGAACTGGAAGAAGGTGTGGCCACCGAGGCCGACGTGCGTGCCAAATTCGGCGAACCAGCCGCGGTTTACCCCGAGGAGAACGGCGCGCGCACCTTCGAGTATCCGCGCCAGCCTGAAGGCCAGGTGAACTACATGATCACCATCGGCAGCGACGGCAAGATGAGTTCGCTGCGGCAGGTGCTGAAGGATGCGACGTTCACCAAGGTTCTGCCCGGCATGGACAAGACGCAACTGCGCCGCTTGCTCGGCCGCCCGGCCAAGACGCAGGTGTACGAGTTGAAGCAAGAAGAAGTGTGGGACTGGCGCTTTCGTGATGTGCAGGAGAACAAGCTGTTCTCGGTGACGCTCGACAAGAACGGCGTGGTGCGCTCCACCGCCACCGCGCTGGACCCGCGCACCAGCCTGCCAGGCGGCAGCTGAACATGCTTGCGCAGGGCCCCCGCTGGTTGGCGTTGGTGGTTCTGCTCGGCCTGCAGGCCGGAGCGCCGGTGGGCGCTCAAGCGCGCTTTCGCTTCGACGCGGCTCCCGGCAACCTGTCCAAGGACGTGGTGCCTTCGCGCTACGCGCTGACGCTGGATCTGGACCCGCGGCGCGACACCTTCTCGGGCAGCGCGGTGATCACGGTTCGGGTGCGCAAGCCGATGGCCTCGATCGTGCTTCACGCGCATGAGTTGCAGGCGCTCAGCGCCGTGCTGATCGATGCGGGCTTGCCCCGGGCCCTGTCGGTCACGCCCGAGCCCAAGACCCAGACCTGGCGTTTGGCACCCGTCGATGCGAAGCCGATCGCCGCGGGCGAGCACCGCCTGGACATCGCTTATGGGGGCAAGGTGCAGCGCTCCGGCGAGGCCCTGTACCGAGCCGACCACATGGCCGGCGGCCAGCCGGCGCGCATGCTGGCCACACAGCTGGAGTCGGTCTTTGCCAGGAAGGTCTTTCCGGGCTTCGACGAGCCCGCCTACCGCGCGGTCTTCGAGATCGCCGTGCGGGCACCCAAGGGCTTGGCGGTGGTGTCCAACATGCCGCTGGCCGGGCGGGTCGAAGAAGCGAATGCCGAGCTGCACCGGTTCCTGCCCACGCCATTGATGCCCACTTACCTGGTGGCCATCGCCGTGGGCGCATTCGACGAGTTGGCGGGCCAGGCCGCCGGTGTTCCGCTGCGCATCCTCAGCGCGCCGGGCAAGCGCGAGCAGGCGGGTTATGCGATGCAGGTAACGCAGCAGGTGCTGCCGATGTACAGCGACTACTTTGGCGTGCCCTACGCGCTGCCCAAGCTCGATCAGCTGGCGGTGCCCTCGGCGCGCGACGGCGCGATGGAAGACTGGGGCCTGATCTCGTACGCCGAGTCGACCCTGCTGTTCGACCCGGGCAAGAGCGGCCCTGAAACCAAGCAACTCGTCTTCGGCATGGTGGCGCACGAGGTGGCGCACCAGTGGTTCGGCAACCTGGTCACCGCGTCGTCGTGGGACGAAATCTGGCTCAACGAGGCGTTTGCCACCTGGATGCAGAACAAGGCGATGGCGCGCTTCAACCCCGACTGGCATGTCGAGCTGCAGCGGCGCATGCCGATCGACCGCACGATGACGCTGGACGCCAGCCGCGCCACGCGGGCCATTCGCTCGGGCCCGGTCAGCGAGAGCAGCGTCTTCGATGTGTTCGACAGCATCACCTATGTCAAAGGCGGTGCGGTGCTGAGCATGCTGGAGCAGTGGATCGGCGTGGACATTTTTCGGCGCGGGCTGGCGGCCTACATCGAGGAACGCAAATTTTCCAACGCGACGGCTGGCGACCTGTGGTTTCACCTGTCCAATGCTTCGGGGCGGGACGTGTCCGCCGTGGCGGCGAGCTGGACCGACCAATCCGGCTTTCCCGTGGTGCGGGTGCGCTCCACTTGCGAAAGCGGCCGCACGCGCATCAGCCTGGCGCAGCGCCGTTTCTCCAACCGGGTTGACACCGCGCCGCCTCGGCTCTGGAAGATCCCGGTGCTGCTGTCGCGCGGCAGCGAGGTGTCGACCGTGATGCTCGATTCGGTGCGTGCCGACACCGAGCTGCCCGGTTGCACCGGCGAGCCGGTGCTCGCCAATGCCGGCGGTGAGGGCTTTTATCGGGTGGCTTACGAATCGTCGGCGCTGCAGGGGCTGGCCACCCGATTTGTTCAACTCGCGGCGGCCGACCAGGTGGTGCTGCTGAGCGACACGTTCGCGCTGGCGCAGGCGGGCCAGCTGCCGATGTCGAGCTACTTCACACTGCTGGCGGCACTGCCACGGGTGAATGGCGCCGCGCGTGCCACGCTGTTCTCGATGGCCGGTGCGGCGCTGGACCAGCTCGACAGCACGGTGGCCGGCACCGCGGCGCAAAGCCAGGTGCGCGCCGCGGGCCGCAGGCTGTTCGGGCCCGAACTCGCCCGCGTGGGCTGGGCCCCGCGGCCCGAGGACGACCCGCAGCTCGAAAAATTGCGCGGCGTGCTGGTGGCGCGGCTGGCGCACTGGGACGACGCCGCCACCATCACTCGGGCCAAGGAATTGTTCGGTTTGGACGAAGCGGGCCAGGCCTCGCTGGCGCCGTCGATCCGAGCGGCGGTGATTGAAGCCGTGGGCACGCATGCCGACCGCGCACAGTTCGATCAACTGATGGCTCGCCTCAAGAAAACCGCCAGCGAGGAAGACCGCTGGATGTATTCAATGGCGCTGGCCGCGGGTCGCGATGCGGGCCGCGCCCGGGAACTGCTGGCCACCTCGCTCAAGGAGGTGCTGCCGCCGAACATCGGCGCGGCGATTCCCGGCATGGTGGGCGAGCATTCGCCGCTGGGGGCACTTGCCTACGACTTCACCTTGGTCAACTGGACGCGATTGGCCGGGCTGGCGGGCGGCAACTGGAGCGGCAGCAGCTGGCTGCTGCCGAACGCCGCGGCCCGGTTCAACGAGCCGGCGCGCGCGGCCCGGCTGGTGGCCGATCAGCTCCGCAAGGCCGGCAAAGACGGCGCGGTGCCCGCGGCCAGGATCAGCGCGGCCATCGAACTGCGCGCGGCCGTCAGGCTGCGCGAGGCCAAGGGGCTCGAAAAACAACTCGCCGTCTGGCGCCCCGGCACCTGAAGCGACAAGCTCAGGCAACAGCGCCCGGGTTGGGAGCCAGCTCAGAGGCGGCCCGGGCCAACGCCGAAGGCAAGTCGTCCAACAGGTTCTCGACGCCCAGCAATGCATCGAATTCGGCCCGCCGGATCATGTCCAGCGGCTGCTCGTTCAAGTCGCACAGCAGCAGCAGCACGCCTTGCCGCCTGAGCGTGCGGTGCAGTTGCTCCAGCGCGTCCATGCCCGAGGTGTCGATCAACACCAGGCGGTGCATCTCCAGCACCACGGCGTGCGTGTTCGGCGGCAGGCTTTCGCCGACGGACTCGATCTTGGCCACCGCGCCGAAGAACAGCGATCCATACAGCCGGTACACGCGCACGCCGGGCACGCCGTTGGCCACGGGCGACAGATCGGGCTCCACGGTGAACAGCGTGCTCATGCGGTAGATGAAAAACGCGCAGGCCATCAGCAGCCCGGCTTGCATTGCCACGGTCAGGTCGAAGACCACGGTCAGAAAAAACGTGCCGAGCAGGATGACGCGATAGCGAACACTGAACTGCCGCAACCTCGCGAACTCGTGCCATTCGCCCATGTTCCAGGCCACGAACAGCAGGATGCCGGCCAGCACCGCCAGCGGCACGTTCGCCGCCAGCGGCGCGGCCACCAGCACGATGGCCAGCAGCGTGACCGCATGCACGATCCCGGCCACCGGGCTGGTGGCGCCCGCGCGCGCGTTGGTGACCGTTCGCGCGATCGTGCCGGTGGCCGGTATGCCACCGAAAAACGGCACGACGATGTTGGCCACGCCCTGCGCCATCAACTCCTGATTCGGGTCGTGGCGCCTCAGATCGGTCATGTTGTCGGCCACGCGGGCGCACAGCAGCGACTCGATGGCGCCCAGCATGGCAATCGTGATCGTGGGAATCAGCAACTGCTGAGCGCTGCTCCAGCTCAGATCGGGCCACGCCAGCGACGGTAGCGCCTGCGGAATGCCGCCGAAGCGCGAGCCGATGGTTTCTACCGGCAAGTTGAGCAGCGTGGCCAGAACCGACAGCGACACCAGCGCAATGATGGGCCCCGGCATGCGCGCCGCGGTGCGCAAGGTGCGCCCTTCGAGCATTGCAGTGGGCAGCACCTTGCCCGGCGTGAACAGCCGGGGCCAGAAGAACAGGCCTCCCAGGCACAGCGCCCCAAGCAAGAAGGCGTAGGGGTTGAAGCCGTCCAGGTGGGTGGCGATGGCGTGAACCTGAGCAAAGAAGTCGGCCGGCACCGGGCCCGTTTTGAGGCCGAACAAGTCTTTCAGCTGCGACAGCGCGATCAGCACCGCAATGCCATTCGTGAAGCCGATGACGATGGACACCGGGATGTAGCGCACCAGCGCGCCGAGCCTGAACCAGCCCATCGCAAACATCAGCGCGCCGGCCAGCACGGTGGCGATCAACAAATTGGGCAGGCCGTAGCGCTGCACGATGCCGTAGACGATGACGATGAAGGCGCCCGCCGGCCCGCCGATCTGCACACTGGAGCCGCCCAGCGCCGAGATCAGGAAGCCGGCGATGATGGCGGTGAAGATGCCTTGCTCGGGCTTGACGCCGGAGGCAATCGCAAACGCCATCGCCAGCGGCAGCGCGACGATGCCCACGGTGACACCCGCGCCCAGGTCGGCGATGAAGCGGGTGCGGTTGTAGTCTTTCAGCGCGTCGAGCAGGCGCGGGCGGAAGGGGTGAAGCTGGGGCAGGTTCATTCGTCGCGCGGGCCGGGGTGGGGCGGTTGCCTACCGCACTCGCAGCCCCGGCGTTGCGCCGGGCCAGGGTTCAAGAACATACAGGCCCGGGTGCGTCTTTTCGTCGGCGTGCGAGGCCGCCAGCACCATGCCTTCGCTGACGCCGAACTTCATCTTGCGCGGCGCCAGGTTGGCCACCATCACGGTGTATTTGCCGACCAGATCGGCGGGTTGGTAGGCCGACTGGATGCCGCTGAAGACGTTGCGGGTGAGCGGGCGCCCCTGCGGATCGATGCCTTCGCCGATGTCCAGCGTCAAGCGCAGCAGCTTGGTCGAACCAACGACCCGTTCGCAGGCCACGATCTTCGCGATGCGCAGATCGACCTTGGCGAAATCGTCGACCTTGATTTCGGCAGCCAGCGCCTCGCCGCCCGGCGGAGGCAGTTCGATCAGCCCCGGTTCGAGCAAGGCGCCCAGATGCTTCGGGTCGACACGCTGCATCAGGTGCGTGTATTCGCCGATGGTGTGGGCGCCCATCGCCCGCGCGGCATCGCCAAATTCAAGCGGTGGAATGCGCAGGAAGGCCTCGACCTGGCCGGCCAGCGCCGGCAACACTGGCTTCAGGTAGATCGTCAGCAGCCGGAAGGCTTCGATGCAGACCGTGCACACGTCGTGCAGCACGGCATCCTGGCCGGCCACTCTGGCCAACTCCCAGGGCTTGTTCTGGTCGACGTAGCCGTTCACCTTGTCCGCCAGCAGCATGGTCTCACGCAGCGCCTTGCCGAACTCGCGCTCCTCGTAGAGCCGGCGCAGCCCGTCGCGGTGGGCGCGCAGCGTGTCGAGCAGTTCGCGGCCCTCGACGCCGACGTCGGCCGACAGCGTGCCGCCGAAGCGCTTGCTCAGGAAGCCCGCGGCGCGGCTGGCGATGTTGATGTACTTGCCGATCAGGTCGCTGTTGATGCGGGCGACGAAGTCGTCCGGGTTGAAGTCGATATCCTCGACTTTCGCATTCAATTTCGCGGCAATGTAGTAGCGCAACCATTCGGCGTTCAGGCCGACTTCGAGATAGCGCAGCGGCGAGATGCCGGTGCCGCGGCTCTTGCTCATCTTCTCGCCGCCGACGGTGATGAAGCCGTGCACGAAAATGTTGTTCGGCACCTTTCTCGGCACGTAGGTGCCGTCGGCCCGATGCTTGCCGCTGAAATGCAGCATCGCCGGCCAAAACAGCGTGTGGAAGGTGACGATGTCCTTGCCGATGAAGTGAATCTGCTCGACGGCCGGGTCGGCCAGGTAGTCGTCGAAGCTGCGGGGCTCGCCTTGGGCCTTGGCTTTTCCGGTGTCGAAATAGTTCTTCAGAGACGCCAGGTAGCCTACCGGCGCGTCGAGCCACACGTAGAAGTACTTGCCCGGCGCGTCGGGGATTTCGATGCCGAAGTAGGGTGCGTCGCGGCTGATGTCCCAGTCGCCCAAACCCCCCGAGCCGTCGTCCGCCTTGACGAACCACTCCTTCACTTTGTTGGCCACCTCGGGCTGCAGCTTGCCGTCTTGCGTCCAGCCTTGCAGGTACTCGACGCAGCGCGGGTCGGACAGCTTGAAGAAGTAGTGCTCGCTGCTCTTGAGCACTGGCGTGGCGCCGGACAGCGCGGAGTAGGGGTTCTTCAAGTCGGTGGGCGCGTAGACCGCGCCGCAGACCTCGCAGTTGTCGCCGTACTGATCTTTCGCGCCGCACTTGGGGCATTCGCCCTTGATGTAGCGGTCGGGCAGGAACATCAGCTTCACCGGGTCGAAGAACTGCTCGATCGTCTTGGTGGCGATCAGCTCGTTCTTGCGCAATGCGAGGTAGATGTCTTTGGCCAGCGCGTGGTTCTCGGGCGCGTCGGTGGAGTGCCAGTTGTCAAAGCCGATGTGAAAGCCATCGAGATACTGCTTGCGCCCCGCGCCGATCTCGCCGATGAACTGCTGCGGCGTCTTGCCCGCCTTCTCGGCGGCGATCATGATCGCTGCGCCGTGCGCGTCGTCGGCGCAGACGAAATGCACCTCGCTGCCCACCATGCGCTGGAAGCGCACCCAGATGTCGGCCTGGATGTACTCCATCAAGTGGCCGATGTGGAACGGCGCGTTGGCGTAGGGCAGGGCGGTGGTGACAAAGAGCTTGCGGGTCATGGTGGTCTCACGGCGTGTCTCGGGCGGGTGCCCCGCGACGAACCCTGGATTCTAGGAGCGCACGCCGGTGCGGCGTTGTCGCAGGGCGGCGGGGTCGCAAAGCGCCGATAACCCTAAAGTTTTGCTTTGGCCTTGCCGCTAGACTCAGCTTCCAATCAATTTCAACTTTTCCCCAATTCCATGGCTGTCACCGACACCGCGCTGCTCGATGCGCTGAAAACCGTCATTGACCCGAACACGGGCAAAGACTTCGTCACCACCAAGCAGGTGAAGAACCTGCGTGTCGATGGCGGCGACGTGGCCTTCGACGTGGAACTGGGCTACCCGGCCAAGAGCCAGATCGCCGGGCTGCGCAAGGCGCTGATCGCGGCGGCCCGCACGGTCGCCGGGGTCGAGAACGTCAGCGCCAACCTGGCCACCAAGATCGTGCCGCACGCGGTGCAGCGCGGCGTGCAGTTGCTGCCCAAGGTGAAGAACATCATTGCGGTGGCGTCCGGCAAGGGCGGCGTCGGCAAGAGCACCACGGCCGTGAACCTGGCGCTGGCGCTGGCGGCCGAAGGCGCCTCGGTCGGCATCTTGGACGCCGACATCTACGGCCCCAGCCAGCCGATGATGATGGGCATCGAGGGCCGGCCCGAAAGCGCCGACGGCCAGACCATGGAGCCGATGGAAAACTTTGGCGTGCAAGTCATGTCGATCGGCTTCCTGGTCGAAGCCGACAGCCCGATGATCTGGCGCGGCCCGATGGCCACGCAGGCGCTGGAGCAGTTGCTGCGCCAGACCAACTGGGCCGAGCTGGATTACCTGATCGTCGACATGCCGCCCGGCACCGGCGACATCCAGTTGACCTTGTCGCAGAAGGTGCCGCTGACTGGCGCGGTGATCGTCACCACGCCGCAGGACATTGCGCTGCTGGACGCGAAGAAGGGCATCAAGATGTTCGAGAAGGTCGGTGTGCCGATTCTCGGCATCGTCGAGAACATGGCGGTGCACGTGTGCGAGAAATGCGGCCATGTGGAGCACATCTTCGGCCAGGACGGCGGCAAGAAAATGGCGGCCGAATATGGCATGGACTACCTGGGCGCGCTGCCGTTGAACCTGTCCATCCGCGTGCAGGCCGATTCGGGCCGCCCCAGCGTGGTGAGCGATCCCGACAGCGAAATTTCAGCCCTGTACAAAGGCGTGGCGCGCCAGGTGGCGGTCAAGATCGCCCAGCGCGCCAAGGACTTCTCGTCAAAGTTCCCGAGCATCTCGATTTCAAAGACCACTTGACCCAAGGCAAAGAGAGATCAAATGGACAGGCCGTCGGTCAGCGTGGCGGTGGTGATGGAGCGCGAAGCGCAGCCCAACCGGTGGGAAGACTGGCGCTTCAAGGTGGTCGAGGTGGTGGCGAACGAAGACGCTTTTGGCGACCTGCCGCGGGTGCTGCGCGACGACGGCAAGCTGTGCCGCACGCTCTGCCCGGGCTTCACGCTGATGCTCTATCGCGACGAGTGCGAGGGCTACTATCTGAACCTCAGTTCGGGCGCGCCCGTGTGGTTCGTGATGTGGCGCACTGACGATGAAGACCCGGCGCGCGCGAGGCCGGAAATGGTGAGCCTGTCCTACAACGAAGCCGGCCGCTGGCTGGATGCGCAGGAGCATGTGGACAACGTGCCGTTGGGTGCCGAACTGGTGGCCTGGTTGCAGGCGTACACCGACCAAAACTACCGGCCGGAGCCGAAGAAGCGCAAACGCCCGGCTTCTTTCTTGCCGCCCGAGCAGAGGCAGCCATGAACGAACAGAGCGGCTTTCTGTCGCGCTGGGCACGGCGCAAGGCGCAGGTCCAAACAGGCGTTGTTCCGCTGGAGCCGCCCGCGCAGACGGTCGAGGCGGCGCCGGCGGCAGGGGTCGCGTTGCCGCGGCCAGCGCCGGCGCCAGCGCCGATCGTCGATCCAGCGCCTGCTGCCGAGCCGCTTCCGACCTGGGACGATGTGGCGCTGCTGACCCGCGAATCGGACTATTCGCGCTTCGTCGCGCCGGGTGTGGCGGGCGATGTGCGCAACGCCGCGATGAAGAAGCTGTTCACCGACCCGCACTTCAACGTGATGGACGGGCTGGACACTTACATCGACGATTACGGCAAGCCCGATCCGATCCCGGAGTCGATGCTGCGAATGATGCGACAGTCGAAGTTTCTCGGGCTGTGCGACGACAAGGAACAAGAGCCACCGGCCCGGGACAGTGCCGATGGCG
>JANNDW010000041.1:0-9861 GCA_031378125.1 Methylibium sp. | reverse complement strand
CATCGCCGGCATGTAGGCGCCGCCCGCCGTGCACGAGCCCATCACCACCGCGATCTGCGGGATGCCCAGCGCGCTCATCTGCGCCTGGTTGAAGAAGATGCGGCCGAAGTGGTCGCGGTCGGGGAACACCTCGTCCTGGTTCGGCAAATTGGCGCCGCCACTGTCGACCAGGTAGATGCACGGCAGGCGGTTTTGCTGGGCGATCTCTTGCGCGCGCAGGTGCTTCTTCACCGTCATCGGAAAGTAGGTGCCGCCTTTCACGGTGGCGTCATTGCAGACGATCATGCAGTCCACGCCGCTGACGCGGCCGATGCCGGCAATCAGCCCGGCGCCCGGCGCCGCGTCCTGGCCGGCGCGCTCCTTGTACATGTTGAGCGCGGCCAGCGGCGCGATCTCAAGGAACGGCGTGTCGGGGTCGAGCAGCATCTCGACGCGGTCGCGCGGCAGCAGCTTGCCGCGCGCGAGGTGCTTGGCGCGGGCCGCTTCACCGCCGCCTTGCGCGACCTGGGCCAGGCGCGCGTTCAAGTCGTCCACGAGCGCTTGCATCGCCGCGACGTTAGCCTTGAAGTCCTCGGATCGCGGGCTGAGTTTGGTGGCAAGTGCGGGCATGAATTGTCTCGGTGAAGTTGCGCCGCGGCGCCCGGTCAATTGACGTATACGTCAACGTGAATTGTAGGGGCCGTAGATCGCCTCTTCCCGCCAACCCAGCGCCGCCATGTCACCCACGCGAAAGTGGGCATCGCTGGGCATCAAAAACTCGTCCAGCTGCGGTGGCGCCACCGAAGTGCCGGCCAGCATCGCGTGCACCTGGCCGCGGTGGTGAGTCTGGTGCATGAACAGGTGCGCCAGCACATGCGCGGCCTGGTCGCGCTGCACGCGGCCTTCGTTGCGAGGCATCTCGACAATGCGACGGCAGCCGGCCGTATCGAGCGCGTCGCAGAACGCGATCAGCCGCTCGTCGGTCGCGCGCTGGCGCGCGGCCAGAAGCGCGAACCCGGTGTCGGGTACGAAGCGACTCCAGTGGCCAGCCAGGCCGGCATCACCATGGAGAGCGC
Organism: Methylibium sp.; assembly: GCA_031378125.1. Classification (GTDB taxonomy): domain Bacteria; phylum Pseudomonadota; class Gammaproteobacteria; order Burkholderiales; family Burkholderiaceae_C; genus LGRD01. The sequence goes on along the minus strand of JANNDW010000041.1, from coordinate 8,806 downwards.
CGACGTAGTACTGATCGACTTCGAGAATGTGGTTGAGCGTGGCCGCCAGGCTCGGAAAGAAGCTGGTGCGCGGCGCGCGGAAGTCTTCGTCCCCGAGCGCGGCCATCGCGGCGTGAAGGCGATGGTTGGCCAGACGGTTGGCGCGCGCCTGGATGCGCAGACAGTCGACCAACATCAGCGCTGTCCCTCAGCCCTTGCTCACGGGTTTGGCATCGGTGGGTGCGCCCGCCTCCTTCCAGGCCGTGAACCCGCCGCCGACATGCGCCACGCGCTCCAGGCCCATGTCCATCAGCGTCTTGGTGGCCAGCGCGGAGCGCCAGCCGGCGGCGCAGAACAGAACGTACTCCTTGTCCTGCGCGAACACGTCGCGGTGGTAGGGCGATTCGGGGTCGACCCAGAACTCGAGCATGCCGCGCGGGGCATGAAGCGCGCCGGGGATCACACCCTCGCGCTCGAGTTCGCGTACATCGCGAATGTCAACGAACTGCACCCCCGGGTGGGCATGCAGCGCACGCGCTTGCTCGACGGTGTAGGTGGTCACCTGGCCCATTGCCTCTTCGACCAGGGATTTGGCGGTTTTCTTCATGCCATTCCTTCAGTAAGGCCCAGCCTCCAACCAACGCTCCATCTGCGCGCGGCGGTCGTTGCCCCAGAACGGCTCGCCGTCGATCATAAAGAACGGCGCGCCGAACACGCCGGCGGCGATTGCCCCGTCATTGACTTGCCGCAGCCGGTCTTTCCATTGCGGGTCGGACCAAACCGCTTCGGCTTGCTCGGGGGCGATGCCGAACTCGGCGGCGTGGAGCTTCAGCGCAGTCGCGTCACCGAGGTCGACGCCACGGGTAAAAAAGGCGCGCAACCCGGCGCGAGCCCAGGCCGCGGCCCGCGCGGGATCGCTCGCCTGCAGCCACCAGAACAGCCGCGCGGCATTTTGCGTCGAGATGGGGAACTTGGGCGGCATCACAAAAGGAACACCGGCAAAACGGGCCGAACGCGCGAAATCGAGCAGCGAATATTCCCGCTTGATCGGGTGCGACACCGGGCTCTTCAGCTCCGCCGCCTGAAAGGTCACCCCGAGCAAAACCGCCTGCCAGTTGACGGTGCGGCCGTGCCGCGCCGCCAGCGCCTCGACCCATTCCGACGCGATGTACGAGTAGGGCGAGGAGAAGTCGAAGTAGAACTGGATGCTGCGATGGACGCTGTTCATGCATGCAGATTACACGCAAGCATCGCATGCCGCTCCGCGAAGATTCCCGTAGCCAGGTGAGCCTGTTCCACCACCCCGATTGCCACGGCCAAGCAGGGCCTCAATGCGTGCCGCTACTTGCGCCAAAACCGCGGCGTGAACAGCACCAGGATCGAAAACAACTCCAGCCGGCCGAGCAGCATGGTGGCTGTGCAGACCCAGGTTTGAAAGTCGCTCTGCAAGGCCGCCAGGCGCAGCGGGTCGGTGTCCACCACGGTGATGTCGTTGCGCTCGGACACCAGGCTCTCGGCCACGCTTTCGCCGACCCGGCCGGCGCCGATGATGATGATGTTCATGTCACGCCACTATCACAACGTGCATCGCCATCGCCAGAAGCGGGCACGCCGCTCACGCGCTCGGGCGACAAGGCCGGCAGCGCCGCGGCGCCCGGATACAGGTGCTCAAGCGCCGCCACCGCCGCCTGCGCCAACAAGGCTTCGAGAGCAGTGGCCAGGTGCTCGTTTTCATCGGCGTTGGCGGCATCGCCCGCGCGCGTGCCGCGGCTGCTCCACAGCGCCGCGAGGGCGCTGCGATGGGCGGCCAGCGCCTGGGCGACCACCTCTTTCCAGTGCGGCGGCGATTCACCCAGCGCCCATTCGCCGCGCCCGCGGCCGAAGTGCGCGACCGCCAGATAGCGCAACAGTGCGGCCTCCAGCATCGCGTCCAGCGCCTCGGCATTCCATGTCAGCCACGATTGTTCGGTGCCGCGCACGAGGTTGACGCAACGCGCGAGGCCGGCCGCGCCCAGCGCTCCGAGAATGCCGCCGGCCAGCAGGCCGCCGCCCAGTGTGAGCCCGCCGGTGGCGATGTCGGCCTTCAGCCCGGCCAGCGCTCCGGTCAGCATGCCGCCCAGCAGCGCCGCGTTGCCTTCGTTCAGGCGCAGGCGCGCCTCAAAGTGGGTGGCCAGGCGCTGCAGGATTTCGCCCTCCGCCTGGCCGTCCAGCCCGTGCAGTTTGATCAGCTGCGCGGTGCTGGCGCGCACCTCGGCATCGAGCGCTTCGGCCAACGCCTGCTGCGCCACCGCCTGAGGCCCCTCGCTGGCCTTGCCCATGCCCAGCGCCGCGCCGACCTGGCGCAGCCGGGCGCGCAGGCCGGCCGGGCCGGGCACCACGGCGCGAGCGCTGGCGATGCGCACCAGGCTGGTCGACAGTGCCTGCATCGCGGCGTCGAAGGTCGCGCGCTGCTGGGCCAGCCAGGCGTCGCTCAGCCGCAGCATCAGCGCGCGCCGCGCGCCACTCAACACATCGGCAATCCCCTGCAGCAACCTGAACTCCTGCACCCAGCAGCGCGCAAATGCATCCAGCGGCAGCACGGTGCGCACATGGCTGTGCCCGGCCAGATGCTCGCACCAGCGTTGCACGTCGGCATCGTCCAGCGCGGCCTCGCGCGGTGCACCCAGTTGGTTGAGCAACACGATCACCGGTTTGCCGACCCAGGCCAGCAGCTCCATTTCGGGCCCGACATAACCCGCCGCTGCGGGCTCTTCGGCCGCGTTGACGAGGTACAGCACCACATCGGCCTGGTCGCGCACATTGCGCAGGGCCTGCTGGCTGGACCAGAACGGCCGGTCGCGCCAGCGGTCCCACACCTCGCTGAGAAACCAGCCGAGCGGGTTGTCCGACTGGCGCAGGCGCTTGGCCAGCCGCACGCTGTCGCCGAAGCCGGGCGTGTCCCACAGCCGCAGCACCTCGCCGTGCGGCGTTTCGAGCAACGTGAAAGCGTCGGCGAATTCGGTCACGTGCGGCGCGTCGCGCACCGTGCCCACGTCGCGCGCCAGCAGCGTGCGCGCCAGTGTGGTCTTCCCGGCGTTGGTGTGCGACACCAGGCTCAGCGAAATCGAATCGGGCGAGGGGTTCACGTGGTTGCGTGGTTGCGTGGTTGCGTGGCTGCGTGGCTGCGTGGGAGCGATCAGTTGGGCGGGGCGGGTGCGGACGGGCTCAGGCCCCGGCCAGCGCACGTGGCGCCGCGCCCAGCGCCGTCTGCAGCGCCTGCTCGGCGGCCGGCAGGTCGGGTGCAGCGAGGTTCACGAACACCGGCGCCGTGCCCAGCGCTTCGGCCAGCGCGCGCCACGCGGCGCGACGTTGCGCGATGCGCTCGCCGGACGCGCCGAAACGCTTGGCGAACGCGGCCTCGTCGATCAGCATCACCACGCCCGGCCGCTGGCCGGAACCCGCAGCGGACGCCGACACCTGCAACAGCCGCTCGACGAACCGGCCCTGGTTCTCGACCTCCGGCGTGGCGGTCAAATCGAACAGCGCAACCACCAGCGTCGTGCCAGTCGGCACCCACGTCGCGGCGGCCGGCTCGTCTTCCGCGCCGAAAGCGACCACCGGCGCCACCTGCACCTGCGCGGCATCGCCGAACACCTGCGCGAACACCGCCCGCAAGCCCTGCTCTGCCTGCACAGCGGGCGCGTGCGCATACGGCAGCACCTGCACCCGCGCAGCGCCGCCCTGCCGATGGCGCAGCAGGCGCTGGAAATACGGGTCGTCCAGCGCCAGCGGGAAGTGCTGCGTCAAGCGGCGCGCCCGCCACCCGCTCCACAAGGCCAGTGCGGCACGCGGCAGCACCACGAACAGCGTCAGCGTGACCGCGTACAGGTGAATCCACGGCGCGGCGCTGGCCCCGGCAAGCGGTTGCGCAGGGGAAAAGCGCAATGCCTCCAGCGCCACAGCGTCCGGCACGGCGATGCCCGACAGCGCCACCGCAGGCGCCATCAGCCACGACAAGGCGGCATGCACCTGGCCCGCATTCAGGAACGTGCTTTCCCAACCCGCCCGGTAGTCCAGCACCAGGCCGCGCGCGTACAGGCCGGCCAGCAGCCCCAAGCCCAGCGCCGCCGCCGCGGTGTGCAGCAGGCCGGCGGCGCGTGCCGTGGTGAGCGGCGCGCTGTGCCGCGCCCACCCCAGCGTGAAGGCCTGCGCGACGGCCGCGTCACCACCAGCGCGGCCCGATGGCACCCGAGCCAGCCAAGCCTGCAGGCCGCGCATCACCGGCCCGGCCACAGCAGCGCGCCGCGCGAAAGCGGCCCGCGCCGCGCCCCACAACAGCAGTGCATAGACCAGCAGGTTCCACACCACCACACCCCACACGGGCGGTGCGAGCAGGTTGATGCGCTGGCCACCGCCGATCGCATCGGCCAGCCCGCCCGCGAGCAGCCCCGTGCCTGCTGCCCACACCCACCCCAGCCTCGGCCACCAGCGGCGCGCCAGCCACCCGGCCACGGCCGGTTCTCGTGGCGCCAGGTTGTGCATGGCATGGCGTGCGCGTTCGGCAACGAACTCGTGCGCCGCGGCGCCTGCGGCGGTTGACTCCAGCGCGGCGCGGCTGGCCCAGGCGCTGTCTTGCGCCGTCCAGCGCAGGCCGGGGCCGCCGACGGTCTCGAGCGCCTGCAACAGCAGCACCTGGCGTGCAGAAGCCTCGTTCATGGTGCAGGACAAAGCAGCAGAATCACGCCGTGAGGCCCCGACGCTGTGATGCCATCAGGCGCCGAGCTGGGCCGCCAGATGCAGGAAGTCGACCGCCGTGAAGTCGAACACCAGCTCGCCCACCGGCTCCATCCAACCGGCCGGCCCGTACTCCAGCGGCCGCGTCACATAAGCCGTGCGCAGCCCGGCGCGCTGCGCGCCCGCCAGGTCACTGGGGTGCGCCGCCACCAGCATCAGCTGCTGCGGTGCCACGCCCAGCATGCGGGCGGCCATCAGGTACACCTCGGGGTCGGGCTTGTACTTGTGGACCAGCTCGCCCGACAGCACGCAGTCCCACGGCAGTCCGGCGTTTTTCGCCATGTTCACCAGCAGCGAGACGTTGCCGTTGGAGAGGCTCGAGATGACATAGCGCGAGCGCAAGCGGTTCAGCCCCGACACCGTGTCGGGCCACGGCATCAGCCGGTGCCACACGCGGTTGAGATGCGCCACCTCGTCGGCCGACAAGCCCTGCGGCCCGAAGCGCAGCAGCAGTCCATCGAGGATGCGCCGGTGCAGCGTGTCAATGTCCAGCCACGCCGCGCCGGCGCCGCGCGTGCTGTCCATCGCCGGTTTGTAGCCGGCGCGCCAGGCATCGGCGAAGGCCGGCCAGTCGACCGTCAAACCCTTGGTGGCCGACAGCAACTGACCCTCGCGGATGATGGAGCCGCGCCAGTCGACGACGGTGCCGAACACGTCGAAAGCGAGTGCGCGAATGTCAAGCGATGGGGAAGTCATCAACACTACCCCACCCGCCGCCCACCCAACCAATGCTCGGCAAAACCCGCCAAGTCCTGGTGCACCGACTTGGCCAGCACCATGTCGTCACCCGTGTTCGGGCTGCCGTTGGGCGCGCGCAGCACCAGCGCGGTGTGCACGTCGTCCGGCACGCCGCGCATGTACACGATGTAGTCGTCCACAAAAGCCATCGGCCGCAGCGCGGCGATGGCATCGGCCTTGGGGCTGCGCTCGCCTTCGTAGTGGCCGGTGGCGATGACACGTTCGATCGGGAACCCCAGGCCGCGCAGGTTGCGCAGCCGGGCCGCTTCGAATTCGGCGTCCAGCGCCGTCACGCACACCAAGTCGAAGCCGGCGTCGTGCAGGCGGTGGCAGGCCTGCACCGCACCGTCAATCGCCGGCAGCGAGGTCCAGAACGTTTCGTCGAACTGCGCGCGCAAGTGCAGGCGCTTGTCGCCGTCCAGCCGCTCCACCTGCCAGCGGTCGATGGGCCAGTAGGCGTGCGGGTCGCGCTCGGCCGGGTAGGCGCCGAAGGCGCGCTGCCAAGCAGTGGCATAGCCGATGTGCAAGTCCACGAGCACGCCGTCGGCGTCCAGGGCAAGGATGGGGCGGGGCATGGGTGAACTGTAGCGGGCGGGCGCGATGTGCACCGCCGCGTAGGCGACACGCTGGCAATGATCAGCGTGGAATCTCGCCGTCCCTGTAGAGTTGTCACGCTTGTCGCGAGTCAACACAAACATGCAACGCCTCATCGTCCTGCTCATCATTGCGGCGCTTGGTTGGTACGGCTACACCAAGTATCAAGACCGCCTTAATAGGCAGCGCCTTGTCGGCGCACCGATCCAATCGGAGAAGGCACCAACAACAACGCTTCCGAGGCCGGAGAGTTCGAGTCTTTCGTCGTACAAATGCGATGGTCGAACACACTGTTCGCAAATGACCTCTTGCGCAGAAGCCACGTTCTTTCTGAAGAACTGCCCTGGCACGAAAATGGACGGGAACAACGACGGAATCCCTTGCGAGTCGCAATGGTGCAAGTAGACCCGAGATGAATGACAAGGCCGAGATCTATTGCCCACAGTGTCAGTGGCGCCCAGGGCCGCAGGACAAGTGGCAATGCGTCCCGTTGTGCGGAACTGTCTGGAACACGTTCTGGACCCGAGGCGTTTGCCCGGGTTGCGCGGTCCAGTGGCCGCTGACGCAATGCCTCGCATGCGGGGAATTCTCACCCCATGAGGCCTGGTACCACTCTCCGCCTGAGCGTGAAAGCGAAGACGAGGCTGCGACGCAGCCTGACGAAGCTGCGGCCTGACCCATTCTGAACAGCGCCGCGCCATGACCACGCTGATGCCCATGCGCCCCGAGCGCTACGGCCCCTATCTGGAGGCGGCCATCGTCGGCTACGCGCAAGACAACGTTTCGGCCGGCCGATGGGCTGAAGTCGGTGCGCTGGAGCGCTCGCGTGAAGACTTCGCCGGGCTGCTGCCGCAAGGCCTGGCCACGCCGCACAACTTTCTCTACGAGATCCTGGCTGACGAAGGTGGCTCCACGGTGGGCTGCCTGTGGGTCCACATCGAGCGCAAGCACGGGGCCGTTTCTGCCTACCTGTACGACCTCGTCATCGAGCCCGCTTTTCGCCGCCAGGGGCATGCGGTGCGTGCACTGCAGGCGCTGGAGGCGATTGCCGTTGCTGCTGGTGCGGTCGGCATCGGGCTCAATGTCTTTGCCAACAATGCCGGCGCGCAGGCCTTGTACCGCAAACTCGGCTATCTTCCGACCAACTTCAACATGCACAAGCGGCTGGGTTGAGAGCACTGTTGCCCGCGGCCGGCTCGACGCACGCGGTCACGAGCCAGGGCTGGCTCGCAGGCCGATCACGTGCGTACATCCACAGTTTCTAGGTTGACTGCCGCCGCGCCGGCCGCAATAGTGGGCAGGTGTGCCGCTGCCGCTCCGGGCGCAAACAACATGAACCCATCGGGCCCGGTGCGCAACTCACGGCTGCAACAAGTGCTGCGGGGGACGCAATGAAGCAGACGATTCTTCTCACTGGCCTGTGTGTGGGCATGCTGTGCGGATGCGCGAACGTCCACGTGGCCGAATACCAGCGCCCGGAGGCCCCAACGAAGGCGTCATGGTCTCAACCGGCCGGCACCAAAGTGTCGGCGGCCGAAACGATCTCTCCCCGGTGGTGGACCGAGTTCCGCGACCCCACGCTGGACGCGCTGGTGGCGCGGGCGGTTGCAGGCAACTTCGACCTGAAGATCCTGGCCGGGCGCATCGAGGTGGCCGGCGCCCAGATCGACGAAGTGCGTGCCGGCGCCCTGCCGTCGGCCGACATCGGCGCCGGCTCCAACCTGCAAAAGACCACCGGCCAGAGGTTCAGCAAGCAGCTCAACCTCGGCACCCAGGTCAGTTGGGACATCGACATCTGGGGCAAGGTCAACAAGGGCGTGCAGGCACAGACCGCCGAGTTCCGCGCGACCGAGGCGGATTGGCGTGCCGGGTACCTGCAGCTCGTCGCCAGCGTCTCGACCACCTACTTCCAGATCCTCCAGCTCGACGAACAGATCGAGCAGCAACAGCGCGCACTGTCCAGGAACCAGCAGATCCTGCGCATCTACGAGACGATGCGCAGCAACGGCCTGGTGGCCGACACCCAGGTGCTGCGGCAGCGGGCAGAGAACAACCGCCTGACCAAGGAGCTGCTGGAGCTGCGCCGGCTCCGCGCCACGTCCGAAAACGCGCTCGCCACCCTGCTGGGCGTGCCGGCCGGGGAGTTCAAGGTCCAACCCGGCCGACTGCAGGACCGCGTGCGCGTGCCCCGCGTACCGGCCGGCCTGCCGCTCGATTTGCTGGCCCGGCGGCCCGACGTCGTCGCTGCCGAGTTCCGCGTGCTCCAAGCGCACGACCTGGTGGGGCAGGCGCGGCTGGCGCAGCTACCGTCGATCAGCATGACCGGCCAAGGTGGCACCGCCGGGTTCAGGCTGGGCGACCTGTTCAGGTCGTTTACCCTCGGCCTGTTGCCGAGCATCAATATCCCGGCGTTCAATCCGGGCATCAAGGCCCGCGTGAAGACCAGCGAGGCCCAGGTTACCGTGGCCGAGCAGGATTACCGTCGCTCGGTGATCGCGGCCTTCGAAGAGGTCGAGAACGCCCTGATCAACTTGGAGGCGCACCGGCAGCAGAACGAGGAGCTGCGGATGCAGGTTGACCAGCTCAGGCAGGTGTCGGCGCAAACCGAAGCGCAGCTGGCAGCAGGCGTGGTGTCGCAACTCGAGGTGTTCGAGAATGAGCGCAGCTTGCTGTCGGCCCAGCTCGCGCTGCTGGCCAGCCACCAGCAGGTGCTGTCGGACAC
>JANNDW010000016.1:0-7229 GCA_031378125.1 Methylibium sp. | reverse complement strand
CGCCGACAGCCGGGAGCGCCTGCGTTTTGACCGCATCGCGCTGCTGTTCGACCCCGATGCGGATGGAATCCACATCGGTGCGCTGATGCTGCTGTACTTCCAGCGCTGGCTGCCCGGGCTGATCGAGGCCGGGCGGGTGTGGATGGTGCGCGCGCCGATGTTTGAGCTGGTGCCACAGGCCCAAGCCGCGGATTCGGATGCGGCTGCCGGGATGGTGCGGCATGCCTACAACCCGACCGAATGCCGCACGCTGGCCGAGGCGATGCGCAACGCCGACGGCGGCACAGTCGTTCGGGTGCGGGCGTTTCGTGGGCTGGGCAGCTTCGCACCCGAGGTGTTGCGCAGCCTGTGCGTCGCCCCGGCCACGCGCGTGGCCCACGCGGTGGGCGCGCGCGACGTGCAGGCGGTGATCGACGTCTTTGGCGGCATGGCATCCACCGCGAACAGAGGTTCGGCCCGGTCGCCAGCGGCATCCGCTTGAAGAACCGCGCGTCGTGCACGCGAGTTGTGCACGCGAGGTTTGCACCCCGGTGAAGGCGGCTTACACGCTGGCGGGGTGAACGACGCTCGCCGTGTCAGCGCGGCAGCATGGCACGCAGCTGCTCGTAGGCGCGCGGGTCGCTGCGCCGCAGTTCCTCGATCTCGTCGCGCAGCCGCTCCACCCGTGGCAGCCGGGCGCGGCGCTTGATGCCATCGACCTCACGCACCAGCGACTGGAACTCTTTGACGCGCGGGTCGCTGGCGGCCGCCGGCAGGCGTTCGGCCAGCGCCGACACCGCGTCCAGCAGCCGGCCGATCTGGCGGCCGTAGCTGTGTTGCAACAGCACCTCGCGCTCGATGTCCGGCGCGGACGAGTTGAGGTTGGTCACGCTGACGAGGTTGCCGAACGACCAGCCCGGATTGATCGGCTGCGTGAGCTGCTGCGGCGCCAGCCCAGGCCACCACGGCAGCGGCCAGCCCCACCATGGCGCCCGCTCGCCCGCCGCGCCTTGTTCTCCCGTGCCGCTGTCTGTTGCCATATCAACTCCTGCCGGTCGCCTGCCAAGGCTGCCAATGACTGCTGACCCGAGCGGATGGTAGCGCTCGCCCGCGGTACATGGTCACACGCGATTACCTTGGCCGCCTTGCGGATACCGCCGCGACGCACTAAGTTCGGTGCACCCATTTTCTGTCGCAGCACAACATGAGCCACTTTCTGATCCGCGGTTTCGCCATCGCCTTGCTTGCGCTCACCGGCCTGCCTGCCCCGGCCGGCACGACCAGCGACTTCACGCTGTCCGCGCAAAGCCACTCCGGCTCGCGCGAGCGGCAGTACAAGGTCTACGTGCCCGCCGGGCTCAGCGGCCCGGCGCCGATGGTGATGGCGCTGCACGGCTGCCAGCAGACGAACGCCGATGTGCTGAACGACTGGGGCCTGGTGGCGGCCGCCGACCGCTACCGCTTCATTCTCGTCGCGCCGTTCATCACCAGCTACGACGGCCTTCGCAACACCAACTGCTGGGGCTTTTGGCTTGACCAGCACCGCCACCAGGGCCGCGGCGAGCCGGAAGACCTGCACCAGATCGGCCGCCAGGTCGAAGCGCGCTTCAGCATCGACCCACAGCGGCGCTACGTCACGGGGCTGTCGTCGGGCGGCGCCATGGCCACGGTGCTGTCGGTCACGCACAACGAGTACTTCGCTGCCGCGGCCAGCGCGTCGGGCTTGCCGTACGGCGAAGACGCGGCATCGGTGTCGTTCTCCGGGTGTCCCGGCTCGGCCAGCTTCCACGCGGTCAGCCAGGTGGTGGCCGACATGCGGCGCGAGCGCAACGACGCCTCGGCGATCCCGCTGATGGTGTTGCAGAACAACCAGGACTGCACCGTCGTTCAGCCCGCCGGCCGCAACCTGCGCGATGCGCAACTGCTGCTCAACGGCGACGCGGCGCACGACACGCCGGCCGAGGCGCTGGCAACGCAGCGCGCCTGCACGCCGGTGTTCGGCGCCGGCTACGGCTGCCAGCAACTGTTCTACACGGTCGATGGCCGGCCGGGCAGCCGCTCGCTGGTGGAGACCGTGTTTTACGACGGCCCGACGGCGACGCCGGACACTGGCGACACCGACCATGGCCACTACTGGATCGGCGGCCAGGACGGCCGTGATGGCCGTTGGGCGCTGCAACGAGGCCCGAGCTACCCAGACATCGTCTGGGACTTCTTCTCGCGCCATGCGGCCGGCGTGCCACCCACGGGCAGCGCGCCGATGATCACGCTGCTCGGCCCAAACCCGCTGTCCATGGTGCGCGGCCAGGCCTTCAGCGACCCGGGCGCCACCGCACAGGACGCGCAAGACGGCAGCCTGCCCGTGCAGGCCGACTGCGCCAGCGTGGACATCAACCGGGCCGGCAGCTACACGTGCACCTATCGCGCCACCGACAGCGCCGGCAACACCAGCACCGCGACGCGCACCGTGACGGTGTCGGACTCGGGGCCGCCGGGCGGGGCTTGCAAGGTGGTGAGCGCCACACCGGGGGCCCACATCGGCGCTGGCCGCGCGGTCCCGGGTGGCTTGTTCAACCTGCGCGCGCTGTCGACCGGCGATCGGCGCGACATCGGCTTCGCCTGGGACTTCTACGCGCTGCGGGTGAGCTTGTACGAAGGCGAGCCCGGGCGCTGGTTCGCACAGCGGCCGGTGGGCTGCAGTCCGTAGCGCGGGCCCCTGTGGGCAACGATGATCCAGACTTGCCGGGAGACCGCCGGCGGGGCAGGCTGTGCGATCACCCTGGGGCCGCTCAAGCGCCCAGCACACCGGCCACCGCCTCGATCGGCGGCGAGAACATATACGCGCCACCGGTCGGCACGACCCATTCGTCGCAAATGCGCACCCGCCTGGCGCCGCCCGACGGCAGCGGCACGTCGATGAAGCGTTCGCGGTCGCCGCGCTCGTCGCGCTGGCCGATCACCGGATCGTGGCCGCCGAAGTTGGGCTGCACCGGGTTGTTGACCCAGCGCCGCGTGATGAACTCGAACTGCTGCTCGATGGTGGCGCCGTACGAGATGAACATCAGGCCGCGTTCGGCTTCGACGAGTTTCGGCGGCGGGCGCTTCACACCGGCGATCGGCGGCCCGAACGGGATGCCGCGGCGCAGCAAGAAGCGCATCAGCGTGTCGGCCGGTTTGCCCAGGTCGGTGGCGATATCGCGCGGGTTGCTCTTGCGGATGTGCGCAAAGTGCGGGCACACCAGGCCGAGCATGTCGGCGCCGGCCTGCGCGAAGCCGTCGCCGCCGTAGCCGGGGATGGGGCGCAACGGGATCGGCCGGGTCGGGTCGTTGTAGATGAAATGGTTGTTGGCCCACTCGTCGCCGGCCAGCGCGGCGTTCTCGGTGCCGGGGGTGCGCAGCAGCGGCGCGCCGCTCGGCCAGCGGCCCACCAGCTGGGCTGCGAACTGCAGCGGCGCGATGCCCAGCGTGCCGCTCGCCGCGGCCACGAAACGCCAGAACGCCGGCACGTCCTGCGCCAGACGCCGGCACACCAGGTACGAACCAAGTGCCGCCCAGCGCGGAAAATTGGTCGCGGCCGGGGCCTGTGCCGTGAGGCTCTCGGTGGACTGGCGCGCCTCACCAAGCAAGAACTCGCCCGGCCACGCGAGCAGCTGGCCCGGCCGGGCCATGAACAGCGCGCGCGAGTCGGCCGGGTCGACGTAGCGCGGCGTGATGTAGTCGCCCGGTGTGGGCGAGACCTTGCCACGCACGCCAGGCTGCGAGATGCCGTCCTTGAAGCCGAAGTGCTCGTGGCCGCGCAGCGCGCCGGGCAGCGTGTCGCCGCGCTGCTCGAACAGCAGCTTCAGCGTGCCGGCGGCGGCCTCGCGCTTGATCGCCTCGACCATGGCGTCGAGGTGGTGCAGGTCATCGGCCGCGACGATCACGAGGATGTCGGCCTCGTTGCGCGGGCCGCCCACCTTCCAGTGCTTCACATGGCCAGGCCGGCGCGGATCGGTCGGGTCGCCGATGAAGGTGGAGCGCGCGGCGAGCCCCTGCCGAAAGCTCTCGTCGCCGAACGCGGCCGCATGCGCCTTGTCGACGAGCCGTGCGATCGCAGCGCACGAAAACGCGATGTTGACCCAGGTGCTGCACATCGGCGGATTCGCCACGCCGAGCTTGAGGCGCATCGCGCGGTGCGCGCGCACGAAGGCGAGCACATCTTCCATCGATGAGATCAGCGGTGCGATCCAGCGCAGGAAATTCTTGCCCGGCGGGATCTTGCCGAGCCGGAAGAACAGGAAATGCTGGTGGTCCTTGTTGAACCCGGGGATCGTGTTGCCCTGGATGTTGGCGCGCTGCCTGGGGCCGTAGACGGGTTCGGGTTCGCCGGGGGCATCGGTCTCGAACGCACCGCCGAGCCCGGGCAGCTTGATGCCCTTGGGCAGCTGGACATGGAGCTCGCCGAGCCCCTCGATCAGCTTGGGTGAGACCAGCGCGCCGAGCTTCGCGTCGGGCGTCAGGGCCTCCAGCGTGGTGATCGCTTGCGTGGAGATTGCTTGCGTGGCGGTCTCTTCGGTGGTGATATCCCGCTGCGCGGCGCCAGCCGCCGCCTTGGCCTTGCGGCGCGGCTTGGCGGACTCCCTGGGCTTGCTCATCGCGTCCTCCCCCCGGCAACGCCGGCGATCATGACCGTCACATGCTCGGCAAGCTGGCCGCCGAACTCGATCGGCCGGCCGCCGATGCGCAGGTCGCCGACGACGAAGCCTGCGCCGGGCGGCACCTCGTATTCGAGCCGCAGCACCATGCCGGGCAGGCCGCGCACGATGCGCCAGTAGTTGCCGGCGGGGCGGCCGTCGGGGCGGGTCCAGCCGGTGTCGTCCCAGTGGGTGATGTACAGGCCGATCGGCTCGCGCAGGGTGATCGACAGGGCGCGGCGCGCCAGCGCCGAGATGTCCATCGCCACGCGCGGATCGACCGAGGTGCGCGGGCCCGGGCTGTGCTCGAAATTGTCGCGCGCACCGCCGCTGTTGACACTGCCCTGCGCCAGCCCCAGCGCCGCATTCAGCGTGTTGATGCTCTGGATCAGGTGGACGATGCCGTCGGCGTGGTTCCAGTGGTTGCGCCGGTTGTACGCGCCGCCCGCGCCTGCCAGGTCGGCCTGCACAACGGCCGGGCTCACCAGCGCGCGGTACAGCGCCACCACGCGCGCCGGGTCCGCGGCCCAGAGTTGCTCGAAGTATTCGGGCGTCTCGGTGACGAACGTGACCTTGCGGATCTTGCCGGCGGCGTTCTTGTCGACATGCCACTCGCAGTACTCTTCCTGCACGTCGCGGTTCTCGCCGAGCGTGAACGCGGTGCGGCGGTCGTCGCGATGGCCGGCCACCAGCAGCGCGCGCGGGAAGGCCATCCAGGTGATGCGGTGTTGCGCGGCGACGGCAACATCGACCTCGCTCGCGTCATAGAACTCGCCGCTCGGGCTGCCGGCGGTGCTGGCGGCAATGCGCCCGGCAATGAACGCATGCCATGCGCCGTAGAAGGCCGAGGCCGCGGGCAGGTCGCGCAGCGACGCCGGCGTGTCATAGCGGGTCACGAGAGCCATGGTGTCTCCTCGCTCGCGGTAGGCAACGAAATGCCCTTTTTCTTGTGAATCGAGTCCATGCGGCGGATACAGCGGATGCGGCGCCAGCAAATCATCATGAACCGAACGGCGGCGCGCTGCAACTCAAGAGGCACAGAGTATGGAGCCGCCATGATGAGCAACAAGCCGTTTCCCTTCGACACCGATGCGATGCCCGGTATGCGAATCGCCAGCCCGGATGCATCGCTTGCCACGCGCCCCAACGAGCGGGCGCGGCGTTTCGACGCCGCCATGCGCCTGATGGAAGACGGCCGCTGGTGCCAGGCGTTCACGCGGCTGGCAGCGCTGGCCGATACCGGCCACCCGCTGGCGGCTCGCATCGCGCTGCTGTTTGTCCGGCGTGGAGCGTTGCTGTTTGGCGGCAACTTCAGCGCCAGCGCGCAGCAGCGCGAATGCTGGCAGCGCGCGAGCGAGTAGGAACGCGCTGAACGCCATCGCGGCCCTGGGGCTTGGGTTCGAGGTCGTCAATCCGCAAGACCAGCGCAGCGGCAAGCTCGACGGGGGTGAAAAGCGTCTGTTGCCATCGACTGTTCTGCGGTCGACCATTCGGCTGACGGACTGTCCACAACTCCAGCGCCTGGCTTGGCAGCGCCACGGCGTCGCAGAGGTGACGCCGACCGAGGCGCTGGCCCTGTATGAGCGCAACTGGAGGCATGTCGACCTGAGCGCCATGGAACCGCGCGAGCGCACGCTCGTGGATGCGCTCGCGTCCGAGTTGGCCGGGGGACGGCTGCTTGTTTGAGCGTGAGCATCACCGTCGAGTGGCTGCTGTCCTGGGCGCCCTGGATGCCGATCTGCTCGCCGCCACCGCCTGCCTTTTTGGCGGCGGCACCGCCATGGCGCTGCGTTATGGCGAGTACCGTGAGTCCGTCGACACCACCTTCCTCGTTTCGGATCTCGAGGGCTACCGAACGCTGCGCCAGCGCCTCACGGGGCCCGACGGCATGCGGGCGGTCGCGCGCCCCGGAATGGCGCTGGACCAGGCACGCGAAGTGCGCGCCGACCCGTACGGCGTGCGAACCATGCTCTTGGTCGACGGCGTGCAGATCAAGTTCGAAGTCGTCCTGGAGGCCCGCATCACGCTGGACGCGCCAGGCCCGGACGACCGTGTCCGCGGAGTCGCAACGCTCCGCTGGACCTGGCCACCTGCAAGCTCTTGGCCGCCGCCTCGCGGCGCTACCTCGGCCGCATCATTCGAAACTGCCGTTCCGCACCGATCTCGAAGTAGTCGCCCGGGCCGCCGCCGCGCAAGATGGGCCGCGCAGCTGGCGTTCATTGCTTCGGCCAGGGGCCGCGTGGCCAGGCTCCAGGCAAACTCGCCCGTCTGCTGGATGTTGCGCACCGTGTCCTTGAACCCGATGCTGGCAAAGCCGATGACGGGCGGCGTGTAGTTGAACGCGTTGAAGAAGCTGTAGGGCGCCAGGTTCAGGCGGCCCTGCCCGTCATGCGACGAGATCCAGCCGATCGGCCGCGGGCCGACGATGGCGTTGAACGGGTCGTGCGGCAGGCGATGCCCCGACGCGGGCTCGTCGTAGTGAATATCGTCGCGGCCTTCCATCTCGATCGCATCTACCGCGCCAGCGCGATGGCGCCCACCTCGGCGTGCCCGTGCACGCCCAGCCGTTCAGTCGAC
>JANNDW010000267.1:0-8968 GCA_031378125.1 Methylibium sp. | reverse complement strand
GAAAAGGGCCGCCTGTCCGCGACAGACCGCGACGCCACCCTGGCCCGCCTGAGCGTGTGCGACACCGTGGCGCAGATGGCCGACGCCGCCCTCGTCATCGAAGTCATCGTCGAAAACCTGGACGCCAAGCGCAAGCTGCTGCAGGAGGTCGAAGCCGTCGTGGCAGCGACCGCGGTGCTCGCGTCCAACACCTCGTCGATCTCCATCACGGCCATCGCCAACGGCCTGCAGCACCCGCAGCGGGTGGTGGGCATGCACTTTTTCAACCCCGTGCCGCAGATGAAGCTGGTCGAGGTGGTGTCGGGTGCCGAGACCGATGCCGCCGTCGCGCAGGCCGTGTTCGAGCTGGCCAAGCGCTGGGGTAAAACGCCGGTGCACGCCAAGAGCACACCCGGCTTCATCGTCAACCGCATCGCGCGGCCGTATTACGCCGAAGCGCTGGCGCTGCTGCAGGAACAAGCGGCCACGCCCACCACGCTGGACGCGCTGGCGCGCAGCGCGGGTTTCCGCATGGGCCCGTGCGAGTTGATGGACCTGATCGGCCACGACGTGAACTACGCGGTGACGCAGTCGGTCTTCGAAGCCAACCACTTCGACAGCCGCTACAGGCCGTCCATCGTGCAGAAGGCCTTGCTCGACGGCGGCCGGCTCGGCCGCAAGGTGGGCAAAGGCTTCTACAACGGCGTGCCGCAGGTGGCCTCGCCGCTGATCGAGCCCGCCGAGGCCGCAGAGGCGGCCGAAACCACCACGCCCACCATCACCCTGTGCGGCCACGGCCCGCTGGCCCGCGGCCTGCACGCCTGGATGGCCCAGCGCGGCCTGGCGTTTTCGTCCGACTCCCGCGCCGACTGGACGGGCTGGCGGCTGGGCGCCGTGGAAGTGCACGTCACCGACGGCCGCACGGCCATGCAACTGGCCGCCGAACAATCCTGCGCCGACCTGGCCGTGGTGGACCTGCCGCTGCTGTCCGACAAGATGAACGCCATCGCCGTGGCCTTTGCCACCGGCATGTCCGACCCGGCCCGCCATGCCGTGCGTGCCGCCATGCGGGCCTGCGGCTGGCAGGCGCTGGAGTTGCGCGACACCCCCGCGCTGTGGGCCGCGCGCACCCTGTGCATGCTGGTCAACGAAGGCGCCGACGCGGTGCACCAGGGCGTGTGCAGCGAAGAAGGCGCGAACCTGGCGATGAAGCTCGGCACCAACTGGCCGCACGGGCCGTTCGAATGGCTGGCGGCCTTGGGTGTGGAGCGCGTGGTGGCGGTGCTGGACCACCTGCATGCGTTCACGCGCAACGAGCGCTATCGGGTGAGCCCGCTGTTGCAGCACAGGCTGTGGGCCGGGCGGGCGGCGCACAGAGCCGCGGCTGGGGTCGCTTGAAACACCGCCGCGCTGCCGCGCGAGCGACGGGCGACGGGCGACGGGTGGCAGTGGCAGTGGCAGTGGCAGTGGCAGTGGCGGTGGCGGTGGCGGTGGCGGTGGCGATGCAGCAGCATGCGTTCAGCACGACAATGAATCAACCTCTGAACAGCTCCACACTCGCATGACGATCGAAATCTCCAAAGAAGCGCGCAAGGAAATCATCGCCTCGATCGAAAGGTACTTCCAGGAAAACATGGATGAGAAAATCGGCAATATCGCCGCAGGCGCGCTGCTTGGTTACTTCCTCGAAGAGCTGGGGCCCATCGTCTACAACAAGGCGGTCGCAGACGTGCAGGAACGTCTGCAGTCCAGGGTTGCCGAGCTCGACATCGAGGTTCATGAAGACGAGTTCCCGTACTGGCGCAAGTTCGACCGCCCACGCAAAGGCAAGTGAGCGCCGAGAAGCACCGGCTGGCCTGGTCTTCGCCCGAGGCGCGCCATGAGTCATGAAGCGTCGGGCATCGAGTTGAGCGGCGACCTGCGGCTATGCCTTCCTCAACCTCGTGAATGCCCGCATCCCGGCGGTATGGGTCGACGCGCAGAAGAGGCCCACCCTCATCCCTGCCGATCAGGCTTGTGGCGCACTTTCGGCGGAGGTGCGTGGGCTTGACGACGTGCTCGGTCCCGATCTGGATGCGCCGCCGTCGGCGTCGAACCCCGGTCTCATCGAGCGTGGCGGCGCCGCGCTGACGGCCCAGCCGCAGCGCAATGGCTGAGCACCTGGCGGGACGGGCTTCCGACCTCCCGTTGAGCGCCAATGGGTACACTCGCTCGGGTGGAGGTCGATATGGATACATCCCTGATCAGCCGTGACCCGGAAATCATGAGTGGAGCCCTGTGTTTCACGGGCACCCGAGTCCCCGTGCAAAACCTGTTCGACTACCTCGAAGGTTGCTCGTCGTTGGAAGAGTTTCTCGAAGACTTTCCATCCGTACAGCGAGAGACAGCCGTCGCGGTGCTGGAGGCGGCGCGAGCCAGGCTTTTCGCCGATGCGCCTGCTGCTTGACGAATCGTTGCCAAGCCGCCTGCGACGTTCGCTACCCGGTCACGCCGTGGCGACGGTTGTCGAGATCGGCTGGGGCGGCGTCAAGAACGGCAGGCTGTTGGCCCTTGCTTCGCAGCAGTTTGACGCGTTCCTCACCGCGGACAAGAACCTCCCGTATCAGCAGAACCTTGCGAAACTGTCTGTCGCGGTGGTCGTGCTCGCAGCTCACTCCAATGAGCTGGCGCACCTGCTGCCGCTGATCCCTGGCCTTGAGGAAACGCTGCTGAACCTGAAGCCGTGTACGTACACCAAAGTCGGAGCATAGGGACTGGGTGCACCCACCGGTCGCGCCGGTCAATGCTCAGCCGTCTGGCCCGCCACCTGCGCGGTAGGGCGGGCGGTGGCTGATCTCTGGGTCTGAAAAGGAGCGTGGCGTGAGCGATCAAACCAAGTCCGTCCAACCCACCTCGGTCAACGCCGAGGGCGTCTTCGAGCCGTTCCACACCGACCGCGTGCCGGTCGAGACGCATTCCCGCGGCGCGCGTTTCGGCATGTGCTACCAGCACCTCAGCTCGTTCGGCGGTGGTTCGCAGATCAGTGTGGCCATGGAAGTGCTGGCACCGGGCAAGCAGGCCAATCCTTCGCACTACCACTTGCTCGAAGAGGAGCACGTCTATGTCCTGGAGGGCAGCCTCACGTTGACGCTCGGCGCGAAGACCCACGAACTCTCAGTGGGGCAGTACGTGTGTTTTCCGGCGGGCCAGAAGGTCGGGCACGCGTTGTTCAACCACACGTTGAAGCCGTGCCGCTACCTGGTCTTCGGCAACCCGCAGGCCCACGATGTGGCGGTGTTTCCAGAGACAGGCCGTGTCAGCGTCAAGCTCACCGGCGAGGGTTATCGCAGTGCGGCGACGCTGTCGTTCTGGGAAGGCATCGATGTCGGGGGCGCAGGCTCGACGAGCCTGTCATCGAGCGGGACAAGCCTATGAAGACGTTCCATTCCATCGTGTTGGCGACCACCCTGTTGGCCGGCGGCCAGCAGGCGCAAGCCGAGTCGCTGCGCTGCAACGGCCAATCCACCGATGTGGGCGATTCGCGGCTGTCGGTGCTGTACAAGTGCGGCGAGCCGGTGCTGAAGGACTCGTTTTGTGCGGGCGTCTTCACGCTGCCCACTGCCTCCGCGATCCAGCCGGCGCCGGTGTGGGTGCAGGTGCCGGGCAGCCTCGTGCCCTGCCTGCAGGTCGACGAGTGGCTGTACGACCGCGGCCCGGGCAACCTGATGGCCATGGTGCGCTTCCAGTCGGGCGTGGTGCAGGCCATCCGGTACGGGCGCGTGCCGCGGTAGGCCGGCATGGCGGGCTATTCGGGCACACCGCTGGCGCAGAAGTTGGGCCTTCGAGGGGGCAGCCGGGTGGTGGTGTTCGGCGCACCCACCGGCTATCGCGCGCTGCTCGAACCCTTGCCGGGCGGCGTGCAGTTCGACAACGCGGTGTCCGAGGCCACCGACATCGTGCACGCGTTTTGCATGTGCAAGGACGAACTCGATGCGCAACTCAAGCGGTGGCGCCACCAAATTCGACCCGACGCCATGGTCTGGGTCGCGTGGCCCAAGAAAGCGGCCAAGCTGCCGACCGACATCACCGAAGACACGATCCGCGCCGTGGCGCTGCCGCTGGGCTTCGTCGACATGAAGGTCTGTGCAGTGGACGCGGTCTGGTCGGGCCTGAAGCTGGTGGTTCGCAAGGCGCTGCGCTGAGCGGCATGATTGTGATGACAAGGAAAGACGATGGCTGAAGTTCAGACGGGAATCCTGGCTCCGGTGCCCCGCCAAGCGCGCTACCTCTCATTCACCGCGGCCCCCGACGCCGATCTGCGTGCGCCCTTGGCTTGGCTCGCCGCCATGGCCGACGGCGAAACGACCGTGGTCGGGCTCGGCGACTCGCTGGTGCGCAGCTTGGGGCGGCGCATCGAAGGGCTGCGCAGCTTTGTGGCCGTCGCGCGCGCGGGCCTCGAAGTGCCGTCCAACCCCGCAGCCTTGTGGTGCTGGCTGCGTGACGATGGGCACGGCGACCGCGGTGCGCTGCTGCATCGCGCCCGCCTCATCGAACACGGCCTGGCCGGCGGATTTGTGCTGAGCCAGACCTTGGACGCCTTTCGCCACGGCAGCGGGCGGGACCTGACCGGCTATGAAGACGGCACCGAGAACCCGAGCGGCCACAAAGCCACCGAGGCCGCGATCGTCACTGGCCGGGGCCGCGGCCTGGACGGCAGCAGCTTCGCAGCGGTGCAGCAGTGGGTGCATGACTTCGACAGCTTTGAAGCGATGACGAGCAATGACCAGGACAACACGATCGGCCGCCGCAAGAGCGACAACGAAGAGTTGGAGGACGCCCCGGAGTCCGCCCATGTGAAGCGCACCGCGCAGGAAAGCTTCGACCCCGAGGCCTTCAACCTGCGCCGCTCGATGGCGTGGACCGAAGGCAACCGGGCCGGCCTGCACTTCGTGGCGTTCGGCAAGTCCTTCGATGCGTTCGAGGCGCAGTTGCGCCGAATGGTCGGCACCGATGACGGCATCACCGACGCGCTGTTCACCTTCTCGCGGCCGGTGACGGGCAGCTATTTCTGGTGCCCGCCGATGGCCGGTGGCCGGCTCGACCTGGCCGCGCTGGGCCTGGGGGCCGCCGGATGATCCGCGGCTCGTGCTTGTGCGGCCAGGTGCAGTTTGCGCTGGACGCGCCGCCGCAGTTCATCAACCACTGCCATTGCAGCATGTGCCGCAAGGCCCACGGTGCCGCGTTCGGCAGCTTCGTGCATGCCGACGGCCTGGCCTTCCGGTGGTTGGACGGCGAGGCGCCGGTGCAGCGCTATGAATCGTCGCCCGGCACCTGGCGCGCCTTCTGCCGCGTCTGCGGGTCGAACCTGCCGGTGCTGGAAGAAGAAGGCACCCACGTCATCATTCCCGCCGGCACGCTGGACGACGACCCCGGCGTAAAGCCCATCGTGCACATTCACGTGGCGTCGAAGGCGCCGTGGTGCGACATCACCGACACCGTGCCACAGTTCGGCGACGACCCGCCGGACGCGTTCTGGGACGAGGTGCTGCGCGGGGCGCACTGACCTGCTGGCGGAACCGTCAGGCCAGCGCCGCCTCCACCGCATCAACGAACATCTTCGCCACGTCGAAGCCGGTCTGCTGCGCGATCTCCTGAAAGCCGGTCGGGCTGGTGACGTTGATCTCGGTCATGCTGTCGCCGATCACGTCGATGCCGATCAGCAGCAAGCCGCGCGCCGCCAGGATGGGGCCGATGTGCTCGGCGATCTCACGGTCGCGCGCACTCAAGGGCTGCGCCACGCCCTTGCCGCCGACGGCCAGGTTGCCGCGAATCTCGCTGCCCTGGGGAATGCGCGCCAGGCAGTTCGGCACCGGCTCGCCGCCGATGATGAGAATGCGCTTGTCGCCGGCCACGATCTCGGGCAGGTAGCGCTGCACCATCACCGTCTGCGCGCCGCCCTGGTTCAGCGTTTCGGTGATGCTGCCCAGGTTCAGGCCGTCCGGGCCGACCCGAAAGATGCCGGCGCCGCCCATGCCGTCCAGCGGCTTCAGGATGATGTCGCGGTGCTCGGCGTGAAAGCGCTGGATGTCGGCCGCGTCGCGCGTCACCAGCGTGGGGCCGATGAACTGCGGGAACTCCAGGATCGCCAGCTTCTCGGGGTGGTTGCGCAGTGCGGCCGGCTTGTTGAACACACGTGCGCCTTCGCGCTCGGCCTGTTCCAGCAAGTGGGTGGCGTAGAAGAATTCGCTGTCGAAGGGCGGGTCCTTGCGCATGATCACGGCGCCCACGTCGGCCAGCGCCACCGGGATCTCATCGGGCGCCTGCTGCTTTGCGACGAACCAGTCGTGCACGCCGTGGCCGCTGCGGCCGGTCAGCGTGATCTCGCGCACATACGCGGTGACGCGCCCGCCGCGCTGCCACATCACGTCCTCCGGTTTGCAGGCCAGCAGCTCGTGGCCGCGCGCTCCGGCCTCGCGCATCATCGCGAAGGTCGAATCCTTGTAGGTCTTGAAGTCTTCGAGCGGGTCAGCGACGAACAGCAGTTTCATGGCGGTGGCGCTCTCTTGCGGATGACTCTTGCGGATGACTCTGGCGGATGACTCTGGCGGATCACTCCGGCGCGTGAATCAAGCATTCCTGGCGGGTCGCCACTGTTGCACAAAAAGCGCCAGCGCGCCGGCCACCACGCCCCAGAACGCCGAGCCGATGCCGGCCAGGCTGACGCCGCTGAGCGTGACCAGGAAGGTGATCAACGCGGGTTCGCGGTGCGCCTCGTCCTTCAGCGCCACGGTCAGGCCGCCGGCAATCGTGCCCAGCAGCGCCAGGCCGGCCACCGCCACCACCAGCTCGTGCGGAAAGGCGGCCAGCACGCCGGTGACCGCCGCCCCGAACAGGCCGACCACGCAATAGATCAGCCCGCAGGCGGCCGTGGCGACGTAGCGCCTGGCGGGGTCGGGGTGCGCCTCGCGGCCCATGCATATCGCCGCGGTGATGGCCGACAGGTTGAGCGCGAACGCACCGAACGGCGCCAGCACGAGTGTGGCCAGGCCGGTCAAGGTGATGATCTTCGAGATCGGGAGTTCGTAGCCGGTGGCGCGCATCACCGCCACGCCGGGCAGGTTTTGCGATGCCATCGTCACCACGAACAACGGCAGCGCCAGGCTGACCGTGGCGCGCCAGCTGAACTCTGGCGCGGTGAACACCGGCATCGTCAGGCCCCATTGCACATCGCCCAGGTGCAGTTGGCCGGTTGAGGCGGCATAGACCGTGCCCACCACCAGCACGCCCGGCACGGCATAGCGCGGCCACAAGCGCCGGCCGATGAGGTAGGCCGCCAGCATCAGCAGCACCATGGCAAAGGCCGACTTCAGCGCGACGAACGCGTCCAGGCCGAAGCGCGTCAGCACACCGGCCAGCAGCGCGCTGGCCAGCGCAATCGGAATCCGGTCCATCAGTGTTTCAAACCAGCCGGTCACGCCGAACAGCGTGATCAGTGCGGCGCAGACCAGGAACGCACCGGTCGCCTCGGCCATGCCAAAACCGCCGCTCGCGCCAGCCGTGGCCAGCACCGCCGCGCCGGGCGTGCTCCAGGCCACCATCACCGGCTTGCGCAGCCACAGCGAGGGCAACAAAGAACACAAGCCCATGCCCAGGCCCAGCGCCCACATCCAGGAGCTGATCTGCGCCGGCGTGGCGCCCAGCGCCGTGGCGGCCTGGAACACGATGGCCACCGAGCTGGTGAAGCCCACCAGCACCGCGACGAAGCCGGCGGTGGCGGCGGAAAGCGAAAGGTCGTTCAGGAATGCACGCATGGGGCCCGAGCATACCGAGGGCGCGCATCAACGCATCAAGTCCGCCTTGGCAAGGCCGATATGCCGAACACCGCAGCCAACCGCCCTCGCGCGTGCCCACGATGTGCCGCTTCGTCGCCTACCTCGGCAAACCCATTCCCCTCGAGACGCTGGTGTGCCAGCCGCGCCATTCGCTGCTGCGCCAGTCCCTGCACGCCGCCGAAGCGAAGACCGAGACGCACGGCGACGGTTTCGGCGTGGGCTGGTATGGCGATCAAGCCGGGCCTTCGGTGTACCGCGATGCCGCGCCCGCGTGGTGCAATCAAAACCTGCAGGCCCTGTGCCGCAGCGTGCGCTCGGGCCTGTTCTTTGCCCACGTGCGCGCGGCCACCGGCACGCCGGTCGCGCACGCGAACTGCCACCCGTTTCAGCTCGGCCGCCACCTGTTCATGCACAACGGGCAGATCGGCGGCTACGGGCAGCTGCGGCGCGAGCTCGAGGCCTTGCTGCCGAACCACCTGTGGGAGCACCGCCAGGGCGCGACCGATTCGGAACTGCTGTTCCTGCTGGCGATGGCGCGCATGGAGCTGGGCGAAGACCCCATCCGGGCCGTGATCGATGTGTTCGACGAGATTGCACGCCGCGTCAAACGGGCCGGCATTTCTGAGCCTGTGCGTTTTTGCGCCGCGCTGGCCGACGGCAAGGTGCTGTACGCGTTTCGACTGTCCACCGACGCGCATCCGCCATCGCTCTACCTTCGCAGCGACGATCACGGCACGGTGATCGCGTCCGAGCCGCTGGACGATGACCGCGCGCTGTGGGCGCCGGTGCCGGCCGGAGCTGTGGTCCGGGTGACGCGCTCGGCCTACATGGTGCGGCAGGCCGAAGACCTGGAGCTTCAGAACACGGCGTTCTAGATTTCGACTTTTGGGTTGACTGGGAGCCTGACGCCAGATGCGCCGCCTGCGTGAAGGAGGTCAACCGGCACGCCGGACCCAAAGTGCAGCCGGCCCAAAGCCCGACAGCATTCTCCCAGCAGCGCCCATGAATCTGATAAACTGATTTTCATACTTTCTCGAGGAGCTTGAAATGGGCGTTCTCGCCGTCAATGTGACCGAGTTTTCACGCGGCCTGTCGGACTTTTTGAACCATGTGCAATACCGCGGGCAGGTGTTCGATATCGAGCGCGGCAAGCGTGTGGTTGCACGTGTGTCGCCGGT
>JANNDW010000462.1:0-11465 GCA_031378125.1 Methylibium sp. | reverse complement strand
CGGCTGCGCAGCGGAGCACCCCCACCCATGGATCGACGCGACGGATTGCTGGCTGATTGGTGCCGTCGCGCCACCGAGCTTGAGGCCCATGCCGGCACGGTGGTGATTGGCCAGCCGCGCACCATTCGCCTGGTCACCGTGGCGGTGTTTGCGCGCGGCCATGTGCTGCTGCAGGGCGACGTGGGCGTGGGCAAGACCACGCTGCTGCGTGCGTTTGCCAGGCTGATCGGCGGCGCCTTTGCGCGCGCGGAGGGCACCATCGATCTGATGCCCAACGACCTGATCTACCACACCCACAACGGCACCGACGGCCGCCCGGCCATCGACCCCGGCCCGTTGACGCAGCATGGCCAGGACCTGGCGATCTTCTTCTTCAACGAGATCAACCGCGCCCGTCCGCAAGTGCATGCGCTGCTGCTGCGCGTGATGGCCGAGCGCAGCCTGACTGCCTTCAACCGCGAAATGCTGCTGCCGCACCTGCTGGTGTTTGCCGACCGCAACCGGGTCGAACGTGAAGAGACCTTCGAGATTTCTTCGGCCGCGCGCGACCGCTTCATGATGGAGGTCACGATCGAAACGCCGACCGACGATGCGGACCGGCGTGCGCTGATCTTCGACCCGCGCTTTCACGACACCGACGCGCTGATTGCGCAACTGCCGCAGGCGATCCTGCCTTTCGCCGAGCTGGGCGCGGTGGCCGCAACGATTCAGCAAGACATCCAGGCCGCGCCTGCGTTGCAGGACTATGCGTTGAACCTGTGGCGCGCCACGCTGGCGCCGGCCGAGTTTGGCGTGCGGCTCGATGGGGTGGACCTGCGGGACGCGAGCGCCAACGAGGTCATGCTGGCCGGCGCCAGCCCGCGTGGCATGAGCCTGTTGCTGCGGGCGGCGCGCGTCAATGCCTGGCTGCAGGGGCGCGCCTATGTCACGCCCGAGGACTTGCGCGAGGTGTTCTTCGAGACCATCGCCCATCGTTTGTGCCTGCAACCGGTTTATGAGATGCGGCGGCCGGAGATCGTGGCAGCGTTGATGCGCGGCGTGATCGAACGCGTGGCCGCGCCTTGATCTCCGAACCCGGAGCGCGGCCTTGAAAGAGTTCTCCTACCGCATCGCGCAGCCTGCGCTCGGCCATTTTCCCGGCCACCATCGCAGCCGCGCCGGCGACAGCGGGCAAGAGTTTCGCAGCCATGTGCCGCTGCATGACGCTCCCGATGTGCGCCGCATCGATTTGCATGCCAGCCTGCGCGACCCGATGGGCCAGTGGCTGGCGCGGGTCGCTTCTGAACGCAAGGCCGTGCCGGTTTACGCGGTGGCCGATCTGTCGGCTTCGATGGGCTTCGTCGGTGAGCGGCGCAAGCTCGATGTGCTGGCCGACTTTACCCAAAGCCTGGCCTGGTCGGCGTGGCGCACCGGCGATGGGTTTGGATTTGTCGGCTGCGACGAGACGGTGCGTGCCGACTGGGTGCAGCCGCTGGTGCGCGCGCGCGGCGCCGGCCATGCGCTGGCCCAGCGCTTGCGCAGCTTCGAGCCCTCGGGCCGCCATGCCATGGGCTTGAGCGGCGCCCACCGCTGGCTGCGCAGGCAACGTGCGATGGTGTTCTTGCTGTCCGACTTTCACTTGCCGCTGGAGCAGCTCGACGCGCTGCTGGCGACGTTGGCGCACCATGAACTCGTGCCGGTGCTGTTGTGGGACCGTGCCGAGTTCGAACCGCCCCCCCACAGTGGTGGGCGCCTGGGTGTGCTCGAAGACGCCGAGACCGGCCAGCGCCGCGTGCTGTGGCTGCGCCGCAGCGTGTGCGAGCGCTGGCAGCAACAGATGGCGCGACGCCAAGAGGCGCTGGCGGTGCTGTTCCGCCGCCACCGGCTGCGGCCGCTGGTGCTGATGGATGGGTTCAATGCCGATGCGGTCACCGCGCATTTCCATGGTTGATTGGATGTGGCTCAGGCGGGTGGCGCTGTTGGCGTTGCTCGCGCCCGCAGTGCTGCCGCTGCGTGCCGCCGAACCCGAACCGGCTCAATTGCAGGGGCGCACCGTCGAGCCGCGGGCCTTTGGCTACCGGGCCGGTGACATGGTCGAGCGCGAGATCGTCGTCGACATCCCCAGCAGTCTCAAGCTCATTGAAGACTCGCTGCCCTCGGTCGGCCCGCAGGGTCCGGTGCTGGAGCTTCGCTCGCTGGGGCGAACGATGCGGGCCACATCGACCGGCCAGCGCCTGAGCCTGTTGCTCAGGTACCAGGTGTTTGCCGCACCGGTGGCGGTGCGCAGCTACGAACTGCCCAAGCTGCAGTTGCGCTTTGAGGGCGTGCCGCGGGGCGATGAGCTGCGCATCGAGCCCTGGCCGCTGGTGGTGGCCGCGCTGGCCACCGAAGAAGCGTCACCGCGCCATGGCTTGGGCGAACTGCGCCCCGACATCGCGCCGCCGCTGCGCGACCTGGGTGCCGAGCGCGGCGTGTTGTGGGCCTGCGCGGCGGGGGCCGCACTGCTGGTGGCCTACCTGGCCTTCGTGTACCTGGGCTTGCCGTGGTGGGGGCGCCAGCATCGCCCCTTCACGCAGGCTTTCCGAACCGTGCAAGCCCACGGGGAGGCCGATGGACGCGCGGCCTGCCGGGCCCTGCATGCGGCGTTCAATCAGACTGCGGGGCGCACGGTGTTTGCCGATTCGGTTGAGGGATTCGTGATGCAGGCGCCTCGGTTTGCCGGACTGAAGGACGACATCCAGAGCTTCTTCGTTCGCTCCCAGGCGGCCTTCTTCACCGATGCGCCGCAAGTCGAAGGGCCGCGGCCCGACTGGCTGCTGGCCTTTGCACGCGCCTGCCGAAATGCCGAGCGCGGTTCGGCTTGATGGCCGCACCCGGCACTGCACTCGCCACCGCACTCGACACCGCCCGCGATCTGCCGTGATGCCGCCATGAGCTTGCCTTTTAACCTGTCCGAGCTGCCCTTCACCTGGCCCTGGCTGCTGTTGGCCTTGCCGCTGACGCTGTTGCTCGCCTGGCGGCGTGCTCAGCTGACACTGCCGCACTCCAACCTTGCGCTGCTGCCGGCGGACCGGCTGTCACAGGGGCTCGACTTCATGCTGCGGGCCCTGGCGGTGCTCGCCGGTGTGGCCATGCTGTTGGGCATGGCCGGGCTGTACCGGCCCGCCTACGAGCTTGAGCGGCTCGGGCAGGGGGCCGAGATCGTGATGCTGGTGGACCGCAGCCTCAGCATGGACCAGCCCTTCATCACCGCCGATGCGCTCAAGCTGCCCAAGGGCGGCGATATCCAGAGCTTCATCCGCAACCTCCACAAAGACCGCCCCTCCAAGCAGCAGACCGCGCGTCGCCTGCTCGCCGAATTCGCGGCGCAGCGCAAGAACGATCGGTTTGCGATGCTGGTGTTCAGCACGCTGCCCATTCCGGTGCTCGACTTCACCGGCAAGCAGGCCGCCGTTCAGGCCGCCATTCGGGCCGGCGAGGTCGGCCGCGGCCTGGCCGAGACCGACATCGGCCTGGCCATGCTGGCGGGCATGAATGCGTTTCGCGACCGGCCCTACAGCGGCTCGCGAATCCTGATGCTGGTGTCCGACGGCGGCGACAAGCTCGATGTCGAAATCCGCGCCCAAATCGCCCAGCAGATGCGCGATCTGCGCATCACGCTGTACTGGCTGTACATCCGCTCGCTGCGCAGCCCCGGCCTGGCCGACGCGCCCGAGGGCGACAGCAAGAACGCCGACACCGCGCCCGAGTATTTTCTGCATCAGTTCTTCAAGGCAATGGGTGCGCCCTACCGCGTCTACGAGGCCGAGAGCCCCGAGGCGCTGAAGCGCGCGATGGCCGACGTGAGCC
This sequence comes from Methylibium sp., assembly GCA_031378125.1. Classification (GTDB taxonomy): domain Bacteria; phylum Pseudomonadota; class Gammaproteobacteria; order Burkholderiales; family Burkholderiaceae_C; genus LGRD01. The sequence continues at coordinate 7,637 of JANNDW010000462.1, read as the reverse complement.
GCCTGGAGACCCTGCCCATCACTTACCTCGACACCATTCCAAAGCGCGACCTGTCGCAATGGTGTTACGGCGTGGCCTTGGGGTTGGTGTTGCTGCTGCTGGCCGCCAAGATGCTGGAGCTGCGCACATGGCGTTGAATCTCGAACAGTTGGGCTCGCCGCGCCGAACGCGTGCGGCGTGGTGGGCCTTGGCCTTGATCGCCGTCGTGGCGGCGGCGGCTTGCGTCTCGTGGGCGCTGAAGGCGCGCGACAACGCGGTGATTGGCGCCGCGCAAGCGCTGGCGCATGCTGGCGACGCGGAATTCGAGACCCTCACGCCGGCACTGGTGTTCGCCCAGGCGCACGAGTTCGCAGCCGCCGAAAAAATGGAGCCGGCGCTGGTGCGCTACCGTGCGCTGTACGGCCACCCGAGCCTGGGGCCGCTGGCGCGCTACAACAGCGCAAATTTGCTGCTGCGCCAGGCGCTGGCGCTGCGCGACGCGGACACCCCCGGCCAGGCGCTGCCGCTGATCGAGCTGGCCAAGCAAAGCTACCGCGAGGTGCTGCGCGCCGACCCCGGCCAATGGGACGCCCGCTACAACTACGAGCGCGCCCAGCGGGCCCAGCCCGACCCTGACGAAATGGACGCACCGATCGGCGAGCCGCGCGCGCAGGCCGAGCGCTCGCCCACCACCACGCGCGGGGTCGGAGGTGGGTTGCCGTGAAGCTGCCGCCGCGCCTGCGAGCCGCCATGCAAGGCTTGCGTGGCCGCGGCGAGATGATCACGCTGCTGCTGGCGGCGCTGGCACTGGCGCTGACCTGGGCGCGGCCGACCGCCAGCCTGCTGCTGCCGCAGATCGAGGCGGTGGTGGTTTTCGACATCACCCAGAGCATGAACGTTGCCGATCAATTGCAAGGTGGCAAGCCCGTCTCGCGGCTGGCACACGCGAAGGCCGAAATTGAACGCCTGCTGCCGCTGCTGCCGTGCGGCTCGCGGCTGGGCTGGGGCATCTTCACCGACTACCGCAGCTTCCTGTTGACCGAGCCGATCGAGGTGTGCGAACACCTGCGTGAGCTGGTCAATGAACTCAGGCGCATCGATGCCGGCATGGCCTGGGCCGGCAACAGCGAAGTGGCCAAGGGAGTGAACAGCGGCATGCAGCTGGTCAATGCACTGGAGGGCAGCCCGGCGTTGGTGTTCATCAGCGACGGCCATGAGGCGCCGCCGATCAGCCCGAACTACCGGCCCGCGTTCAGCCTGCCGCGCGGCAAGGTGCGCGGCTTGCTGGTGGGCGTGGGGGGCGATACGCCACTGCCGATCCCCAAGCTCGACCCGGCGGGCCGCTCGCTCGGGGTGTGGGAGGCCAAGGACGTGACGCAGGTCGACCCGCGCACCTTGGGCCGCGCGGGCAATCGCGAGACCATGGTCGACAATGCCGGCCAGCAGGCGGGCCCCAACGTCGGGGCGACACCCGGCACCGAGCACCTGTCGGCGCTGCGCGAGGGCTATCTGCAACTGCTGGGCGCCGAGGCCGGCCTGGCCTACCAGCACTTGACGGACGCCAAGTCGCTCTACGCGGCGCTCAGCGATGTGCGCCTGTCGCGGGCTATCGCTTCGACAACCGACCTGCGCGCGGTGTTGGCGGGCGTCGCGCTGCTGGCCTTGCTGTGGCCGGTGGGCTGGCGCATGCTGGTGAGCGGTCGGCTGGATGGGCGTCTTGGCGCGCGTCCGGGTGCGCGTGCTGGTGCGCGTCAGGGCGTGCGTCAAAGTGCAAGCGGCCGGGCCGCCGCCACGCGCCCGCACAGGTAAGTCCACACGAAGTTGGCTGCCGCGTTGCTGGTCAGCTCGGCATGGTCGTAGGCCGGGGCCACTTCTACACAATCCATGCCCACGAACGGCAGATCGGCCAGTTCTTCGAGCACGCTGAGCACCTGGTTGCTGCTCAAACCGCCCGGCTCGGGCGTGCCGGTGCCGGGCGCAAAAGCCGGGTCCAGGCAGTCGATGTCCAGGCTCAGGTAGACGGGCGGGTTGCCATGCGCCGCCAAGCGCTCGCGAATCGCGGCCAGCACCGGCGCCAGTTGCGCCGGGCTCTCCAGCCCGCGCAAGGCGCGCGCGGTGAAGATCTGGCCGCCCTGATCGCGCACATACTCGCGTGCTTCGCGGGCGCCTGCCGAGCGAATGCCCAGTTGCACAAAACACTCGCGCATCACCAGCCCTTCCTGAATCGCTTCATAGACCCAGGTGCCATGGCCGCTGGGTTCGCCGAAATGGTCGTGCCAGGTGTCGCAATGGGCGTCGAAGTGGATCACCGCCAGCGGCCGGCCCAGCCACCCCTTGTAGGTGCGCAGCAAGGGCAGGGTGATGGAGTGGTCGCCGCCGATCCAGGCCATGTGATGGCGGCGGACCAGCGCTTCGGCCAGCGGCATCATCGCTGCGCGCATGCCTTGCAGGCTGGTGTTTGGAAGCGCCAGGTCGCCGCAATCGCCCAGCAGGCCCAGCGGCGTGGTGTCGAAGTGCGGATGGGTGGCATCGCACAGCATGTGGCTGGCGTCGCGAATGGCGCGCGGGCCGAAGCGCGCACCGGGGCGGTTGGTGACCGAACCGTCCCAGGCCACGCCGGCCACCGCAAACGGCGTCGCGGCGCTGGCCTGGGGCGCCTTCAGGAAGGCGTTGTTGGAGAGAAACGCAAAGCTGCTCATGGGGGCGGGATCGATGGCTGGGTGGACCGGCGTTGGCCGCGGGCGTGGGGTGGGATCGGCTAGTACGTGACCTCGTAGCGAAAGCCTTTGAATTTCAGAATCGCGGACTTCGGTTTGATCTGGTCCAGCGACAGCGCCGGGGCCAGTTCATCGCCTTCATGGAAGACCTGGCCGTTGATGACCAGCATCCGGTTCGCCGCGCTCTTGGAGTAGATGGAGCCGCCGATCGCAGGTTTCGGCAGTTCGCGGCGGATTTCCTCGGGCAGTTCGGTCAGCGCATAAATGCGGCCTTCGGCTTCGGACGCCTTGGCGGCGGGCTCCGCCTTTGCGGTTGGTTTTGCCGCGGCCGGTGTTGACGCAGGCGCTGCCGATTCGAGTGGTTTGCGGGTTGGCGCGGCGGCCACGCTCGTTGCCGTCTTGCGCGCGGGCGGGGCGGGTACGCGTGCGGAAGGGGCGCTGGCCGCCGCTGCCGTAACGGCTGGCAGGGCGGTTGCCGCGGCGGTGCTGGCCGCGGCAGCCACCGGTGGCGGCGCAGCGACCGCGGCCACGGGCAGCGGCGCCGCGGCGATGGCCACCGGCGGTGCCGCCAACCGGGCGGCAACTGCGCTGTCTTGCGATGCCGCGCGCCCCAGCCACAGCCAGGCCACCAGGCCCAGCAGCGCGATGAACGCGGCCACGATGATCCACACCCACGGCTTCGATCGGGGTTCGGTCTCGGCCGGGTCGCCACCCACCGGGACCGCCTGGGTGTGCAGGCCGGGAACAGCACCCCGCTCGCGTTCCGAGTCGGCTCTCCGCAGCGCGTCGAGTATGTAAGACATGGCCTTATTCCTCGGTCTGTAGGCGCGGCTCGTCGACGCCGGTGGCGCGGTTGAGCAGCATGAAGGTTTCGGGGCCGACGATGCCGTCCGGCTTGAGCTCCCGCGCAAACTGGAACGCGTAGACCTTGGCCTTCAGCGCGGCATTGAAGGTCTGCTTCGCCGCAGGCGCGGGCTCGCCCTGGAGTCTGGCCAACCGGGCGGCCAGCCAGTCGACCGCGGGGCCGGTGTTGCCGTCCACCAGCTTGTCGCGGTATCCGCCCGGCGCCTTCCAGAAGGTCGCATAGTCGCCCCGCCATGTCCGGGCCAGCGACTCCAGCGAGACCGTGTGCGACACGCCGGCCATGCGCAAGGTCGCCGTCTGGCTGGTCAAGCCGGTGAGCAACGCGAAACCGGGTTTGTCGTCGGCGTCTCGCAGCGTCAGGATGCCGGGCCGGCCCAGTTGCCGGATCAAGGCCAGGTTGCCGCTGCTCTTGAAGCACAGGACCTGGCTGCGTTGCGCCGCCGGACAGGGGTCGCCCTCGCCCAGGGCCAGGTTCCACGCCGGCGCCAGTTCTCGCCAGGCCTCCTTTTCGGAGCGGATCAACAACTTGAAGCTAGCGTCCAGATCCGTTGCGGCCACGACCGATGGCGAGGACGCCGAGCCCGAGGCCGGCGCAGCCACAGAGAGGGCGGCCGCTCTGGCCGACGCGGCCGATCCCGATGCCGACCGGGCAACCGAAGAAGCCGGCGTCCCCGGCGCGGGGGCAGAAGCGGAACTTGCCGCTGCGCCGATCGAACGGTCCGCGCCGCCTTGCAGCGTGAAGGCCACGACGCCGAACAGCGTGGCTCCGGCCACGGCCCCCAGCCCCACCCACGCCAGCCGCTTGGAGTCGGCCGTCCAACGGTTCGCCGGTGCCGTCTTGCCGAACACTTCGGCTGCCGCCTTGTCGACCACCCGGCGATCGACCTTGGCCTTGCCGCTGGAATAAGCGCCCAGCAGCGCCCGGTCACACAGCAAATTGATGCGCCGCGGAACCCCGCGGGCCAGGCGGTAAATCCGGTCGACGGCCTCCCGCTCGAACGGCCTGGGTCCCTTGAGGCCGGCCACCGACAGCCGGTGGCGTATGTATTGCGATGTCTCTTCCTCGGACAGCGCCTCCAGGTGAAACCGGGCGATGACGCGCTGCGCCAATTGCTCCAGTTCGGGCCGGGCCAGCATGTCGCGCAGTTCGGGCTGGCCGATCAGGACGATCTGCAGCAGCTTGCGCTCGTTGGTCTCCAGGTTGGTCAGCAGGCGCAGTTGCTCCAGCACGTCGGCCGACAGGTTCTGCGCTTCATCGATGATCAGCACGTTGTTCTGCCCGACCGCGTGGGTCTTCAGCAAAAATTCGTTCAGCGGGTCGAGGTAGTCCTTGACGGTGGCTCCGCCCGGGCCCTCGTGGGCGTAGGGAATGCCGAACTCGTCGCAGACCGACTTCAACAACTCGTTGACGGTGAGCTTGGGGTTGAAGATGTACGCCACGTTGCAGCGCTTGGGGATCTGCTCCAGGAAACAGCGGCACACGGTGGTTTTGCCGGCACCGATCTCGCCGGTCAGCAAGACGAACCCGCCGCCGCCGTCCAGGCCATAGAGCAAATGCGCCAGCGCCTCGCGGTGCCGTTCGCTCATGAACAGAAAGCGCGGGTCGGGGGCGATCGAGAAGGGCTCGCGCTTGAGGCCGAAGAATCGGGCATACATGGGGCGCTAGGATACTTGGGCGATGCGCAGGGCCTGATTGGGTTGGCTTCGCTGGCCAAACGCTTGGTGCGACGAGGCTCCGTCCGGGCGCCTCGAATGCGCGCTGATAGCCTCGCGGCTTGCTTCGTTGTCGTTCCGAGCCCGCTGCACCGCCCACCTCAAAGACCATGCCATCCCTTCCTCCGAGCCGCGGTTCCGCGCTTTATCGCACCGGCCAAGGGCTCGTCAGCGGGCTGTTGGCGCTGACGGCGTGCACGACCGCCTTGCCGCCCGCTGGCGACGACCTGAACGCCTATCCGCCGAGTGTCGAATCCGCCAAGCCCCTGCCCGCGTCGGCGAGGACCCGCGCGGCCTTCGCCGCGCTCGGTCCCGGCATCAACTTCGGCAACATGCTCGAAGCGCCGCGCGAAGGTGATTGGGGCTCGAGGTTCCAGGACGACTACCCGGCGATGGTGCGGCGCGCCGGCTTTGGCCACGTGCGCCTGCCGGTGCGCTGGAGCGCGCACGCAGGCCGGGACGCACAGGCGCGCATCGACGCGGCATTCCTGGCGCGGGTGGACAACGTGGTCGAGCAGTTGCTCGCCCAGGGGCTGACCGTGGTGCTGAACATGCACCACTACCGCCAGCTCGATGGTGATCGGCTCGATGCGGGTGAATTTCAGGTCGAGCGCGGCGATCTCCAACCGCGCTTTCTGGCGATGTGGCGACAGATCGCGGAACACTTCGCCGGCCGCTCGGAACGGCTGTGGTTCGAGCTGTACAACGAGCCGCACGGTGAGCTCGCGGCCAGCTGGAACGACCTGGCCTCGCGTGCGCTGCGCGTGGTGCGCGCGAGCAACCTCCAGCGCGTCGTCGTCATCGGGCCAGTGCAGTGGAACAGCGCGCGGGCGCTGGACAAACTCACGCTGCCAGCGGACGAAAACCTGGTGGTCACCGTGCATGACTATGAGCCGTTTCGCTTCACCCACCAACAGGCCAGCTGGGCCGGCCCCGAGGCGGCGCGGGCCAGTGGCCAACGCTGCTGCAACGATGAGCAGCGCCGCCAGCTCACCGAACCGCTGGCGATTGCGCAACGCTGGGCCGAGCGCCACCGGGTGCCGGTGTGGCTGGGCGAGTTTGGTGCCTACGCAGGGCCGCCGGACCGCCCGAACGACATGGCCTCGCGCGCCGAACACACCCGGCTCGTGCGCGATGAGGCCGAGCGGCGCGGCATCGCCTGGGCTTATTGGGAACTCGATTCGGGATTCGGGGCGTACGACCCGAAGGCGCGGCAGTGGCGCGAGCCGCTGCGCAAGGCCCTGCTTGGACGGTAAGCGGCCACAAAGAGGGCCCCACAACCGGGCAGACTATGGTATTCTGGATACAGAGTACAAAGATTCTCGATGCCTGCCCAACTCGTCAAGCTTCAAGCCGCCCCCGACCTCGTCGACCAGGTCTACCGAGCGCTGCTCGACGCCATCAGCGACGGCTCGCTGGCCCCCGGCGCGCGCGTCACGCAAGAAGATTTGGCCGAGAAGCTGGCGGTGTCGCGCCAGCCGGTGCTGCAAGCCTTGCGGCAGCTCAGACGAGACGGCTTCGTGCTGGACGCGCCGGGCCGTGGCGTGTTGGTGGCGCCGCTGGATGCGGAGCTGATCCTCAAGCTCTACCAGGTGCGCGGCGCGCTCGATGCGCTGGCGGCGCGGCTGGCGGCGCAGCAGCGCTTTTGCATGGACCCGAAGCTGATCGAGCAAGGGCGCAAGGTCTCGCGCGGCCACAACATCAAGGCCATGATCGAGGCCGACATGGCCTTTCATTGCGCCATCTACGCGGCCTCGGGCAACCCGCTGATCGAACAAAGCGCGCGTCCGCATTGGGCGCATTTGCGCCGGGTGATGGGCGCGGTCCTGCAGTCCTCGCGCCAACGCGAGGCCGTGTGGGACGAGCATGAACGCATCGCCCAGGCGATTGCCTCGGGCGATGCCGGGCTGGCGGTGCAATTGATCGACCAGCACAGTCAACAGGCCGGCAAGACGCTGGCCGCGCGCCTCTCGACGGTTTTGAAACTTCTCCCAGGAGACACACCATGAAGCTGAGCCAAGCGCAAATCGAACAGTTCGACCGCGAGGGTTACCTGTTTTTCCCGAGCCTGTTCACACCTGATGAAACGCAGCGCCTGAACGACGCGGTGCCCGAGCTGTACAGCCGCCGCGATGACTACAACGTGCGCGAGAAGGGCAAGGACGCGGTGCGCACCAACTTTGCCGCGCACCTGTACAGCGAGCCCTTCGCCAAGCTGGCGCGCCACCCGCGCATGATCGAACCGGTGGAGGCGCTTCTCAGTGAAAAGCTCTACATGCACCAGTTCAAGATCAACGGCAAGATGGCCTTTGAAGGCGACGTCTGGCAGTGGCACCAGGACTACGGCACCTGGCTGAACGACGA
>JANNDW010000457.1:0-15298 GCA_031378125.1 Methylibium sp. | reverse complement strand
CTGGAGCGCTTGGTCGAGGAGCTGCCGCAGGTCGTGCTGACGGACATCGAGATGCCGCGCATGGACGGTTTCGACCTGGTGCGCAACATCCGCGCCGACACGCGGCTGCGCGAGCTGCCGGTGATCATGATCACCTCGCGCATTGCAACCAAGCACCGTGAGTACGCCGCCGAACTGGGGGTGGATCACTACCTTGGCAAGCCCTATTCCGAAGAGGATCTGCTGGCCTTGATCGGCCACTACACCGCGGCCAGTTCGGCCGCTTGAGAATCGGTCGGGCGCCTTCTGCCGGTCGGTCGCATGCGGGCGCTGGATCGGGCCGCTGTCACGCCGGCCGCGAGCCGGCCGCCTTGATGGCCTTGAACCGCTCAAGCGTCCGCAGCCGCGCTTCGTCGTGCCGCACCACGGGCGCGGGGTAGTTCTTCCCGATCACCACCCCCGCGCTGGCCAGGTCAATCGGACGCGCGTCCCAGGGCGCGTGAATCGAAGCGTCCGGCAGCCCCGCAAGCTGGGGCAGATAGCGGCGGATGAACTTGCCCGCGGGATCGAACGTTTCACTCTGGCGCACCGGGTTGAAGATGCGAAACCAGGGTTGCGCGTCGCAACCGGTCGAGGCCGCCCATTGCCAGCCGCCGTTGTTGGCGGCCAGGTCGAAGTCGTTGAGGTGTAGGGCAAAATAGCTTTCACCCCAACGCCAGTCGAGCCCCAAATCCTTCACCAGGAAACTCGCCACCACCATGCGCAGGCGGTTGTGCATGTAGCCGGTCTGGTTGATCTGCGCCATCGCGGCGTCCACCAGCGGGTAGCCGGTGCGGCCCTCGCACCATGCCAAGAACAGCGCGTCGGCGTGGGGCCCGTGCTCCCACTGAATCTGGTCGTATTCGGGTTTGAAGCAGGCGTCGACCACATGCGGGTGGTGGTGCAGGATCTGGTGATAGAAGTCGCGCCAGATCAGCTCCGAGAGCCAGACCTGCGCGCCCTTCGCGCCGGGGCCCGGCCGGGCCTGGATTCGCTGCCAGGCTGCGCGCGCCAGCTCACGCACAGACACCGTACCGAAGCGCAAATGCACCGACAAATAGCTCGGCCCCTTGACGGCAGGAAAGTTGCGCGCCTCCTCGTAGGCGTCGATGCGCCGCATGAAGTCGCCCAGAAGAAGCTGCGCGCCGTCGCTGCCGGTCGGGATGCCCAGGGCCAACAGGTTGGTGGGCTCAAACCCCAAGGCCTGCAGCGTCGGCGCTTCGGTGGCCAGTTCGGGCGCGACGGGCGCCAGGCTGTCGGCATGCGGTTGAACGGGGTAGGCCTTCAGGAAGAAGGGCTCCACCTTCTTCAGCCAGGCGTTCTTGTAGGGCGTGAACACCGAATAGGGTTTGCCGCTGCCGGTGAGCAACTCGCTGCGTTCGAAGACGACATGGTCTTTGCAGGAGTGCCAGGCAATGCCGGCGGGCCTGAGTGACTCTTGTACCGTCGTGTCGCGTTGTTGTGCGGCGGGTTCGTCATCGTGGTTGGTGTAGACCGCCTGCACCTTCAGAATCTTCGCCAGCCGGGCAATTTCTTCGGGGGCCTGTCCGTGCCGCACGATCAGCCTCACGTCGTTGAGCCCCTGGCCAAGCGCCAGCTGCCCGAGCTGCCGGTTCAGATCGTCGATGCTGGCGTGGATGAACTCCACCCGTCGGTCGGCGCGCGGCAAGGGGTCGAGGATCTGGCGGTCGTACACGAAAACGCACCAGACCCGTTTTGCCGCCCGGAGCGCATGGTGCAGCGCGGCGTTGTCGGAGGTGCGCAAGTCGCGCCGAAACCAGACGAGGGCGGTGTCCAGGGGTTTTTCCATCGGTTGGAGTCTGCCTCAGGAATAAAATGCCCCCATGCCTGCCGCGCCCGTCAACTTCACCAACCAGTTTTTGATCGCCATGCCCGGCATGGGCGACGGCACCTTTGCCGGCACGGTGGTCTACCTGTGCGAACACAACGAACGGGGTGCGCTGGGCCTGGTGATCAACAAGCCCATCGCCATCAAGCTGAAGAATCTGTTCGAAAAGGTCGAGCTGTCGCTGGACCGTGAAGACCTCGCCGAGGCGCCGGTCTATTTTGGCGGCCCGGTGCAGACCGAGCGCGGCTTTGTGTTACACGAACGCCTGAGCGGCGAGGGTGGCGACGGCGGGCACTACAACTCGTCGCTGCAAATTCCGGGTGGCTTGGAAATGACCACCAGCAAGGACGTGCTGGAGGCGCTGTCCCATGGTGCCGGCCCGAAGAAGATCCTCGTCACGCTGGGCTACAGCGGTTGGGGCGCGGGGCAGCTCGAAGACGAGATGAGCCGCAACGGCTGGATCAACGTCAACGCCGAGCCCGGCATCATTTTCGACACGCCGGTGGAGCAGCGCTACGACAAGGCCTTGTCGCTGCTGGGCATCGCCCCGGGCATGTTGAGCCAGGAGGCCGGGCACGCATGAGACGCGCCGGGCCGCCCCAAGTGCGAATGCTCCCGCTCGGCGGGACCGCACGAAGTGCGTAGGGTGCCTTGGTGAATGCCTCGGCGGGCATCGTGCAAGCGGCTTCTCCGCGATCGTTTCTGGCATTCGACTTCGGCACCCAGCGCATCGGCGTGGCGAGCGGCAATTCACTGACCGGCAACGCCCAGCCATTGACCACGGTGTCGGCCCAGGGCGACGCGCGCTTCGCGGCGATCGCCGAGCTCATCCAGGAATGGCAGCCCAGCGCGTTGGTGGTCGGCGTGCCGTTTCACCCGGATGGCGCCGAGCACGACAATACCCGGCGTGCCCGGCGCTTCGCCCACCAGCTGCACGGGCGCTTTCGATTGACGGTGCATGAAGTGGACGAGCGCTACAGCACCACCGAAGCCCATGCACTCGGCGCCGCCGATGTGGACGCTGCCTCCGCGGCGATCATCCTCGAACAGTTTCTGAGAAGCCCGCAATGAGCACCTTGTCTCTGGACGCCGAAGCGCTGTACGCCGACCTGGCGGCCGGCGTGCGTGGCTTGCTGCAACCTGCCAGCGTGTTGGTGGGCATCTGGTCCGGCGGCGCGTGGCTGGCCGAGCGGCTGCAACGCGACTTGAAGCTGACCGGCGAGCACGGCGTGATCTCCAGCGCGCTGCATCGCGACGACTTCGGCTCGCGCGGGCTGACGGCAGGGGCCGACCACACCCGCCTGCCTTTTGATGTGAACGGGCGGCCGATTTTGCTGATCGATGATGTGCTGTACACCGGCCGCACGATCCGCGCGGTGGTCAACGAATTGTTCGACTTTGGCCGGCCGGCCAGCGTGGCACTGGCGGTGCTGGTGGACCGGGGCGGGCGCGAGCTGCCGGTGTCCGCGGCGTATTCGGCCGCGCGCATCACGCTGCCGCGCGAGCAGCGGCTGCGCCTGGCACGCGCCGACGATGGCCGCTTCAGCTTTGACATTCAGTCCGGGGCTTGACGATGCTGCAGCGAAGCAACCCCCAGCTCAACCGCCACGGCGAACTGATCCACCTGCTGTCCATCGAAGGCCTGCCGCGCGCCGTGCTGCAGCACATTCTGGACACGGCTGGCACGTTCCTCTCGGTCAACGACCGCGAGGTCAAGAAGGTGCCCCTGCTGCGAGGCAAGAGTGTCTTCAACTTGTTCTTCGAGAACAGCACGCGCACCCGCACCACCTTCGAGATCGCGGCCAAGCGGCTGAGCGCCGACGTCATCAACCTCGACATCGCGCGCTCCAGCACCGCCAAGGGTGAGAGCCTGCTCGACACCATTGCCAACCTGTCGGCCATGCATGCCGACATGTTCGTGGTGCGCCACGGCGAAAGCGGCGCACCGTATCTGATCGCCCAGCATTGCGCGCCGCATGTGCATGTGGTCAACGCCGGCGATGGCCGCCATGCGCACCCGACGCAAGGGCTGCTGGACATGTACACCATCAGACACTACAAGAAAGACTTCACCCAGCTCACCGTGGCCATCGTCGGCGACATCGTTCATTCGCGCGTCGCGCGCTCCGACATCCACGCGCTGACCACGCTGGGCGTTCCCGAAATTCGCGCCGTGGGGCCGAAGACGCTGGTGCCGGGGGACCTGCGCGAGATGGGCGTACGCGTTTGCCACGACATGAGCGAAGGCGTTCGTGGCGCCGACGTGATCATCATGCTGCGCCTGCAAAACGAACGCATGAGCGGGGCGATGCTGCCCAGCGCAAGCGAGTTCTCCAAGACCTACGGGCTCACACCGGAGAAGCTGGCCATGGCCAAGACGGACGCGATCGTCATGCACCCCGGCCCGATCAACCGCGGTGTCGAAATCCACTCGAGCGTGGCCGACGGCCGCCAGAGCGTGATCCTGCCGCAGGTGACCTTCGGCATCGCGGTGCGCATGGCGGTGATGTCCATCATTGCCGGCAACAACGCCTGAAGGAGCCTTGGCGGCGATGAAGATCCTCATCAAGCGCGGCCGGCTGGTCGACCCGGTATCCGGCCTCGATGAGATCGGCGATGTCGCCATCGCGGCGGGCCGGATCGTCAAGCTCGGCAAGGTCAGTGCCGATTTTTCGCCGAACCGGACGCTGGACGCGCACGGCTTGATCGTGGCCCCCGGCCTCGTCGACCTGGCGGCGCGGCTGCGCGAGCCCGGCCATGAACACGAAGGCATGCTCGAATCCGAAATGGCGGCCGCGGTGGCCGGCGGCGTGACCACGCTGGTGTGCCCGCCCGACACCGACCCGGTGCTCGATGAGCCCGGCCTGGTCGAGATGCTCAAGTTCCGCGCCCGCAGCCTGAACCTGGCGCATCTTTATCCGCTGGGCGCACTCACGCGTGGCCTGCAGGGTGAAGCCTTGACCGAGATGGCCGAGCTGACCGAGGCCGGTTGCGTGGGCTTCGCGCAAGCCGACGTGGCCGTGAAAGACACGCTGGTGCTGCACCGCGCGCTGCAGTACGCCGCCACCTTCGGCTACACGGTCTGGCTGCGCGCGAACGACGCCTTCCTGGGCAACGGTGTGGCGGCCAAGGGCGCGTTGGCCACGCGCATGGGCTTGGCGGGCGTGCCGGTGATTGCCGAGACGATCGCGCTGAACACGATCTTCGAACTGGTCCGCGACACCGGCGCCCGGGTGCACCTGTGCCGCCTGAGCAGCGCCGCCGGCATCGAGCTGGTGCGGCGCGCCAAGGCCGAAGGCCTGCCCGTCAGCTGCGACGTGAGCGTGAACCAGCTTCACCTGACCGACATGGACATCGGCTACTTCAATGCGGCGATGCGGCTGACGCCACCACTGCGCCAGCAACGCGACCGCGACGCGATCCGGGCTGCGTTGGCCGAGGGCGTGATCGATGCGCTGGTCAGCGATCACACGCCCGTCGACGCCGACGCGAAGAACCTGCCGTTTGCCGAGAGCGAACCGGGCGCCACCGGCCTGGAGCTGCTGCTGAGCCTGGCATTGAAGTGGGGCGCCGAGACCGGCCTGTCCTTGCCCGCCGCGCTGGCCACCGTGACGGCGGGGCCGGTGCGCGTGCTCGGCGATGCGCTGGGCACGCTGGGCGCCAGCGCGGGCCGGCTGGTCGAAGGCGGGGTGGCCGACCTGTGTCTCTTCAACGCCATTGAACATTGGACGGTTGCGCCCGGCGCGCTGCGCAGCCAGGGCAAGCACACGCCGTTCACCGGTTACGAACTGCCCGGACGGGTGCAGGCCACGCTGGTGGCGGGCAACCTGGCCTTTGAGTCGGCGCGCGCTTGAGAACCTTGCGTGCGGTCTGGCGCCTCACGCGTGGCGTCATGCACGCGCTGCGAGGCGCGCTGATCTGCGCCTTGGTGTTTCCGTTTTTCACACCCGCCCGGCGCATGCTTGTCGTGGGCCGGTGGTCGGCGCAATTGTTGAATGTGCTGGGCATTCGCCTGCGGTCCAGCGGCACCCCGCGAACCGGCGCGGTGTTGTTCATCGCCAACCACATCTCGTGGCTGGACATCCTGGCCATCAACGCCGTGCGGCCGGCCCGCTTTGTTTCCAAGGCCGATGTTCGGCACTGGCCGGTGATGGGTTGGATGGTGGCCTGCGGCGGCACACTGTTCATTGAGCGCGAGCGCAAGCGCGATGCGTTGCGCGTGGTGCACCAGGTGGCCGAAGCGCTCAAGGCCGGCGAGACCATCGCCGTGTTTCCCGAAGGCACAACCAGCGATGGCCACGCCTTGCTGCCTTTTCACGCCAACCTGCTGCAGGCCGCCATCGCCACCGAGGCGCCGGTGCAGCCGATCGCGCTGCGCTACAGCGACAAGCGGAACAAAGTCAGCAGCGCGGCCGCCTACATCGGCGCTACCAGCCTGGCGCAGTCGGTCTGGTGGGTGGCCTGCGCCGATGGCCTGCAGGTCAATGTGCAGATATTGCCGGCCGAAGGCACGCGCCATCTGGACCGGCGCGCATTGGCCGAGCGCCTGCAGGCGCAGATCGCCTCCGCTCTGTTTCAGCCTTTGCCCTGATTGGCAACGGCCGCCGCCGCCTTGGCCGCTGCGTCGGCGTCGCCCAGGTAGTAACTGCGGATCGGCTTCAGATCCGCATCCAGTTCGTAAACCAGCGGGATGCCGTTCGGGATGTTCAGGCCGACGATCGCCTCGTCGGAGACCCCGTCGAGGTATTTCACGATCGCGCGGATGCTGTTGCCGTGGGCCGCTATCACCAGCCGCTGGCCGGATCGGACCGCCGGTGCCACGGTCTCGTTCCAGAACGGCATGACCCGGGCCACGGTGTCCTTCAGGCATTCGGTCAGCGGGATGTCGGTCCGATCGAGCGCGGCGTAACGCAGGTCGCCGCGCTCGCTGCGCGGGTCATCGGCCGCCAGCACCGGCGGCGGCGTGTCGTAGCTGCGGCGCCAGATCAGCACCTGCTTGTCGCCATATTGTTTGGCGGTCTCGGCCTTGTTCAAGCCCTGCAGCGCACCATAGTGGCGCTCGTTGAGGCGCCAGGAATTGAGCACCGGAACCCAGGTGCGGTCCATCTGGTCCAGCGTGTGCCACAGTGTCCAGATCGCGCGCTTGAGCACCGAGGTGCAGGCCAGGTCGAACTCAAACCCTTCGGCCTTCAGCAAACGGCCGGCCCGCTGGGCCTGCGCCACGCCGGTGGGTGTGAGGTCCACATCGGTCCAGCCGGTGAATCGGTTTTCGAGGTTCCAGGTCGATTCACCGTGGCGAATGAGTACGAGTCTGTGCATGGGCTGAGTCGCTGCTGGGTGTAGGGACATGGCGATATCGGGGCTGGCCGCATCGATGGCCCGCGAATTCTATAATCCGACTCCTCAATTTTTCGTCTGGCCAGTCCGTGAAATTCTTCGTCGATAACTGGGTTCTTTTCCTCGCCGCCTTCACGTCGGGCGGCTTGCTGCTCTGGCCTTTGCTCAACCAGGGCGCGGGCGGCGGCGGCAAGGTCAATGCGGCCGAGGCCGTGCGCCTCATCAACCGTGAGAAGGCAGTCCTGATCGACGTGAGCGAAGTATCCGAATTCGCCAAGGGCCACGCAGCGGGCGCCAAGAGCATTCCGCTGGCAAGTTTGGAGACGACCGCCGAGTTGCCCAAGAACAAGGCATTGCCGCTGGTGGTGGTGTGCGCCACCGGTACGCGCTCGGGCCGCGCCGTCGCCACCCTCAAGAAGCTCGGCTTCGAGAATTCCCGCGCACTGGCCGGTGGCCTTGCGGCATGGCGCGAGGCCAATCTGCCGCTTGAAAAGGCGGCTTGAGAATGGCCGCCTCCATGCAAGCGGTGACGATGTACACCACCCAAACCTGCCCGTTTTGCGTGCGCGCCAAGGCGCTGCTGAAGCAGCGCGGCGTGGCGCGGATTGACGAGGTGCGGATCGATCTGGACCCCGCTGCGCGCGACGCCATGGTGCAGATCACAGGCCGCCGCACGGTGCCGCAGATCTTCATCGGCGCCACCCACGTGGGCGGTTGCGACGACCTGGTGGCGCTGGACCAGCGCGGCGGTCTGCTGCCCTTGCTTGGCGCCGCCAGCTGAAACCCCTCGGCGATAATTCGCCCCCAGCCCGTGCCGTTGTGGCGTGCGGGCTCACTTCAAACCCCGAGAGTCCCATGGCAGACGACAACCAGAACCCCGTGTTTCAGATTCAGCGCCTGTATCTCAAGGATCTGTCGCTGGAGCAGCCCAATTCGCCGCAGATCCTGTTGGAGCAGGCGCAGCCGCAGGTGGACATCAACCTCGCCCTGGGCGCCGCGCCGATCGCCGAAGGCATTTACGAAGTGACCGTTACCGCCACGGTCACCACCAAGGTCGGGGACAAGACGCTGTTCCTCGTCGAGGCCAAGCAGGCCGGCATCTTCGAGATCCGCAACATCCCCGAAGATCAACTGCAGGCCATCATCGGCATCGCGTGCCCGGGCATCATCTATCCCTACCTGCGCGCCATCGTCTCCGACGTGTGCACACGCGCCGGCTTTCCGCCCGTGCTGCTGTCCGAGGTGAATTTCCAGGCGATGTTCGAGGCGCAGCAGGCCCAGGCCGCACAGCCCAACGGGCCCGCCATCGTCACCAGCCCGCACTGAGCCGTTCTCTCGCCGGCGCGCCCGCGACATGAACCTCACCGTTCTGGGCGGCGGCGCCTGGGGCACCGCACTGGCGGTCAGTGCCGCGGCACGCCACGCCACCCGGTTGTGGGCGCGCGACGCGGGCCAGGTGGCCCACATGCGCTCGATGCGGCGCAACGCGCGCTACCTCGGCGACGTGGTGCTGCCGCCGGCGCTGCACATCTCTTCTGATCTGGCGGGCTCGATCCGCCATGCGCAAGGCGGCATGCTGATCGTCGCCACGCCGATGGCCGCGCTCGGCGAACTGCTGGCCAGCCTGCCCGCCGGCGCGCCCGGCCTGCTGTGGTTGTGCAAAGGGTTTGAGGATCGCAGCGGCCGGCTCGGGCATGAGCTTGCCCATGCGCTGTGCCCGCGGGCGCGCGTGGGCGTGCTGTCGGGACCCAGCTTCGCGCTTGAAGTGGCGCGCGGTCAGCCCACCGCGTTGGTGGCCGCCAGCGCCGATGCGGCGTTGTGCCAGGAAGCCGTCGATGCCTTGCACAGCGACAACCTGCGCATCTACACGTCGAGCGACATCGTCGGTGTCGAGGTCGGTGGAGCGGTCAAGAACGTGCTGGCGATCGCCACCGGCATCGCCGATGGCATGCAGCTGGGGCTCAACGCGCGGGCGGCGCTGATCACCCGTGGCCTGGCGGAGATGAGCCGGCTCGGGCTCGCGCTGGGGGCTCGCATCGAAACCTTCATGGGCCTGAGCGGCCTGGGCGATCTGGTGCTGACCGCCACCGGCGACCTGTCGCGCAACCGCAAGGTCGGGCTGCTGCTGGCTCAGGGGTTGCCGCTGGCGCAAATCCTGCGCGAACTCGGCCATGTGGCCGAGGGTGTCCACAGCGCTCCGATGGTGTTGCGCCGGGCCCAGGCGCAACAGGTGGAGATGCCGATCACGCAGGCCGTGGTGGCGGTGCTCGAAGGTGCCTGCACACCCGCGCGAGCGCTCGAGCAACTGATGGAGCGCGGTGCGCGGCCCGAGACCTGAGATTGCCAGCGCCCCCAGTCGCTTCGCTCCTGCCCCCGAGGGACGTCGCCCCGCGCCGGACTACACCCCCCCTGCGTAGCCGTTTTGCCGCCACGCTTCGAACACGGCGACCGCCACCGCATTGCCGAGATTCAGGCTGCGCTGGCCGGCTTTGAGCGGCAGACGAACCCGCTGGGGTGCTGCAAAGCTGTCGCGAATGTCCGCCGGCAGCCCCTGGGTTTCAGAACCGAACACCAGCCAGTCACCGGCTTGCCATGTCACATCCGCGAAGCCACGCCTGCCGCGGGTGGTGAAAGCAAACATGCGTTCGTGATCGGGCCTCGCAGCGTTCAGAAATTCATGCCACGAGGCGTGCCGCCGCACGGGTGCGTACTCGTGGTAGTCGAGCCCCGCGCGCAACAGCAGCTTGTCGCTCATTGAAAAACCCAGCGGTTCGATCAGGTGCAGCGCACAACCAGTGTTGGCCGCGAGGCGGATCACGTTGCCGGTGTTGGGCGGGATCTCTGGATGCACGAGCACGATGTTGAACATGGTGGTGGCGTTTTTGAGTTCGGATCGGCGGCTTCGGATCGGCGGCTTCGGCTCGGTGGCTTCAAGAGGCGCTGGTTCAACGGTCCTCGGGCCGCGCGGTGCGCCCGACCACCCACACTTGCACGCTGGCCGCGCCGGCTTGCAGAAGCACTCGGGTGGCCTCGGTGGCGGTGGCGCCGCTGGTCATCACGTCGTCGACCAGCGCGACGCTGCGGCCGCGCAGTTCGCTAAAGCGCATCGGCTCGACGGCGAACGCGCCGCGCACGTTGGCCGCGCGCTGTTCTCTGGGGAACGCGAGCTGGTGGGGACCGTCCTTGACCCGCAGCAACAGCCGGGCATCGGCCGAACAATGCAGCGCCCGGCCGAGCTGCTGCGCCAGCTCCCACGCCTGGTTGTAGCCTCGCTCGCGCAGGCGCTGGGGGCTCAGCGGCACGGGCAACAGCAAGGACGGCTGGGGCGCCTGGCCGCGCTGAACGGCCGCCAGCAGCCGAGCCGACAGGGCGGGTGCGAGGTCCAGTGCCGCATGGAACTTGAAGCTTGCGATCAGCCCATCCCAGGGGTGGCTGTAGTCCACCGCGGCCACGCTGGCGGCAAACGGTGGCGGGTCGGTCAGGCAAGTGCCGCACCGGCCGGTGCCCACCGGCACTTCGAGTGCACAGCCCGGGCACCGCGCGACGTGCGGCGCGAAGCGTGCAATGCAGTCGACACACACCCGTTGCGCGCCCCACGCGTGGCACACGGCGCACAAGCTGGGCAGCAGCGATGTCTCGAAGAAGCGGCTGAACAACACCGGCTCAATATACTGCCCGTCCATGGCCACACCAGACAACAGCAACACGGCGCGCGGCCTGGACGCCAACGCTGTCGATGCGGCTTTGCGGCGCCTCGCATGCGCCCCCGCTGCGCCGTGGTTGCATGGCGAGGCGGCACGGCGCATGGCGCAGCGTCTGGACATCATCCGCTTGAAGCCAGAGTTGATTCTGGACTGGTGGGGCTTCTGCGGCGCGAGCGCGGCGGTGTTGCAACAGCACTACCCGCAAGCGCGGCGTGTGGTTGTGGAGCCGACGCTTGCACTGGTCGAGCGCAGCCTGTGCGCGGCACAGCTCCCCTGGTGGTCGGCGCGGCGCTGGAGTGGCAACCGGGCGGAGGTGCGGCTCGAATCGGCGCAGCACCCGCCAGGCGCGCAGCTGGTCTGGGCCAACATGATGCTGCACGCGGTGGTCAACCCGCCGGCCCTCTTTGACCGCTGGCAGCAGGCCTTGCGCGTCGACGGCTTTGTGATGTTCTCCTGCCTGGGCCCCGGCACGCTGCGCGAACTGCGTGCGCTGTACCAGCGGCTTGGCTGGGGCCCACCCACGCAGGGCTTCATCGACATGCACGACCTGGGCGACATGCTGGTGCAGGCTGGCTTTGCCGACCCGGTGATGGACCAGGAAATCCTGAGTCTGCGGTGGGACGACCCGCGGGAACTGTTAACCGAGTTGCGCGCGCTGGGCAGCAATGCCGCGCCACATCGCCTGGCCGGGCTGCGCACCCCGCGTTGGCGAGACAGGCTGCTTGCTGAGCTGGAGGCGCTGCGTGGACCGGATGGAAAAATCGCGCTCAGTTTCGAGGTCGCTTACGGCCATGCGTTCAAGGCGGCGCCGCGTGTGCGCCCTGGCGAGGAAACCACGGTCTCACTGGAAGCCATGCGGGCAATGGTGCGTTCGAGTCGTGCCCACGGATGACGGCGCGCGCCGTGGGCTAAAATGAAAAGCTTGGTCTTGACCGCGCGACCCTGCGGGCAGGCGGCGAGGTTTGCGACCAGGGTTCGTGTCAATCATCGGCAACTCGGCAGTGTTCACAGCAATCATGACAGGAATGGCAGCAAGCACCCCCACCGGCCCGATCGGGGCTGCAGTGCTTCCTCCGTCGCGTTTCGGTCGCGAGGCACGCGACCCTGTTTCCGGCGAGTGGTCGATGCAGTGGTTGCTGAAGCAAAACTGTTCAATGAGCCCGCGGCAGATTCTCGGCGCCTACGTCTTGTTGGCCGCCCTGTCGCTGGGCATTGCCATGGGTTTTTGGTTGATTGGCGCCACGCTGGTCTTGCCGTTCGCGGGGGCGGAGTTGTTCATGCTGGCGGTTGCCATGGTGGTCCACGCCCGGCATGCCACCGACAGCGAGCACATTGTCTTGGGGCGGCATGGCCTGACGGTGGTCCACACCAGCGGCGGCCATGTCGAACGGGTTGAATTCCAGCCCGCGTGGGTGCGTGTCGAGCCTGAGCATGGTGACCGCTCGCTGATCGAACTGTCCGGCCAGGGCCGCCGAATTGCCGTGGGGCGTTTTGTGCGGCCCGAACTGCGCCGCCAGATGGCCGAAGAATTTCGCTGGGCGCTGCGGCGCTGGCACCCGGGCTTCCCGCCCGTGGTGGCGTGAGACGAACGAAAAAATCTGAAACTGAAGTGGCAACCATGAAGACAACGAAAGCACTCTGGCTCAAGGTGGGACAGCGGGCAGGGCAGCTGGGCTTGGCCCTGGGCGCGACCGTGGCGACCCAGGTGGCGTTGGCGGTCAACAGTCTGCCCGGCGGGCCGGCCGTCAACCAGCTCGACCTGCACCCGCCCGTCACGCAGATCGCCGCGGACATGCGCTGGTTGCACTACTTCATGCTGGTCATCTGCACGGTGATCTTCCTGGCTGTGTTCGGGGTGATGTTTTATTCGATCGTCAAGCACCGCAAATCAAAAGGCTTCAAGGCGGCCAACTTTCACGAGAGCGTCAAGGTCGAGATCGCGTGGACGATCGTGCCCTTCATCATCGTGATCCTGATGGCGCTGCCGGCCACCAAGGTGGTGGTGGCGATGAAGGACACCAGCGCGGCCGAACTCACCATCAAGACCACCGGCATGCAGTGGAAATGGGGCTACGACTACCTGAAGGGGGAAGGTGAAGGCATCGGCTTCGTCTCCACGCTCGACGCGAGCCACCGCCAGATGTCCAATGCCGGCAAACCTGCCGGCGACAACTACCTGCTGAAGGTGGACAACCCACTGGTCGTCCCCGTGGACAAGAAGATCCGCATCATCACCACCGCCAACGACGTGATTCATGCGTTCAGGGTGCCGGCCTTCGGCATCATGCAAGACGCGATCCCCGGGTTCGTGCGCGACACCTGGTTCCGCGCCGAAAAGGTCGGTGATTACTACGGCCAGTGCTCTGAACTGTGCGGCAAGGAACACGCCTACATGCCGATCCACGTGAAGGTCGTTTCGCAGGCCGACTACACCACCTGGGTTCAAGGCAAGCTGAAGGAAATGTCCGCTGCGGCCGACGACCCGAGCAAGGTCTGGGAACTGGCCGCGCTGATCGAACGCGGTGAAAAGATCTACAACGGCAACTGCGTTGCCTGCCACCAGGCCAGCGGCAAGGGCGCCGGCCCGATCAAGCCGCTCGATGGCAGCGAGATCGTCTTGAACGAGCCGGCCAAGCAGATCCAGATCTTGCTCAACGGCGCCAACAACGGGGCGATGCCGGCCTGGAAGCAGCTGTCCGACACCGAGATCGCGGCGGTCATCACCTACACCAAGAATTCGTGGAGCAACAAAACCGGCAAGCTGATCCAGCCCGCCGAAATCGTTGCCGCCCGCAAGTAATCCGAAGAATCGAAACAAGGAAGCGTCATGAGTGCAGTTTTAGGCCAGCACGGCGAGCATGCCCACGATCACGGGCACGACCATGCGCACGGCGCACCGAGCGGCTGGCGCCGCTGGGTCTACGCGACGAACCACAAGGACATCGGCACGATGTACCTGTTGTTCTCGCTCACCATGCTGATGATCGGCGGCGTTCTGGCGCTGGCGATCCGCGCCGAGCTGTTCCAGCCCGGTCTGCAGTTCGTGAACCCGCAACTGTTCAACCAGTTCACCACCATGCACGGGCTGATCATGGTGTTCGGCGCCATCATGCCGGCGTTCGTGGGCTTTGCGAACTGGATGATCCCGCTGCAGATCGGCGCGCCCGACATGGCCTTTGCGCGCCTGAACAATTTCAGTTTCTGGCTCGTCATTCCAGCCGCGATCACGATCGTTGCGTCATTCTTCATGCCCGGCGGCGCGCCCGCGGCCGGCTGGACGCTGTATGCGCCGCTGACGCTGCAGATGGGCCCGTCGATGGACGCCGGCATCTTCGCGCTGCACATCCTGGGCGCCAGCTCGATCATGGGCTCGATCAACATCATCGTCACCATCCTGAACATGCGCGCCCCCGGCATGACGCTGATGAAGATGCCGCTGTTCTGCTGGACCTGGCTGATCACCGCGTTCTTGCTGATCGCCGTGATGCCGGTGCTGGCCGGCGCCATCACGATGACGCTGACCGATCGCCACTTCGGCACGCACTTCTTCAACCCCGCCGGCGGCGGCGACCCGGTGATGTACCAGCACATCTTCTGGTTTTTCGGCCACCCCGAGGTCTACATCATGATCCTGCCGGCGTTCGGCATCGTCAGCGCCATCGTGCCGGCGTTCGCCCGCAAGCCGCTGTTCGGCTACGCCTCGATGGTGTATGCCACCGCGTCGATCGCCATCCTGTCGTTCATCGTCTGGGCCCACCACATGTTCACCACCGGCATGCCGGTGACGGGCCAGCTGTTCTTCATGTACGCGACCATGCTGATCGCGGTGCCCACCGGCGTGAAAATCTTCAACTGGATCGCCACCATGTGGCGCGGCTCGATGACCTTCGAGACGCCGATGCTGTGGGCCGTGGGCTTCATCTTCGTGTTCACGATGGGCGGCTTCACCGGCTTGATCCTGGCCATGGCGCCGGTCGATATTCAGTTGCAGGACACCTATTACGTGGTGGCGCATTTCCACTACGTGCTGGTGGCCGGCTCGCTGTACGGCATGTTCGGCGGCTACTACTACTGGGCCCCGAAGTGGACCGGCGTGATGTACAACGAGACACGCGGCAAGATTCACTTCTGGGGCTCGTTGATCTTCTTCAACGTGACCTTCTTCCCGATGCACTTTCTCGGGTTGGCCGGCATGCCGCGCCGCTACGCCGACTACCCGATGCAGTTTGCCGACTTCAACATGCTGGCGTCGATCGGCGCATTCGGCTTCGGCTTCATGCAGGTGTACTTCTTCTATTTTGTCGGACTGCCGATGATGCGCGGCAAAGGCCAACCCGCGCCGCAACGCCCGTGGAACGATCCCGATGGCGCGGGCGCGGAAGGCCTGGAG
>JANNDW010000431.1:0-1580 GCA_031378125.1 Methylibium sp. | reverse complement strand
AGCCGACGAGGCGCAGACGCTGTCGGCCGTGGCCGCGGCGAAGGCCGCGTTCCCGGCCTGGAGCATGGGCGGCATTCAGCAGCGGCACGACATCCTGGACGCCATCGGCAGCGAAATCCTGGCGCGCAAGGACGAGCTGGGACGACTGTTGTCGCGCGAAGAAGGCAAGACCTTGCCGGAGGGCATCGGCGAGGCCGGACGCGCCGGCTACATCTTCAAGTTCTTCGCCGGCGAGGTGCTGCGCCTGGGCGGCGAGGTGGTGCCGTCGGTGCGGCCCGGTGTGGGTGTGGAGGTGTTCCGCCAGGCGCTGGGTGTGATCGGCATGATCGCGCCGTGGAACTTCCCCATCGCCATTCCGGCCTGGAAGATCGCGCCGGCCTTGGCCTGCGGCAACTGCGTGGTGTTCAAGCCGGCCGAGTTGGTGCCGGCCAGTTCATGGGCGATTGCCGAGATCATCAGCCGCAGTGCGTTGCCCAAAGGTGTGTTCAACCTGGTGATGGGGCCGGGCTCCAAGGTCGGCAACACGCTGGTCAATTCGCCCGATGTGACTGCAGTCACTTTCACCGGCTCGGTGGCCACCGGCCGACGCATCATTAGCGCCTGCGCGGCGCGTGGTGCCAAGGTGCAGGCCGAGATGGGCGGCAAGAACCCGCTGATCGTGCTGGACGATGCCGACCTGGCCGTGGCCGTGAACGTGGCGGTGCAAGGCTCGTACTTCTCCACCGGCCAGCGCTGCACCGCGTCGAGCCGGCTGATCGTGACCGAAGGCATTCACGACAAGTTCGTCGACGCCGTGCGCACCAAGCTGCAGAGCCTGAAGATCGACCACGCCTTGAAGGCCGGCACCGACATCGGCCCGGTGGTGGACGGCAGCCAGCTCGCCGGCAACCTGAAGTACGTGGCGCTCGCCGCGAAAGAAGGCGGGCGCGTGTGGGGTGGCGACGTGGTGGAGCGCGAAACGAAAGGCTTCTACCAGTTGCCGTCGCTCGTCACCGAGACCACCGCCGCGATGACCATCAACCGTGAAGAAGTGTTCGGCCCGGTCGCCAGCGTCATCCGCGTGAAGCACTACGACGAAGCCTTGGCGCTGGCCAACGACACCGAGTTCGGCCTGTCCGGCGGCATCTGCACCACGTCGCTCAAGCACGCCACGCACTACAAGCAGCACGCGCAAGTGGGCATGGTGATGGTGAACCTGCCGACCGCCGGGGTGGACTACCACGTGCCCTTCGGCGGCCGCAAGGCCAGCAGCTACGGCCCGCGCGAGCAGGGCAGCTATGCGCGCGAGTTCTACACCACGGTGAAGACGGCGTACACGCTGGCGGGGTGAGGGAGGTTCCGCGCGCACTCGCGCTCGGTGCATCAGGAACAATCACCCGATGGCCACGCGCTACTCCCAACACCGCGCCAAGCTCGTCAATTGCCTCCAGCATGGCCTCGGTTCGGGGTCGGAGTTGCTGTTGGTGGAGGGCGATTCGGCGCTGCACTCGGTGGTGGCCGTGCGCGACGAGCGTTGTCAGGCGGTGTTGTCGTTGCAGGGCAAACCGATGAATGCCTGGGCTGCCACCGAGGCCGGGGTC
>JANNDW010000246.1:0-8156 GCA_031378125.1 Methylibium sp. | reverse complement strand
GCCGCGCGCGTCGCGCACCGCCGGTGTGGCCATCAGGCGGTGCAGCATCGGCAGCACGAAGCCGGCGGTCTTGCCGGTGCCGGTCTGCGCGCCGCCCATCACGTCGCCGCCCGACAGCACGGCCGGAATGGCCTGCGCCTGGATGGGGGTGGGGACGGTGTAGCCCTGTTCGTGCACGGCACGCAGCAGCGGCTCGGCCAGGCCGAGGGAGTCAAAAGACATGGGGGTTCCAAACAGAAGATCGGCCTGTCGCTCGGAAAACTCAAGCGCCAGTCGCAGGCAGAAGGGGTGTCGGGCCGAATCGGGAATCAGGCCCCAAAGATTCGCGTCAGAGATGACGGCAGCGCAGTGACTGAAGTCTGTGCTGATGCCGGCATTCTACCCGGCAACGTGGCTCAGGCCGTTTTGAGAACCCGGGCTTTGCCGGTGCTGATCCACAGAGTGCCCAGCCCCGCCAGCGCGAAGGGCACGCCCATCCAGGCCAGGTGATCGAAGCCGACGATGCTGGAGGCGGCACCTCCCACGGCCGCGCCGAGCGCCGTGCCGACGTACAGCATCGAGGTGTTGAGCGACAGCAGCAACGGCGTCTGCGCGGGCGAAAGCAGCGCCAGGCGCACCTGCTGCGGCGTCATCATGCCGAAGCCGGCAATGCCCCAAACCATGAACACCGCCACCATCAACGGGTAGCTTCCTTGCGTCAGCGGGACCAGCGCCATCATGGCGGCCAGCACGCTGAGCTGGAGCTTCAAGGTGCGGGGTGCACCGAACCGGTCCTGCGCCCAACCGCCCACCAGCGTACCGATCACGCCGGCCACGCCAAACAGCATCAGCGTGAACGACAGCCGCTCCTTGGACATGGGATGGAGCGTTTGCAGCACCGGGCCGATGTACGAAAACACCATGAAGATGGCGATGAAGTACAGCAGCGTCAGGCCCAGCGTCCACAGCACCGGCGCTTGCCGCAGCAATTGCGGCAGCGCGGTGAAGCTGGCCCCGGGAGCGGCGATGTCCGCGGGGCACAGCACCATCAGCGCCACGCAACTCAGCAGCGCGAGCCCGCCCACCAGCGCGACCGGCCATTGCCAGCCGTACTGAAAACCCAACCAGGCCCCCAGCGGCAGGCCCACCACGTAGCTCAGGCTCATCCCCAGGAACACCAGCGACAGCGCCCGGCCGCGCTTGTCGGGCGGCACCAGCGCGACGGCAATGCCGGCGGCCACCGCTGTGAACATTGCACCCACGCCCATCAGCACGCGGCCCACGAGCAGCGAGGGCAGGCTGCTGGCCAGGGCACACACCAGGTTGCCCGCGGCAAACACCAGCATGCCGAACAGCAAGGCCCGCTTGCGCGGCCACGTGCCGGTCCAGACCAGCGCCAGCGGGGCGAGCACGGCCGTGGCCAGCGCATACACCGTCATGGCCTGGCCCGCCGCCGCGACGCTGACCTTCAGCGAGGTGCTGAGCAGAACCAGGATGCCGCTGGTGACGAATGCGCCCGTGCCGATGACGAGGTTGCACAGCGCCAGC
The DNA here is from genome assembly GCA_031378125.1 of Methylibium sp. Taxonomy (GTDB): domain Bacteria; phylum Pseudomonadota; class Gammaproteobacteria; order Burkholderiales; family Burkholderiaceae_C; genus LGRD01. The sequence continues at coordinate 6,629 of JANNDW010000246.1, read as the reverse complement.
AGGTAGAGCAATCGGGGCATGACGAATCAGTCGAGCTTGAGGGCCAGCTCCACCCGGGCGGCCTGAGCGCGCGCCACCGGCTGGAAGCGCCATTGCGCAACCGCCACCAGCGCGGCCGGGTTCAGCCGCGCATGGCTGCTGTCCACCACTTCGGCGGCGCCGACGCTGCCATCGGGCAGCACGTTGAACTGGACCCGAACCGTTCCGCGGCGCAGCCTCTGAACCAGGGACGAAGGGAAATCGGGCCTGGGCTGGGCAACGGGTTGCAAGCGTTCGTCCGCCGCGCTGGCGGAACGGGCCGGGGTCTGCCCCGCGGATGGTCGTTCGGGTGCACGCTCCATCGGGGTCAGCGGGCTCAGCAGCCATGCGAGACGCAGTGCGTCTCGGCGGATGGGTGCGAACGGTTGGTTCCCAGACGGCGCGGGGGGTTTCTCGGTCTTCATCATGAATGCCGGGGGCTTGTCTCTCTGAATGCCAAAGCTGGCATGGCGACCAACGAAATCAGTCCCTCAATCCATCGCGAAGACGGCGATTCTAGGGCGTCTCCAAGCGTCCGCAGACCGTGGTCTCACGCAACAAACTGTTCGCGCAACGCGGGGTAGAGCCGCCGGAAACGAGCGCCGCGCGGCGCCAGCCGTTGCCGGACCAAGGGGTCGGGATCGAAGCGGCGCGCCACCGGCGGTGCCACGCACACGCGGGTCCGCTCGCCCCCGCCGGCCAGCCAAGCCAGGCGCGCCGCACCCAAGGCGCCGCCGGCTTCACCGCCCTGATGCGTGAGCAGCGGCACGTCGAGCAGGGTGGCCAGCAGCTGCGCCCAGAACGCGCTGCGCGCACCGCCGCCCACCAGCGACAGCGCTTGAACCGGTTCCGACGAGGGCGGCCCGAAACTTCGATAGCCGTCCAACAGACCGAAGCTGACGCCCTCGACCACCGCGTAGGCCAACGCCGCCGCATCGTGGCCATGGGTCAACCCGAACAGCACGCCCTGGGCGAGCGGATCGTTGTGCGGCGAGCGTTCGCCGCTGAGGTAGGGAAGAAACATCGGCGCGGTGTCACGCCGCGCATCGGTCAGCGATTCAGCCGCCCGCAGCAACGCGGCCTCGTCCGCAAAGCCAAGGGTTCGGGTCGCCCAGCTGACCGCGCTGGCGGCCGACAACATCACCGACATCTGGTGCCAGCGCCCCGGCAGCGCATGGCAAAACGCATGCAGCGCCTGTTGAGGATTCGGCATGAAGCGCTCGGTGGTGCGAAAGATCACCCCCGAGGTGCCGAGCGAGACAAAGCCTTGTCCGGGCTCGACGGCGCCCATGCCGACCGCACTGGCGGCGTTGTCGCCGCCGCCACCGGCCACAGGCAGGTCGGCGCGCAGCCCCCAGCGGCGCGCGAGCTCGGGGCGCAAGCTCGCCGACACTTCACTGCCTTCGACCAGCCGCGGCATCTGTGCTTCGGTCAACCCGCAGGCGGCCAGCATTTCGCCAGACCAGCGCCGTGCACCGACATCTAGCCACAGCGTGCCCGATGCGTCGGAGCAATCGGTCACGGCTTCCCCGGTGAGGCGCAGCCGCAGCCAGTCCTTGGGCAACAGCACCCGCGCGATGCCGCCAAACACCTCGGGCTCATGCTCGCGCACCCACCAGAGTTTAGGAGCGGTGAAGCCCGGCATGGCCAGGTTGCCGGTGATCTGCGCGAGTTGGGGCACGGCAGCGCTCAACGCGGCGCAGGCCGCCCCGCTGCGGCCGTCGTTCCACAGGATCGCCGGGCGCAACACGGCATGGTTTGCGTCGAGCAGCACCGCGCCGTGCATCTGGCCCGACAGGCCGATGCCGCGCACCTGCGCCAACGCGTCGGGCTGCGCGTGGGCCAGCTCGTTCATCACGCTCTCGACCGCCGCCCACCAATCGGCCGGCGCTTGCTCGGACCACAGCGGCTGCGGTCGTTGCACCGTGAGGGGGGCGCGTGCCACCGCCACCACGCCGTGGTCGTCGGCCAGCAGCAAGGCCTTCAGCTCCGAGGTGCCGAGATCGAGGCCGAGGTACATGCGGGTCAGTCCACGCCGGTCAGGCCGCGCTGCCGAAGCGCCCGCTCGCCTGCAGCCGAAATTCCTTCGGCGTCATGCCCTTGAGCTGCAAAAAGCGCCGGTTGAAGTTGGCCACGTTGTTGAAGCCCACGTCGTAGCAGACGTTGGTGATGTAGCGGTCGGTCTCCATCAGCAACTGGCAGGCGCGGTTGATGCGCAGCCGGTTGACGAAGTCGGTGAAGGTGTTGCCGGTGGCGCGCCGAAAGTAGCGTGAGAACTTGCTTTCGCTCATGCCGATGCGGGCACAGACCTCGGCCATCGAAAACTGCTCGGCGCAATGTTCGTTGACCCAGTCGACGATGCCGCTGATCTGCGCCAACGACGCGTCGTCGTCGAAACTTTGCAGCTGCACCGTGGACAGCGAACGCATGTCGGTGCAGCGCGCCAGCTCGCCCATCAGGTCCAGGAACTCGGCAAAGCGGCGCAGCCCGTGGCTTTGCTTGATGCGGTCCAGGTGCGCGGCGGTCTGCTCGCTCATGCCGAAGAACTCGATGCCATGGCGCGCGCGCTCCAGCAGCGGCAGCACTTCCTGCAATTCCGGAATCAGCGCCGCGGAATCGCGCAGCGGCGCGTCGGAGAACTGCAGCACCCGGTCGCGCACCGCCACGCCCTCGGGCGCCACGTCGGTGGAAATCCAGTTGTGCGGCAGGCGCGGGCCGGTCAGCACCAGGTGGCCGGGCTCGAAGTGGCCGATGTAGTCGCCCACGAACACGCGGCCGTGGGTGCGCACGATCAGGTGCAGCTCGTATTCCTCGTGGTAGTGCCAGCGCACCAGCGGATTCGGGAAGCCGTGCTCCAGGCAGCGTACATAGCCGTAGCGGCCCTGGGGTTCGTAGCCCAGCGCGGGGTCACGCGCGAAGTCGTGCTCCAGTTCAGGGCCGCGCGGTTGTCTGGTCGGCATGTCAGCTGCCTTGCCGGTCTCTTCCCAAGCGAACACCGCGGAACCGGCTTTGCCGGGCCGCTGGTGTGCCTTGCAGGCCGCGCCGGGCCAATGGCCCCGGCCCCTCGCCAGGCACAAAAGGTCCACCGGGCCTTTTGTGTCCGGGCTCGGCCCCCTTGAGTGGGAGCGGCGAAGCCGCTTCGGGGGTGGGTCTGTCCATTCAGCTCATCCAGTTCCCGCCGTCGACGTTGAGCGTCTGGGCGGTGATGTAGCGGGCTTCGTCGCTGGCCAGGAACACGGCCGCGCCGGCCACGTCGTCGGGCCGGCCCATGCGGCCCAGCGGCACGGCCAGGCCGACGGCGCGTTTTTTCTCGCCGATCTGCAAGCCTTCGAACCCGGCGAACAGGGCGTCGACCTCGGCCCACATCGGCGTGTCGACCACGCCTGGCGCAATGCCGTTGACGCGAATGCCGTGCGGCGCCATCGCGAGTGCGGCGCTCTGCGTGTAGCTGATCACCGCGGCCTTGCTGGCGCAGTAGTGCGCCACCAGCGCCTCGCCGCGCCGGCCGGCCTGCGAGGCCATGTTGATCACGCTGCGGCCGCCGGAATCAGCGCCCACACCGGGCTCCACCATCTGGCGCAACACCGCCTGCATCACGAAGAACATACCCTTCACATTGACATCGAAGACGCGCTGGTAATCGGCCTCGGTGGCTTCCAGCAGCGGCGCCAACGTGAAGATCGCGGCATTGTTAAACAGCACGTCGATGGTGCCGAACTTTGCACGCGCCGACGCCACCATGTTGGCAATGCTCGGCGCGCTGGCCACGTTCGCGCAGGCGTAGTGCAGCGACTCCGGATGTTCGGCTTTCAGCGCGTGGAAGTCGTCGGACGGATCGGCGGCCAGGTCCACCACCGTGCAGCGCGCGCCTTCGCGCAGGTAGGCCGCTGTCACGGCCAGGCCGATGCCACCGCCGGCACCGGTCAACAGGGCGTGCTTGCCGGCCAGGCGTTGCAACTCAGGCATTGGGTTCTCCAACGAAGTTGAGCACGCGGGCATGCGCCGCGCGCAATGTCGACAAGAGTTCGGCGTTGCCGGCCAGCGGGCCCCACAACAGCGGGTCGCGCGTAAACGCCTGCAGCGGATCGGGCGAGTTGAAGAACGCATGCGCGACCGCCGGGTCCATCACGCCGTCCTGGTATTCATGGCCCAGCTCGCCGCGGTGCCAGCGGCCGAGAAAGGCGAAGAACAGCGCCGGCAGCATGGCCGTGCTCAACATCGGTGCGCCGCGCGCCAGGCATTCGCGCAAGGTCGGCACGATGAAGCCGGGGATCTTGCTGAAGCCGTCCATCGCCACGCGCTGGTTGGTGTCCATCAGGTGCGGGTTGCTGAAGCGGTCGAGCACCACGTCGCGGTAGGCGGCCAGGTCGATCGGGCAGGGGTGCGCGGGGCTGTCGAGGCAGGGGATCACGTCGTTCGTCACGTAGTCGAAGGCCATTTGCCGGATTTCGGGCACCACCACGCCTTCGTGGATGTAGGTCAGCCCGCGCAGCGTGCCGGCCCAGGCGATGCAACTGTGGGGGGCGTTGAGCAGGCGGATCTTGGCCTCCTCGAACGCATGCACCGAGTCGACCATTTGCGCGCCCACCGTCTCCCAGGCCGGGCGGCCGGCAATGAAGTCGTCCTGGATGACCCACTGGATGAAAGTTTCGGCCATCACCGGCGCACGGTCGGCCCAGCCGGTGGCGGCGAGCACACGTTCGGCCACAAGGGGCAACGGCCGCGGGGTGATGCGGTCGACCATGTTGTTCGGGCAGCTCGTGTGAGCCTGCACCCAGTCGCGCAAGGCCGTCTCGCCGCGGCGCGCCAGAAAGTCCAGCAGGCCGGCGCGAAAGCGTTCGCCGTTGCTGCGCAGGTTGTCGCAGTTCAGCAGCGTCACCGGCGCGCCGCCGCGCCGCACACGCTCGCGCAGGATCGCGCTGACGGCGCCGTAGACCGTGCGGCAGGCATTGCCTTCGAGGTCGGCTCGCAGATCGGCGTAGCTCAGGTCGAGCTGGTTTTTCGCGTCGAGGTAGTAGCCTGCCTCGGTGACGGTGAACGAGATGATGCGGGTTGCGGCATCGGCGCCCACCTCGATCAGCCGCGCCAGGCTGGCATCGAAGGGAATCACTTCGCTAATCGAGCGGATGCGTTCGCAGCGGCGAACACCTGCCGGCGACACGGTCTCCAGCGTGTACTCGCCGTTCTGGGCGATCAGCGCGGCCAGGGTGTCGGCCATGTCGTTGCGGATGTTGCCGCCGACGATTGACCAGCCGCGGTCGCCGGTCTCGCGCAGCTCGTGCAGGTAAACCGCCTGGTGCGCGCGGTGAAACGAGCCCAGGCCGATGTGCAGGATGATGTTGCCGGTGGCAGATGCGGCGCTCATGCGGTCCTCACTGGGCGCGCACCGCCACGGTGTGCCCCTGGCGATCGAACAGGTGGAAGGAGGCCGGCGCGATGTCCAGCCCGACCGCATCGCCGGGGCGCAGTGCGGTGCGCTCGCTTTGGCGCGCCACCAGCTGCACGCCCTTCGTCGCACCACCGATCTGCGCGTAGATCAGCGTGTCGGCGCCGAGCGACTCCACCAGCTCGACCCGGCCCGTCAGCTTGCCCGCGCCAACGGGCCGCACGATGACGTTCTCGGGCCGCACGCCGATGAATCCATCCGGCGCATTCGCCGCGCCCACTACGTCGCCCAGGCCCGGCAGCGTGGTGGTGTCGATCACGTTCATCTGCGGCGTGCCGATGAACTGCGCGACGAACTGGTTCGCCGGCTCGTCGTACAGGTCCAACGGCGAGCCGACCTGCTCGATGGCGCCATCGCGCAGCACCACCACGCGGTCGGCCAGCGTCATGGCCTCCACCTGGTCGTGCGTCACGTAGATGGTGGTGGCGCCGAGGTCGCGGTGCAGCTTGGCGATCTCCACCCGCGTTTGCCCGCGCAGCGCGGCGTCCAGGTTGGACAGCGGCTCGTCGAACAAGAATACCTTGGGTGCGCGCACGATGGCGCGGCCAATGGCCACCCGTTGGCGCTGCCCACCCGACAGTTCCTTGGGGGTGCGGTGCAGGTAGTTCGTCAGGTTCAGGATGTCGGCGGCACGGCCCACCTTTTCCTTGATCACCGCCTTGTCCACATTGGCCAGCCGCAGCGCGAACGACATGTTGTCGAACACGCTCATGTGCGGGTACAGCGCGTAGCTCTGGAACACCATCGCCAGGTCGCGTTTGCTGGACTGCAGCTTGGTGATGTCGCGGCCGTCCAGGTGCAGGCTGCCGCCGTCGATGTCGGTCAGCCCGGCGATCATGCGCAGCAGGGTCGACTTGCCGCAGCCCGAGGGGCCGACGAAGACGATGAACTCGCCTTTTTCGACGGTGAGATCAACACCTTTGATGGCGCGCAGGTCGCCGAAGAATTTTTCAACGCCCTTGAGTTGCAGAAACGACATGGTCCGTTGCTCCGTGAATGTTGGCGACGCTTACTTGACGGCGCCGAAGGTCAGGCCCTGCACCAGTTGTTTCTGGCTGAACCAGCCGACCACGACGATGGGTGCGATGGCCATCAACGAGGCGGCCGACAATTTGGCCCAGAACAGACCTTCCGGGCTGGAGTACGACGCGATCAGCCCCGCCAA
>JANNDW010000380.1:0-2605 GCA_031378125.1 Methylibium sp. | reverse complement strand
CCGGCGCGGCACGCTTGGCGCCGAAGCGCTCGAGGTCGTCAAGCTGCGCTGCGCGGTGCCGGGCCAGCGCGCCGAAACCGATGCGTGACGCGCTGCTCGTGCGCGACGCGGTGCCCGGTGACGCCGCCAACCTGGCCGCGCTCGCGACCCAGGTGTTCTTGCACACCTATGCCACGCAAGGCATCTCGTCGGCCATCGCCGCGCACGTGCAATCGGAGTTCACGCCGCGGAAGTTCGCCGCCTGGCTCGGCAGCGAAACGACACAGGTCGTCGTGGCCGAAAACAACGCTCATCTGGTCGGATAAGCGCCACAATCAACTCGGCACAATAGAGCTGCGGTCGGAGTGTCAACAACGCACTTCATCAGTCTTCGTCAGTGCCAGTGTGCACATCTAGTCATCGCACCGGAAGGTCCAAGCGCGAGACAAGAAGCTCGCCGAGTCACACTCTCCCATCCACCTGATTTAGTTCGTCGCAGGAGACACCGTGGAGCTTGCCAAAAGCCGCCTTGACCGCCTGATGGAATCGCTGACTATCCTTTCCAACGTTGATCTCCGGGCAATCGGCGAAGCTGAACTGCGGCGTCTGGTCTGGGAGGAGACCAGGCATGAGGTACGCCGAAACTCTATGCTCTTAAACGCAAATCAGATCTGGCATCGAGGCCGCGTCTGCGATCCTGCGAACCCATTCGAGAGTTTGGCCGATCTCATGTATCCGCGAAACGGGTCAGGCCGCGTCGGGCGTGCCCACATGGTTGGCGAGCAACCAGTTCTGTACGCTTCGCGCAATGCTGCAACAGTGATGGCAGAAATCGGTGGAACGTCACCGATACACATTCAGCTCATTGCAACGCGCGTAAAGCCGGGGCTGGTTTGCAAGTGTGATGTCGTTGGCGACTTCCGGCAGGTCAACAACTCGGGTCTATCGCTTTGCGGACATCAAGGCAGCGTCGACACGATCTCCAAGATAAACCAAGACAACCCCGAGGAGTACTGCTGCTCACTCATGTTTGACTCTTTCGTTGCCCTTCGGTTCGAGCGGCGGGTTGATACGACCAACGAGCACGAGTTTCGACTGACGAGTCTGTTGGCGTCAGTTCTTATGGCTCGTGGGCGTGCGTGCGCGCTCATGTATCCGAGCGTGCAGTTCGGTGGCGGTATGAACATTGCCGTCCCAAGCGCGGCCTTTGACGACCTTTTTGAAGTCGTCTGGAGTACCGTCGTTCGTGCACATCCAATCGGCTTCGGTCACTGGATTCCCGAAGTCATTCGTACTAGCGAGAGTATTGACTCGGAGGGTCGGATCCATTGGTCTGAGAATCGATCAATGTCTCCGAAGGATTTCGTTTTCAAGTCAATCGCTGCAGGCTATAGGCATCGTGATTAAGGATCGCCGCAGGACAGTGAAGCCTGCCTTTCCACCGAGGGGATGCCCAAGGCTGTGCTCCTTTCGCACACCTCATGTCGAGAGATGTGCCCGCATCGACTTTGCTGCGGTGTGCCCGCTGCGGCAGCAGCGCCGAGCTCGCCACGCTCTACGTGCAGGAACACTTTACCGGCCAGGGCGTGAGCACGGCCTTGCTGGCGCGGGCGCAGACGCTGGCCTGGCAGCGCACGCAACAAGCCCTGTGGCTGACCGTCAACGCGCGGAACGCCCGCGCGATCGCGTTCTACGCGGCGCGTGGGTACTCGAAGGTCGGCATAGCATGGTTCGTGCTGGGCGCGGCGCGCCACGAGAACCACGTGCTCGTCAGCCGCCCGCCCGCTTGACCGTGTGCCCCTGCGCCCGCAGCAGCGCGATGACACGTTCGCCGTGGTCGCCCTGCACTTCGATCACGCCGTCTTTTACGGTGCCGCCGGAACCGCAGGCCGCCTTCAACTGTTTGCCGAGCACGGCCAACGCCGCCGCGTCGAGCGCGAGGCCTTTGACGAGCGTCACGCCCTTGCCGGCACGGCCCTTGGTTTCGCGCGAGACGCGCACGATGCCGTCGCCGGCCGGCGCAGCGCTCGCCTGTTTGCAGGCGCACATGGCCACCGGCCTGCGGCAGGCCGGGCACATGCGCCCGGCTTCGGTGGAATAGACCAGCCCGCCGGCCGCGCGGCTCATTTTCATCGCGCGGCCATGCCGCGGCCCATCCATCCCGAGGCGTCGACGAATCCGAGTTTCTGCATGGTCTGCTCCGCGTGCTGTGCTGCCGCGATTGTTCCAGCATCCGCGGCGAACATGCGCAGCTCGGCAGCCTCGTCAACCTGAGCGCCTGAACCGGGCGCTGCCCACGCTCCCTACAATAGGTCGGACTCGATTCCCGACCTTTGCGGCGCCACCCGCGCCGCTGCGGTTCGTGATTCGCCACTCACCCTTGGCGGAGACACACGTTGGCATCACTCACCATTGCGCACGCGCCGAATCAGCGCCACTCGAAGCTCAAGGCCCTCGCGGTCATCACGATGGCAGCGGCGCTCTCGGCCTGCGGCGGCGGCGGGGATTCCGCCAGCATCGCGAACAGCGGCGGCATACCGCCTTCCTCGCAATCGGCGCAGCAGTGCAGCCCCGACAACGCCTACGCCTCGGCCGCGCTGAAGACCGGCAGCCTGGCGCTCGAGAA
>JANNDW010000369.1:0-5028 GCA_031378125.1 Methylibium sp. | reverse complement strand
ACCTTGTCGCCCACGCCGCCGGTGGAGTGTTTGTCCAGCACCGGGCCGCCCAGGTTTGCGGCGGCCCAGTCCAGCACGTCGCCGGAACCTGTCATCGCTTGCGTCAGCGCCACGGTTTCGGCATCGGACAGGCCTTTCAGGAAGACGGCCATCGCCATCGCCGCAGCCTGGCCTTCGCTCCAAGAACCGTCGACCAGGCCGCGCACGAACGCGTCGATCTGCGCGCGGCTCAGTGTGGCGCCGTCGCGTTTGCTTCGAATGATTTCCTGGGCGAGCATGGGTTGTGCGGAGCGCGGTTTCGCTTCGGTGTCAGTAAGCGCCACGGGCCGGGTGGGTGGCCTTTGCGCGCCCATCCAGCATCGCCTCGATGTCGTTCAGCAGGCTGCTCGCGCCAATGCGAAACCGCGCCGGCACCAGCGCCTGCGCGCCGAGCAGTTCAACGCACAAGTCCATGTAGACCACCGCGTCGGCCACGCTGCGAATGCCGCCCGAGGCCTTGAAGCCCACGCGGCCTGTGGCCTGCGGCGTCGACGCAATCGCCTGCAGCATCAGCCGCGCGGCCTGTGGTGTGGCGCTCACGGGCGTCTTGCCGGTGCTGGTTTTCAGGAAGTCCGCGCCGTGCTCCAGGCTCAGGCGCGCGGCGTCGGCGATCAGCGTCGAATCGGCCAACACACCGGTTTCGAGAATCACCTTCAGCGTCAGCCCGGGGCAGGCGTTGCGCACCGCCTGCAGCAAGCGCGACACGGCCGCCGAATCGCCGGCCATCAAGCGCGCGAACGGCAGCACCACGTCGACCTCTTGCGCACCGCCGTGCACGATCGTGCTGGTGTCACGCACCGCGCGCTCGACGTCGGCGCTGCCGTCGGAAAAGTTCGCCACCGCCGCCACCGCAATGTGCGCCGGCAGGTGTGCGCGCGCAAACGCGGCGAAGCGTGGCCACACGCACACCGCGGCCACCGGCCCGTGCGGGCTCTGTGCCCGCTGGCACAGCGTGGCCACATCGGCTTCGGTGTCGTGGTCGTTCAGGCTGGTCAGGTCCAGGCAGGCCAGCGCGGTGCGGGCGGTGGCGTGAAGATCGAATTCGGGTTTCATGGCGCGGCGTCGGGCAGTGTGATGGCCGCGATGATGCCCGCCAGCAACTCACCTGCCAACGCCCCCGCCGCTTCGGCCTGGGCCAGCGTGTGCGCATGGCTGAGTGATTCGTCCGACAGGCCTGCCGCCATGTTGGTGATGAGCGAGAGCGCCAGCACGCGCATGCCCGCGTGGCGCGCGAGGATGGTTTCGGGCACCGTGCTCATGCCCACCGCCTGCGCGCCCAGAACTTGCGCCATGCGAATTTCGGCCGGCGTCTCGAACTGCGGGCCCATGAACCACGCGAACACGCCCTCGAACAGCGCCACGCCGCGCTCGCGCGCCACCACGCGCGCGCCGGCACGCAGCGCGGAGTCGTAGGCATCGCCCATGTTCAGGAAGCGCTGCGAGCCGCTCTCGCCCACCAGCGGCGACCGCTGTGGCAGGTTGATGTGGTCGCTGATCAGCATCAGGCTGCCCGGCGGCATGCCTGGGTCCACGCTGCCGGCCGCGTTGGTTTGCACCAGCACCTCGCAGCCCAACGCGCGCAGCGTGCGCAGCGGCAGCTTCATGCCATCGACCTCGCCGGTTTCATACGCATGCTTGCGCCCACCCATCACCGCCACGTCATGCGGCCCGATGCGGCCCAGCCACAGATCGCCCGAATGGCCCGCCACGGCGGCCTGCGGAAAGCCGGCAAGCGTGGCGTACGGAATGCACAGCGCATCGGCGATGTGCGCCGTGGCCCCGCCCCAGCTCGAGCCCAGCACGACGGCAATGCGCGGCCGCGCATCGGGGGCCGTCGCGCGGATTTGAGCGACCGTGGTGTGTGTCATGGCGTCTGTGCGCACATCGACCGGCCCATTCGTCACGCTGCACACGCAGCGACGAACGCCAAGACCAGCGGCGCCAACTGCCCCAGCAGCGCCGCCCGTTCGGGCTGGAACAAGGTCGCAACGAAGAACGGGTGATCGTCGAGTTCGACGGCGCGCACCTCACCGGCGGCGTCATCGGCCGCGGCGCGCAGCGGCCCAGCCACCAGCGTGGCTTGAAAAGCCGGGTTCAGCCCGTAGCGGCAGCGGTAGCCTTCGGTGGTCTGCAAACGTCCATAGGCCGCCGCGATGCGCGTGCCGGGCCACAAGCGCACGACTTCCGTCGCCTCGACGAGCACGCAGGCCAGCGGCGAGATCACGGCGCGGGCCGCATTCGGCGCCGTTTCGGCATGCTCCGCGTCGGCCCAGCCCAGCACATGGCGCGCGTACTCGATCACCGCGTGCTGAAAGCCGCCACAAGTGCCCAGGAACGGCACGCCTTGTTCGCGCGCATGGCGGATGGCGAGCAAGGCGCCGTCCGTGTTGCGGTACGGGCTGGCCGGCACGCACCACAGGCCGTCGAAGTGCGCGATGCGCGAGGCGTCGCAGATTTCATCGGTGGGGATCCATTCGAAGCTGACTGTGACGCGCAGCGAGTCGGCCGCGCCTTGCAGGGCCAGTGGGATGGCCCGGTGCGCCGGCACCTCGGGGTTGAAGTCGCCGATCAGACCGATGGTGATGGTGGTTCGCATGGCTTCGTCGGCGCTATCCCGCCCCCAGCTGCTCTGGCCCAAAACTCGCCGGCAGCAACTGCTCCAGCGTGAACCGGGCTTGCAGAGTCTGCTCGTTGGCCACGATCACCACTGTGTCCGGCGCCGCAAACTCGCGCAGCTTTTGCCGGCACCCGCCGCACGGCGTCACCCAGGCCGGCCCCTCGCCGACAACCACCAGCGCACGCACACGCGTGCTGCCGGCCAGCACCATCGCGCTCAGCGCGCCGGCCTCGGCGCACACACCTTGCGGGTAGGCGGCGTTCTCCACATTGCAGCCGGCGTGAACGCGACCCTGGTCGTCGAGCACGGCGGCGCCGACATGGAACTTCGAGTACGGCGCATAGGCGCGCTGCCGCGCGGCGCGGGCGGCGTCGAGCAGGCGTTGCAGTTCATCGGCGCGCAGGTCGGGCTGGGGCATGTTGTCAGCGCTCCTTCAGCGCTCCTTCAAATACGGCTTGCCCAGCGCCTGCGGCGCCGTGGTCTTGCCGATGAAGCCGGCGAGAAGTATCACCGTCAGCAAATAAGGCAGGGCCTGGATGGCCTGCACCGGCACTTCGCCGACACCTGGCAAGCGCACGCCTTGCAGGCGTATCGCCAGCGCGTCCAAAAAGCCGAACAGCAGGCAGGCCCAGAACGCGCCGACCGGGTGCCACTTGCCGAAGATCATCGCGGCCAGCGCCATGAAGCCGCGGCCGGCCGTCATGTTGGGCACGAACGATGCGCTTTGCGCCAGCACCAGGTAGCTGCCGGCCAGGCTGCACAGCATGCCGTTGAGCGTCAGCGCGGCGTAGCGCAGCTTGACGACCGAGACGCCGGCCGCATCGACCATGTGCGGGTTCTCGCCCACCGCGCGCAGGCGCAGGCCGAAGCGTGTGCGGTACAGCAGCCACCACACGGCGGGCACCAGCGCCACGGCCAGGTAGACCATGATGTTGTGACCAACAAGCCCGTCGCCCAACAGCGGGCCGATCCACGCTACGCTGTTCAGCGCGGCGGCGGCGCCCGGAAACAGCGCTTGCAGCCGAACCTCGCTCGTCACCGGCGGCGTCTGCCCGCCTTGTTGAAACCACGCGATGCCCAGCACCGCCGTGAGCCCCGCCGCGATGATGTTGACGGCCACGCCCGAGACCACCTGGTCGCCGCGGTGGCTCACACAAGCCCAGCCGTGCAGCCACGACAGCGCGATGGTGACAAGCATCGCCAGCAGCAGCGCCAGCGCAGTCGAACCCCAGGCCGCGCCGGCCGCGCCGGCGACGAACGCGGCGAACAGCATCTTGCCTTCGAGCCCGATGTCGATGACACCCGATCGTTCGACGATCAGCCCGGCCAGCGCGCACAGGATGAGCGGTGTGGCCACACGCAAGGTGGAGGCCAGCAGCGCGCCGAACAGCGCTTCATCCATGGCGGGGCCCCGGCGGCGCAGCCTTGCCGGCGGGTGCGGCAGGCGCGCCAGGTGCGGTCGCCGCGGCCGGGCTCGCGAACCTGCCGCCCAACGCCGCGATCAGCCACGCCAGCTGCGGCGCGATGACATACGCCATCGCCCCCGAGAACAGCACGATGAAGCCCTGCAGCATCACCACCATGTCGCGGCTGAAACCGCGCACCTCGAAGCTCACTTCGGCGCCGCCCTGGAACAGCGCGCCGAACAGCACGCTGGCCAGCACAATGCCCACCGGGTGGTTGCGCCCCATCAGCGCCACCGCAATGCCGGTGAAACCGGCGCCGCTGACGAACTCCAGCAGCAGCTTGCCGTTCACGCCGGCGATCTCGTTCATGCCCACCAGCCCGGCCAGCGCGCCCGACAAAGCCATCGCGAAGATCACCTGGCGCTGCGGGCGGATGCCTGCGTAAGCCGCGGCACTCGGGCTGGAGCCCACCGCCCGCAGCGCGTAGCCGGCGCGTGTGTGCCACAGCAGCAGGTACACGCCCGCCGCCGCGGCCAGCGCCAGCACAAGGCTCAGGTTCAGCGGCGACGCGGGCCAGGCCAGCCCCACCCAGCCCAGCGCCTCCTGCATGCCCGGCAGCTTGGCGGCGGGCCCGAACGGCTCGGTTTCCACCGCCATCAATCCAGCCGGCTTGAGGTGGTTGACCAGCAGGTACACCAGCAGGCTGCTGGCCAAAAAGTTGAACATGATGGTGGTGATGACGATGTGGCTGCCGCGGTACGCCTGCAAATAGGCCGGCACCGCCGCCCACATCACGCCGAACACCGCGCCTGCCAACAGCATCAGCGGCAGCACCACCCAGGCCGGCTGGCTGTGCGACAGCCACATCGCCACCAGCCCGGTGCCCAAGCCGCCCAGAATCGCCTGGCCTTCGCCGCCGATGTTGAACAGCCCGCCGTGGAACGCCACCGCCACCGCCAGCCCGGT
>JANNDW010000361.1:0-11883 GCA_031378125.1 Methylibium sp. | reverse complement strand
ACATGGGTATGGCTGTCCATGGCGAGCGCCAATGACGAGTTGCTCTCGGAAGTAGGTTTGCAAGGCATGCAGTTCGAAGACTGAACCGGCAGCCCGACAAACGCGCAGGGACGGACGGCCGCGGTTTGGCTCTCTTTCGATGCCGCTCAAGCGCGGCCCGCGCGCAAGCAAAGGTGAGGCGCAAGCCTCGTTTCTCTCATTTTCCAACGACCCAAAAAGGATTCTCATGACCCAAATTTTCAACCTCAAAGCTTCACTCATCGTTGCGGCCATGCTGGTGCTTCCGGTGGCACAGGCCGCCACCATGGCCAAGGCCGACTACAAGGCCAGCAAGACCCGCATCAGCGCTGACTACAAGGCCGACAAGGCGGCGTGCGCCGCGCTGGCCGACAACGCCAAGGACGTGTGTGTCGAAGAAGCCAAAGCCAAGGAGAAGGTCGCTCGCGCCGAACTGGAGTACGGCTACACCGGCAAGCCGAACGACCAGACCAAGGTGATGGTGGCCAAGGCTGAGACTGCCTATGCGGTCGCGAAGGAAAAGTGCGACGACAAGGCGGGCAACGACAAGGATGTCTGCGTCAAGCAGGCCAAGGCCACCGAGGTCAAGGCGGTGGTCGACGCCAAGATGGGCAAAGAGATCGGCGAGATCAAGAAAGATGGCGCCGAAGACAAGCGTGACGCCGACTACAAGCTTGCCGCTGAAAAGTGCGACGCCTTGGCGGGCGACGCCAAGGCCAGCTGCATGGCAGCGGCGAAGGCCAAGTTCGGGAAGTCCTGAACCCGTCCAACCCACGTGAAGAATATGGGTCCGCCGCTGGCACCATCGCCCAATGGCGCTGGCACGGCTGCGAGGCGGCGCTTGTCCGGCACCCTCCACGTGCCGGCCGGAGGCGCCAAACCATTGCCAGCCCAGCTGCCGCACGAGCCAGACGAGTCGGCCGGCATGACCGGTGGGATTGCCAGTGAGCCGATGCGACAGGCGTACCGCGATGTCGCCAATGGCCTTCTGGACACGGACCGTGGTGCCGAAGCAGGGCGCACCTACAAGAAGTTGAAGCGCTGAGCCTCGGTTCGCCGGGGTCGGCCTCATGGCTTCGGCGGACCTGCTTCTTCGATCGGCCGTCGTCGGCAGCATCAGGCTGGCAGCGATCGACCCGCTGTCTGGCGCTCAGGCCGTCAGGCGGTCTGGCGCCTCGACGGTTCGAGCGCCGCTGTCAGCCCAAGGCTTCGCGCACGAAATCCAGTCGATCCTGCCCGAAGAACATGTGCTCGCCAACAAAGCAGGTCGGCGCGCCGAAGACCCCGCGCGCAACGGCTTCTTCCGTGTTGGCGACGAGCCGCGCCTTGACATCGGGGTCGTTGACGAGGGCCATCAACGCCTGGGCATCGAATCCCGCTTCACCCAAGGCGGCGGCCAGCACCGCCGCATCGCCCAGGTTGCGTGGCGCCACCCACATCGCACTGAACACCGCATCGACATAGCGCGCGAACGACTCGGGTTGGCGCATCTGCAGCCCCGCCGCGCCGCGCATCAGTGTGAGTGTATTGATCGGGAAATGCGGGTTGAAAACGAATGGCACCGCGTAGCGCCGGGCCCAGAGCGCGATGTCCTTGCCCATCCAGCGGCTCTTGGCCGGCACGCTGACCGGGCTAGCGTTGCCGGTGGCCTTGAACACGCCTCCCAGCAGCATCGGCCGGTACACGAGCTGCGCACCGCTGTGCGTCGCAATGCGAGGCAGCTGGGTGTGCGCCAGGTAGGTGGTGGGGCTGCCGAAATCGAAGAAGAACTCGATGCTCTTGGTCATGATCGCGCTGCTTTCACCAGGTTTCCATCCAGGGTCTGAGGTCCAGCTCGTGGGTCCAGGCGCTGCGGGCCTGGTTGTGCAGTTGCCAGTAGTTTTCGGCGATGTCGTCCGGGTTCAGGACGCCGTTGCGCTCTTTCAGCGCATACCGCTCGGGGAAGTTGTGGGCGATGAACGCGGTGTCGATCGCGCCGTCAATCACCACGTGCGCCACGTGAATGCCCTGGGGCCCGAGTTCGCGCGCCATGCTTTGCGCCAGCGCGCGCAGCGCATGCTTGGCGCCGGCAAACGCTGCGAACCCCGGCGAACCGCGCAGGCTGGCCGTGGCTCCGGTGAACAGGATGCTGCCGCGCTCGCGCGGCAGCATCACCTTGGCCGCCTCGCGCCCCATCAGAAAACCGGCCAGCGCGCCCATCTCCCAGACCTTGCGGTAGACCCGTTCGGTGGTCTCGGTGAGGGTGAAGCGCACGTTGGCGCCGATGTTGAATACAGCCACTTCGATCGGCGCGACGTCGCGTTCGATCTGCGCCACCAACGCGGCCACCGCCGCCTCGTCGCGCGCGTCCGATCCGAAGGCATGCGCCTGGCCGCCTTCGGCGCGGATCCGATCGACCAGCGGGGTCAGCTTGTCCGCGCTGCGGCGGGTCACGCAGGCGATGAAACCTTCGCGCGCAAACCGCCGCGCGATCGCACCTCCGGTTGCATCACCGGCGCCGACAACGAGGACGGCCTTGGCTTCAGGGGTCATTGGCGGGGCATTGAAATTTGCAGTCATGCGCG
The DNA here is from genome assembly GCA_031378125.1 of Methylibium sp. Classification (GTDB taxonomy): domain Bacteria; phylum Pseudomonadota; class Gammaproteobacteria; order Burkholderiales; family Burkholderiaceae_C; genus LGRD01. The sequence continues at coordinate 9,301 of JANNDW010000361.1, read as the reverse complement.
AGCCGATGGTAACCCTTTGCCGGCTCGCGGCGCATGCCTCCCGTCTGCGCGGCGATGCGTGCGACCTCTCGCCAAGACCCTGCCAAATCACGTTATCGTGCGGTTCATGCAAAGGCTGCTGGGCCGGCCGAAGGTGGCGGCGCCAGCCTGATTCAAGGGGGGCTTTGATGAGCAGCGTGACTCAATCCCAGGACAGCGCGCGGGCGCCGGTGGACATGCGCGACCCGGCGTTTCGCGACGACCCGCACACGCTGCTGCGCGCGCTGCGCGAACGCGGCCGGGTCTCGCGCGACGTGCTGGGCCTGTGGCTGCTCTGCCATCACGGTGACAACAGCAGCGGCCTGCGCAGTGCGCACCTGAGCCGCGAGCCCTGGCGCCTGCCGGTCTACACGCAGCTGCGGCCGTTCCTGGCCGACTCGACGCTTGAGCGCACCATCGAATCGTGGATGCTGTTCAACGACCCGCCCAAGCACACACGGCTGCGGCGGCTGGTCAACGGCGCCTTCAAGCCCCCGGTGATCGAGGCGTTGCGTGATCGCATCGCCGCGGTCGCCGACGAGTTGCTCGCGGCCCTGCCGGCGAATGGCGAATTCGACCTCATGGCCAGCTTCGCGCAGCCGCTGCCGGTGCGTGTGATCTGCGATGTGCTGGGGCTGCCGCCGGGGGACTTCGCGCAGACCAAGCGCTGGTCGGACGCGCTGGCGATGATCGTCGAGCCGGTCACGCGGCGCGAGCTGCGCGTGGCAGCCAACCAGGCGGCCGAGGAGATGATTGCGTACCTGCGCAACCACATCGCACTGCACCGCACGCAAGGCCGGCGCGACAACCTGCTCGGGCTGCTCGTGGCCGCGCAGGACGAAGACGGCGCGCTCAGTGAAGACGAACTGCTGGGCAACCTGCTGCTGCTGTTCATCGCCGGCCACGAGACCACCACCAACCTCATCGGCAACGGCATGCTCGCGCTGCTGCGCCACCCGCAAGAGCTGCGGCGCCTGCGGGAGCAGCCCGCGCTCGTGGTGACCGCGGTGGAAGAAATGCTGCGCTTCGAGGGCTCGGTCAACATGGTGTCGCGCCACACGGTCGAACCCTATGCGGTGGGCGACATCGTGATTCCCGCCGGCCAGACTCTTTACTTCATGCTCGGCCCGGCCAACCGCGACCCGTCCGTGTTTGCCGACCCAGAGCGTTTCGACATCGCCCGCTCGCCGAACCCGCACCTGGCCTTCGGCGGCGGCATCCACTATTGCGTGGGCGCCCCGCTGGCGCGGCTGGAGGCGCAAATCGCGTTCACGCGCTTGTTGCGGCGCTACCCCGCGCTGGACCTCGCCGACGCGGCGCCGCGCTGGCGCAAGCTGATCAACCTGCGCGGGCTGGAGGCGCTGACGCTGCGTGGGCGGGCTGGCACAGAGTTCTGAGCGCCCCGGTCCGCCGCGGCGCGTCGCGCACAAACACTCCGCGAGGCGGGATTGACGGGCGTCAAGCCATCCTGTCGGGCGCACGCGCACAGTTGGCTGTCACACCGCAGGAAGCCCGATGAAAATTCTTGTTGCCGTCGATGGAAGCCCGTTCACCAAGCGCATGCTGGCCTACCTGGCGGCCCACGATGAATGGCTGGGCGCGCACCACCGCTACACCGTGTTCACGGTGGTGTTGCCGGTGCCCGCGCGCGCGGCGAAGATGATCGACAAAGACCTGATCAAGGGCTACGTCGCCGACGAAGCCGACAAGGTGTTCAAACCGATCCGGGCCTTCCTGAAGGCGCAAGGCGTCGAGGCAGACTTCGTCAGCAAGGTCGGCCACCCCGCCGAGCTGATCGCAAAGCATGCCGACTCGGGCGGCTACGATCTGCTGATGATGGGGTCGCACGGGCACGGGCTTCTGACCGGCCTGGTGCTTGGGTCCGTGGCCACCAAGGTGCTGGCGAGTTGCAAAGTGCCGATGCTGCTGGTGCGTTGAGGCCATCGCAGCGCGCGCGTGGGGCCTGTTCGGCGGGGCCGCATCCTATCGGCTGGCCAGCTCGCGCTTCAACTCTGCCGCGCAGATGGCCACCGCCACATTCGCTTCGTCGATCACGCGGCCCATCAGGATGAAGCCGTGGATCTGGCGTTCGAAGCTGATGTGCGTGGCCCGGTTGCCGGCCTCGGTCAGGGCTTGAGCGTACTGCAGGCCTTCATCGCGCAGCGGGTCGTAGCCGGCGGTCAGCACCAGCGCGGCCGGCAGCTTGGCCAGGTCGGGATGCAGCAGCGGCGAGGCGCGCCAATCCAGGTCGTGCTCGGGCTGGGTGATGTAGTGGTCGTGGAAGTAGCTGATGGTGTCCTGGGTGAGCAGGTAGCCCTGGCCGTTGTGGGTGTGCGAGGGCGCCGTGCGCCGCATGTCGGTGGCCGGGTAGATCAGCAACTGGTAGGCCAGCTTCAGCCCGGCGTCGTCACGCAATGCGATGGCCACCACGGCGGCCAGGTTGCCGCCGGCGCTGTCTCCGCCGACGGCCATGCGGCTGGCGTCCAGGCCAAGTGCCGCGGCCTGCGCATGCACCCAGCGGGTGGCTGCGATGGCGTCGTCCACCGCCGCTGGAAAGCGATGCTCCGGGCCCATGCGGTAGTCCACCGCCACCACCGCGATGCCGGCGCCGTTGGCCAGCTCGCGGCACAAGATGTCGTGGCTGTCGAGGTCGCCAATGACCCAGCCACCGCCGTGGAAGTACACCAGCACGGGCAGCGCAGCCGGCGCCGCGCCAGTGCCAGTGCCAGTGCTCGTTGCCTGGCTGGCGGGCCACAGCGGACGGTAGAGCCGCAATGGAATGGCGCCATGCGGCCCCTGCGCCTGGAGCGGCCTCACTTCAGCCACCGCGGGCGGCTGCGGCTGCGTGATGTGGCGGCGCTCCAGGTACGCGCGTCGCGCGTCCTTGGGGTCCAGCGTGTGAACCGGCGGCACGCCGCGTTCTTCCATCAGGGCGAGCAAGGCCCGGGCTTGGGGGTGCAGCATGGCGGACCTTTACGGGGAAAAAGACAGCAGCCTACAACGTTCTGTTCCGGGCCAGCGGCGGATTCTTTGCGAAGTAGCGTTTGATGCCGGTGGCCAGCGCTTCGACCAGTTGCCGCTGGTACTTCGGGTCGCGCAGCTTGGCCTCTTCTTCGGGGTTGGAGATGAACGCGGTTTCGACCAGGATGGATGGAATGTCCGGCGCCTTCAAGACCGCGAAGCCGGCCTGTTCGACCCTGGCCTTGTGCAGGTGGCCGACCTTGCCGATGTGGCCCAGCACCTCGTTGCCGGCCTTCATGCTGTCGTTGATTTGCGCGGTGGTGCTCATGTCGAGCAGGGTGCGCAAGATGGCCGGGTCTTTGGCCTTGAGGTTGACGCCGCCCACCAGGTCGGCGGCGTTTTCGCGGTCGGCCATCCAGCGCGCGGCCGAGCTGCTGGCGCCGTTCTGGCTGAGCGCGAACACCGAGGCGCCGCGCGCCTTGGGCGTCAGGAACGCATCGGCGTGGAGCGAGACGAACAGATCGGCCTGCACGCGCCTGGCCTTGCGCACCCGGTCCTGCAGCGGCACAAAGAAGTCGGCATCGCGGGTCAGCATGGCGCGCATGCCCGGGATCGCGTTGAGGCGATCGCGCAATTGCAGCGCGATGGCCAGCACCACATCTTTTTCGCGCAGGCCGCTGGGGCCGCTGGCGCCGGGGTCCTCGCCACCGTGGCCCGGGTCCAGCGCCACCACCACCAGCCGGTCGAGCCTGGCCTGCGCCAGCGCCGACGGTGGCGCGGCGGGGGCGGGCGTCTGCTGCGGCGGGGCGGACGCCGCGGGTGCGGCCGCGGGTGGCTCCGCGGGTGAGGCTTTCGCGAGCGGCTTGTCCATCTTGCCGATGAACTCGCCCAGCGCGTCCTGCACGGCCCGGGCCGCGCTCTGTTCGGCCGTTTCTTTCTCGCGGATCAGCGCCAGCAGCGGGTCGCGCTGCTGCGTGGGGTACAGGTCGAACACCAGCCGGTGCTGGTAGGCCGCCACCGGAGCCAGTGTGAACAGCTGCGGTGCGGTGGCCTGTTTCAGGTCGATGGCCAGGCGCACCACGCGCGGCTGGTTCTGGCCCACCCGCACGCTGGCGATGAACGGGTCGTCGGAGCGCACCTTGCCCACCAGCTCGCGCAGCGACGGGCTCAACTCCAGCCCGTCGACATCGATCACCAGCCGGGGCGGGTCGGACACCAGGAAGTGCCGCTCGACCAGCGCCGCATCGGATTCGATGGTCACGCGCGTGTAGTCGGCCGCCGGCCACACGCGCACGGCGACGATGCTGGCGCCGAAGGCCAGCTCGCGCGCGCCCAGCGTCAGCACGACCGCGCCCATGCAACGAAGGGCCTGGCGCCGATCAGGCCGAGTCATCCCAGCAGCCCCCGCCCGAGCGCCGTGTGCGCGCCGATCTGAACCAGGCGTTGCTCTTCAATGCCAGGTTCGATGGCAATCACCAGGTCCGGCACGGGCAGCAGGCCGGCCGCCTTCTCGGGCCATTCAACGAGCTTCAGCCCGACACTGGCAAACACATCCCGAAAGCCCGCGTCTTCCCATTCCTGCGGGTCGTTGAAGCGGTAGAAGTCGAAGTGCCAGATGTTCATGCCGGGCAGCTCGTAAGGCTCCATCAAGGCATAGGTCGGGCTCTTGATGCGGCCGGTCACGCCCAGCGCCTGCAGCAGGTAGCGCGCAAACGTCGTCTTGCCCGCACCCAGCGGGCCAAGCAGCTCGATGAACGCTTGGTCGACGCTGGGTTGCTGCGCCAGCGTGGCGGCGCTGGCGGCACAGGCGGCCTGATTGGGCCAGAGCAGGTGGCGAGTTTCTAGAATAGACAAATGACCGATGCTCGAAAGATGGATGGGCTGGCCCTGCTGACGCAACTGCGCGGCTGGGCCTCTGAGCTGGGATTTTCCCAGATCGGTGTGGCCGATGTGGACTTGTCGTCCGCGGAGGCCGGCCTGGTGGCGTGGTTGCACAACGGTTTTCATGGCGATATGGCCTACATGGCCGTGCACGGGCTCAAGCGGGCCCGGCCGGCCGAGCTGGTGCCCGGCAGCGTTCGGGTGATCACGGCTCGCATGGACTACCTGCCGCGCCACACGCCGCAAGCTTGGCAAGCCGTGGAGTGGCGCGGCTTGCAAGACCCCGCACACGCCAGCGTGTCGATCTATGCACGTGGCCGCGACTACCACAAGCTCATGCGCCCGCGCCTGCAAACACTGGCCGATCAACTGGCCGACCAGGTCGGCCCTTTCGGCCACCGCGTGTTCACCGATTCGGCGCCGGTGCTGGAAGTCGAGCTGGCCTCGCGCAGCGGCATCGGCTGGCGCGGCAAGCACACACTGGCCCTGGACCGCGAGGCCGGCTCGATGTTCTTTTTGGGCGAAATCTATGTCGACCTGCCGCTGCCGTTGACGCCCGCCGTGCAGGCGCACTGCGGCAGCTGCGGCGCCTGCATTGACGTGTGCCCAACGCAGGCCATCGTCGCGCCTTACCGGCTCGATGCGCGGCGCTGCATCTCCTACCTGACCATCGAGCACGATGGACCCATTCCGACCGAGTTGCGGCCGTTGATGGGCAACCGCATCTACGGCTGCGACGATTGCCAGCTGGTCTGCCCGTGGAACAAGTACGCCCAGCGCAGCGCCTTGCCTGACTTCGATGCTCGCGAGCCGGTCAGCGCGGCAACGCTGCTGCAGCTGTGGGCGTGGAACGAGGCCGAGTTTCTGCGCTGCACCGAAGGCAGCGCGATCCGCCGCATCGGCTTCCAGCGTTGGCAGCGCAACCTGGCGGTGGCGTTGGGCAATGCGTTGCGCGCCGGGGCCGGCGAGGACATGCGCCAGGCCTTGCGGGCGCAGCGTGAGCGGGCCAGTGCGCTCGTGCAGGAGCACATCGACTGGGCCCTGGCCACGTAGTCCGCGGCTCGCACACGGCAAGGCGACGGTTCAGTTGCCCAGCCAGCCCAGCACCGCCAGCCACGCGGGCACGCTCACCATGCCCAGCAGCGTGGACAGCGTGACCAGTCCGGCCACGTACGCCCCATTGCCGCCCATGCGGGCGGCCAGCACATAGGCACTCGACGCGGTGGGCAGCGCGGCGAATGCGACCACGATGTTTCGCTGCGCCGGCGGCAGGGCCAACGCCAGCGAGAGGCCGATGGCCACCCCCGGCAGCACAAGATGGCGGATGCTCAGCAGCGCAGCGGCCAGGCCGGGTGAGGCTTTCAACCCACCCAGCTTGAGCCCGGCACCCACGGCCATCAGCCCAACCGGCAACGCGGCCAGGCCGATGCGTTGCAAGGCGGTGTCGACCGACTCGGGAAAGCGCAGCCCGGCCAGGTTGCCCAGCAGGCCCGCCACCGTGCTCAGGATCAACGGGTTGCGCAGCAGCTCGCGCAGGTAAGGGTGGCCGCCGTGACGCGCCAGCGGCCAGACCGCGGCCACGTTGCACAGCGGCACGCACAAGGCAATCAGCAAGGCAATCCAGGCCACGCCCTGCGGACCGTCCAGCCGTTGGGCCAGCGCCAACGCGATGAAGGAGTTGAATCGAAACGCCGTCTGTGCACCGGAGGCGTGCAGCTTCGCATCGACCGCCGGCCACAAGCGCAACGCGTAGGCCAGCACGATGCCGCAGCTCACCGTGCCCACGCCCGCGACGGCCAGCGCCACGGTCTGCGTGGGCTGCAACGGGCTCTTCAAAATGGAGTTGAACAGCAGCACCGGAAACAGCAGGTAGTAAACCAGCCGCTCGGCAGCGTCCCAGACCGGCCGGTCCAAGGGCGTGTGGCGGCACACCAGCCAGCCCACCACGATCAGCAGAAAATCGGGCAGCAGGAGCAGGGCGTTGGACATGGGTCGAGTGTGCCATTCGGGTCGGCCGCCGCTTCGATGCACACTTCTACCGCGGTGCCGCGTCAGCGGGACAGGCACACTGGGCGTTGTGTCATCGTCCTCGCCGCACAAGCCATCCTCAATGACCCACCGATTCTTCAAGACTCTCCATCGCGTTTGCGGGGCCTTTTTGTTGCTGGCCGCGTTCAACACATCGGCGGCACGCATTGCGGACCAGAGCTTCGACGACCAGCTCCGGCTGGCGGACACCGATCTGGTTCTCAACGGCGTGGGGCTTCGCTCGGTGGCCTGGCTGAAAGGCTTCGCGGCCGGCCTGTACCTGCCCGAGAAGGCGAGTGCGCCGGGCAAGGTGCTGGCGCTGACAGGCGCGAAACGCTTGCAGATGAAAATGATCCTCGACGTGGAAACCAGGGAGTTCACCAAGGCCTTCGCGGTGAGCCTGCAGCGCAACAACACCGAGGCCGAACGTGCCAGCGTGAAGGATCGCGTCGAGCTGTTCAACCGCAACCTGGAGGCCATTGGCAAGGTCCGCAAGGGCGATGTGCTCAACCTGGACTTCGTTCCCGGCCAAGGGCTGATACTGTCGGTCAACGGCGTGCCGCGGGGCCGGCCGGTGGCGGGAGAGGACTTCTACGCCAGCCTGTTGAAAGTCTTCATCGGCGAACAGCCGGTCGACAAGAAGCTCAAGGCCGGCCTGCTGGGCGCGGCGCCGGGCTGATCGCAACTCCCCTTTTTCGCAACCCAGTTTCACCACCCAGCAGGAGATCCACCCCATGCAACGCAGAACCCTGATCACCGCCGGCACCTCGTTCTTGCTGTGCGCGGCCGGAGGCGCCTGGGCGCAGGCCTACCCGAACAAGCCGGTGCGGCTGGTGGTTCCGTTTGCGCCTGGGGGCACCACCGACATCGTGGCCCGCATCGTGGCCGAGAAGATGGGAAGCGCGCTGGGGCAGCAGATGATCGTCGAGAACAAGGCCGGCGGTGGTGGTTCGGTCGGGGCGATGGAGGTGATCAAGGCGCCGGCGGACGGCTACGTGCTGGGCATGGCCACCGTGTCGACCACCGCCGCCAACCCCGCCATCAACCCCAAGATCGCCTACAACCCGCTGACCGACTTCACGCCGATCATCAACATCGCCGCCACGCCCAACGTGATCGCCGTGCACCCGTCGTTCCCGGCGCGCGACTACACGGGTTTCATTGCCGAGAGCAAGAAGAGCCCCGGCCCGTATTCCTACGCCAGCTCGGGCACCGGCGGCATCGGCCATTTGCAGACCGAGCTGTTCAAGAGCCTGTCGGGCACCTTCATCACCCACATTCCGTACCGCGGTGCGGGCCCGGCCCTGAACGACACGGTCGCAGGGCAGGTGCCGATCATTTTTGACAACATTCCGTCGGCGCTGCCCTTCATCAAGGACGGCCGGCTGATCCCGATCGTGGTGGCGGCCCCCGAGCGGCTCGCCGCGCTGCCCACGGTTCCCACCTTCAAGGAAATGGGGCTGGAGCCGGTGAACCGCATGGCCTACTACGGCGTGCTGGGCCCCAAAGGCACACCGAAAGAGGTGGTGGACAGGATCAGTGGCGCGGTCAAGAAGGCATTGGAAGACCCGGGCGTGCGCAAGCGGATCGAAGACACGGGCTCGCTGATCGTGGCCAATTCGCCGGAGCAATTCACAGCACAGATCGCGGCCGAGTTCGCCGTCTACAAACGCGTGGTCGAGCAACAAAAGCTGAAGATCGACTGACCCTCGATCGGGGCTGCGATCGACACAGCCGGCCTGGCTGCCGCGGCGGGCGGGCGGCGACAGCGGGGAGCCTCGGCAGCGCTCCCCTTTTTCTTCAGGGCCGATGAATCCATTGCAAACCAGCCTGGCCGCCATCGACAGCTTCATCGATGCGCTGTGGATCGAAGACGGCTTGTCGGCCAACACGCTGGCCGCCTACCGGCGCGACCTGACGCTCTTTGCACAATGGCTTGCCACTTCCGCGGACTGTGGCCTGGACGATGGTTCGGAGGCGCTGCTGCGCGAGTACTTTGTGGCCCGCCACGCGGGCAGCAAGGCGACCAGCACGAACCGCCGCTTGACGGTCTTCAAGCGCTACTTCCGCTGGGCTTTGCGCGAGCACAAGCTGTCCGCCGACCCGACGTTGAAGCTGTTGGCCGCCAAGCAGCCGCTGCGCGTGCCCAAGACGCTGAGTGAAGCGCAGGTCGAGACGCTGCTGGGCGCCCCCGACGTTGACGCTCCGCTCGGGCTGCGCGACCGCACCATGCTGGAGCTGATGTACGCCAGCGGCCTGCGCGTGAGCGAACTGGTGACGCTGAAGACGGTGAACCTGGGGCTCACCGAGGGTGCGTTGCGCGTCACCGGCAAAGGCGCCAAGGAGCGGCTGGTGCCGTTTGGCGAAGAGGCGCATGCCTGGTTGACGCGCTATCTCGCAGGCGCGCGGGCGG
>JANNDW010000243.1:0-2223 GCA_031378125.1 Methylibium sp. | reverse complement strand
AGCACCAGCACAAACGCCATCAGCGCCAGCGCCGCCCCCAGCAGCAAGGCCTCGCGCGGGCTCACCGCGCCGCTGGTGACCGGGCGCTGCGCGGTGCGCTTGACGTGCTTGTCGAAGTCGCGGTCGGCCACGTCGTTCACCGCACAGCCGGCGCTGCGCATCAAGAAGGTGCCGAGCGTGAATACGAGCACCAGGTGCCAGCCGGGGAAGCCGCCGGCCGCCATCCACAGCGCCGACAGCGACGGCCACAGCAACAGGTAACTGCCGGCGGGGCGGTCCCAGCGGATCAAGTTCAGGTACAGGGACGCTCGGGTGGGGGCGGCAGCGGCATTCACAGCCCTGGATTATCCGGGCGGGCTGCCCCATCAACCCCGCACCGCAGCTTGTTGTTCAGGGGCGCATGGACTTGTCGCGCTGGTCCCACCACGCGCCGAGAAATGCCGCGGCGGCCAGGAACAGTGGGGCTGCATCGGGGTCGCGCGCCGCCGCGTCGAAACACGCCAGCGTGTACTTGGCCAGATGGGCGTCCGGGTGCAGCGCCGCGCGGGTGGCCAGCACGGTCGCAACCTCTGCGTGAGCCGCCGCTTGCGCATGGAATGCCGCGCCCGCTGCGGCGGCTGGGTCGACATCGGACAGGCGCGAGGACACCCTCGGTGCCAGGGCTGCAGGCGGTGCCGGCACCGCATCGGCGTCGAGTGTCACCTTGCCCATGGTGGCGCGAAATCCCAGCACCTCGGTGGCGGCGACGGCGACCAAGCCGCGCGCATCGGTCGCCACGTCGGCATTCGCCAGCAGCGCTTGCGGCAAGGTCAGGCAGTGGGTCCAGCCGTAGGGCGCGCGGGCGGGGTCGTCCTGCAGCATGGACATCGCGGCCACCCGCAGCAACACGCGTTCGGCCTGCTTTGGCGACAGCGCCTGCACCGGGCCGGCCAGAAGCCGTGCGGCGTCGCCGCTTTGCTCGACGGCCAGCAGGGTGGGCGCGATGAGCGAGGACGACTTCAGGCGCGATGGGACCGCCAGCGCCTCGAACAGGGCGCGGGCCGGATCGACCGGCGCCGCCGACGCCACCGACGCGGCGGCGCCCCGATGCCACGTGAGGCGCTCACCCGACGCCGCCAGTGTTCGCAGCGGCGCGCGCAGCAGCCCGCCCACGCCGGCGATGCGATCGGCCACCCGCGGCAGCGCCGCCAGCAGGATGGGCGCATGCGCCGCGGCGCCGAGTCGCGGCGCGATCTCATCGACGAGGCTGGCGCGCAACCGCCCCAGCGGCACGCGCGGCAGCAGGAAGCACAGCGCGGCGTCCACGCCTTGCACATCGCCGTTGCGCAGCGAATCCATCAGGGCGGACAGCGCGACATCGTCGCCCGAGAAGCTGCCGCTCGGTGCCTGGGCCTCCGCGCCCGCGTGGGCGTAGCGCACGGCAACAGCGGCGATCTGGCGGCGTGCCTCTGGCCGGGCTGCCAGCGCCACCTGCGGCAGCAGCGCGGCACGGGCCAGCAGTTCCAGCGGGGCGTGCAGCACAAATGACGAGGGTGCGGCTGTCTTCGGCGGTGTGATGGCTGCGACCACGGCGGCCACCAGCCGCGCGTCGCTGATGTCGACCAGCGGGCTGCGGTCCCAGGCATCCCCCGGCTGCGGGTGGTCGAACGCCTCCAGGGGCAGGCTGCGCAAGGCTTGGGCTTCGGTGTTCATGGCGTGGGCTCCGTGGTTCGGTGCGCTACTGTGCAAGTTAAAGTAAGCTTGAAGTCAAGCGGAACATCTTCGGCAAGGCGTTTGACAACCTCCGGTCCCCGTTTCAGCAAGCCTTCAAGGAAACCCACATGCCACAACCCTGGATCACGATCGGCGAGCTGGCCCGGCGCTCCGGCGCAGCCGCCAGCGCGCTGCGCTACTACGAAGACCAGGGCTTCATCGCCGGCAGCCGCACCACGGGAGGCCAACGCCAATTTCCCAAGGACGTGCTGCGCCGCGTGGCCTTCATCCGCGCGGCGCAGACGGTGGGCCTGAGCCTAGCGCAGATCAAGGCCGCGTTGGCCACGCTGCCGGGCCAGCGCACGCCCAACAAGGCCGACTGGGAACGCCTGTCGCAATCGTGGCGGCCGCTGCTGGACCAGCGCATCCAGGCCCTGGTGGCGCTGCGCGACCAATTGAGTTCCTGCATCGGCTGCGGCTGCCTGTCGCTGCGCAGTTGTGCGCTGTACAACCCGGGCGATGCGGCACGGC
>JANNDW010000354.1:0-2679 GCA_031378125.1 Methylibium sp. | reverse complement strand
AGGATGTCGACCTCGTGCTCCAGTTGCTCAAGCAGCTTTTCCAGGCGCTTGTCCACGGCATACAGGTCGAGCACGGCCTGCTTGTTTTCGAGCTTGAGCGGCAGGTGCGCGGCAATCGTGTCGGCCAGCCGCCCGGCCTCGTCGATGCCCGAGATGGACGTGAGGATTTCCGGAGGGATCTTCTTGTTGAGCTTGACGTACTGGTCGAACTGCTGCGTCACGGCGCGGCGCAGGGCCTCGATTTCCGGCTTGACATTGGCGTCCGGCGGCACGGGCGTGACTTCTGAAACAAAGTACTCGCCGTTGTCGCTGATGCTGTGCGTGTTAGCGCGCTGCACGCCTTCGACCAACACCTTCACGGTGCCGTCGGGAAGCTTGAGCATTTGCAAGATGCTGGAAACGCAGCCGACGTCGAACATGTCGTCGGGCTTGGGCTCGTCCTTGCCGGCGGCTTTTTGCGCCACCAGCATGATCTGGCGGCCGGCTTCCATGGCCACTTCGAGCGCCTTGATGGATTTGGGGCGGCCCACGAACAGCGGGATCACCATGTGGGGAAACACCACCACATCGCGCAAAGGCAGCAGCGGCAGGGTGATTTTTTCAGCGGGGAGAACAGGATGTCCGGACATGAGCAAACCTCTCTTTCTCGAACCCATCTAGGGCCCGAGCTCTCAATTGCAAGAAGCCGCGCCCGGCATCGGCACGCGACGCCGGACTTTAGGCGCTGGCCTTGTGCTCGCGATACACCAGCAGGGGCTTTGCCTCTTCTTCGATCGTGTGTTCGTCCAGGACCACCTTCACGACGCCGTCCAGCGTGGGCAACTCGAACATGGTGTCGATGAGAGACTGTTCCATGATGGACCGCAGGCCGCGCGCCCCGGTCTTGCGCGCCAGGGCCTTGCGCGAAATCGCTGCCAGCGCGGAGGGGCGAATTTCCAGGTCCACACCATCCATCGCGAAGAGCTTCTGATACTGCTTGACCAGCGCGTTTTTCGGCTCGGTCAAGATCCGCACCAGCGCGTCTTCGGTCAGCTCGCCCAAGGTGGCAACCACAGGCAGGCGGCCGACCAGTTCCGGAATCAAGCCGAACTTGATCAAATCTTCCGGCAGGACATCGCGAAACACTTCAGAGACCCTGCGCTCGGACTTGGTATGGACGGTGGCGGCGAAACCGATGCCGGACTTTTCCGACCGGTTCTGAATCACCTTTTCGAGCCCGTCGAACGCGCCACCGCAGATGAACAGGATGTTGGTGGTGTCGATCTGCAGGAAATCCTGGTTGGGATGCTTGCGCCCGCCCTGCGGTGGCACCGACGCCATCGTGCCTTCGACCAGCTTGAGCAAGGCCTGCTGAACGCCCTCACCCGACACGTCGCGCGTGATCGAGGGGTTGTCCGCCTTGCGCGAAATCTTGTCGATTTCATCGATGTAGACGATGCCGCGCTGCGCCTTCTCAACGTCATAGGCACAGTTCTGCAGCAGCTTCTGGATGATGTTTTCAACGTCTTCGCCAACGTAGCCGGCTTCGGTCAGCGTGGTTGCATCGGCAATGACGAAGGGGACGTTCAACAGCCGAGCCAAGGTTTGCGCCAACAGCGTCTTGCCCGAACCCGTGGGCCCGATCAACAAGATGTTGCTTTTGGACAGTTCGATCTCGTCCTTGGTGCGGCTCATGTGTTTGAGCCGCTTGTAGTGGTTGTAGACCGCCACCGCCAAGGTTCGCTTGGCCACATCCTGGCCGATCACGTACTGGTCGAGGCTGCTCTTGATTTCGCTGGGAATCGGCAGGTCCGACTTGGCGGCCTTGGCGCTGGCGCCCTCGGCGGGAACCTCATCACGGATGATGTCATTGCACAGCTCGATGCATTCATCGCAGATGAACACCGATGGGCCGGCGATGAGCTTCTTGACCTCGTGCTGGCTCTTGCCGCAGAAGGAGCAGTACAAGACTTTCTCGCTGGGCGAGCCTTTTTTGTCGGCCATGGGAATGGTGGGCGCAAAGCGCTGGTGAAGCTGGCAACGATGATAGTTGAAACTAAACCCCGGCCCGGCTCGAAAAGGACCGACTTGTCCCCCTATTAAACGAGTGCCCCAGCGCTGGAAACGGAGCTACGGGCGCTTGGCAATCACCTGATCGATCAAGCCGTAATCCTTGGCCTCATCGGAGGACATGAAGAAGTCGCGCTCGGAGTCGAGCCTGATCTTTTCAATCGGCTGGCCCGTGCGCTCCGCCAGGATGCCGTTCAGGTTCTCGCGCAGCTTCAGGATTTCGCGCGCCTGAATCTCGATGTCGGTGGCCTGGCCCTGTGCGCCGCCCGAGGGCTGGTGAATCATGATGCGCGAATTGGGCAGTGCCATGCGCTTTCCCTTAGCCCCTGCGGCCAACAGGAACGCGCCCATGCTGGCGGCCATCCCCAAGCACATCGTCGAGACCGCCGGCTTGATGAACTGCATGGTGTCGAAGATCGACATGCCGGCGCTGACCGAGCCGCCCGGCGAGTTGATGTAAAAGAAGATGTCCTTGTCGGGGTTTTCGCTTTCGAGGAACAACAACTGCGCCACCACCACGTTGGCGGACTGGTCGGTGACGGGCCCGACCATGAAGACGATGCGCTCGCGAAGCAGGCGGCTGTAGATGTCGTAGGCGCGCTCGCCGCGCCCCGAGGTTTCGATGACGAT
>JANNDW010000264.1:0-8568 GCA_031378125.1 Methylibium sp. | reverse complement strand
CTCGATGAGGGTGTCGGGTTTCACGCGGGGGGTTGCGCTCGGCATCGCGGGTGGGTTGTTCGTGTCGCCATCGAAGAGCCTTTTGGCCGCCTGTTGCGCGGTGCAAGGCTTGAGCGCGCGGATTGTCGCACGCTCTTCCGGCTGCCGCCGGGCGTGCCTCGCGAGGCCAACGCCCATCGTGTGTTCAGGGCCGGCGCCGCGATTGCATTTCATTACAAAACCGCCCGTCGGCTTCGTGAAACCGCTTGTCAAGCCACGGGGCGTTTGCTGCAAATTTGTACTCGCTTCAGCGGACGGGTCTCGGTAGTCTGCCCATATCGAAGGCCGTTTTGGTCTTCCCTTCGTGCGCAAGACATGACCTATTTGCCCTCGTCCGTCGATTCACAAATGCCGCGTCCGGGCCGCTCCGGCACGGGTCGCCCCTCACCGTTTGAAGACGGGTTCACGATGCGTTCGAGCAGCTTGGGCTTCACCCTCATCGAGCTGATGATCACGGTGGCCATCGTCGCCATTCTGGCGACGATCGCGCTGCCGAGTTACCGGGACTATGTCATCCGCGGACGGTTGGTTGATGCGACCAACACGTTGTCGGCAACGCGGGCCCGCATGGAGCAGTTCTATCAGGACAACCGGACGTATGTCGGTGGGCCCTGCGCTACAAGCCAGACCGTCAAAGAGTTCGCGGTGGTCTGCGCGCCGATTCCGACAGCAACAGCCTACACGATGACCGCGACCGGCAGCGGTTCGACGAACGGTTTTGTCTTCTCGATCAATCAGGATGCAACGCAGGCGACCACGTCATGGCCGGCGGCTTGGGGCACCGCGCCTGCCGGCAACTGCTGGGCCATGCGCAAAGGCGAAACATGCTGACCCGCAATCATCGTGGCTTCTCGTTGGTCGAGTTGATGGTCACGCTGACCCTGCTCGGGGTTCTGATGGCCGCAGCCATCCCGGCATTCGGGACCTGGACCGCCAATGCACGTGTCAGAAGCGTGGCGGAATCGATTCAGAACGGGCTGCGCATGGCGCAGACCGAGGCGATCCGGCGCAACCGGCAGGCTGTCTTCGCACTCACCAATGCGACCCCCGCGCTCGGCGCGGCGCTGGCCACCAACGGCTCGAACTGGTTCATTCAGACCCTGCCGCTGGTGGCGGGCGACCCAGCCGCGTTCGTCCAGGGCGGCACCTTCGCCAGGCAGAGCGCCGTGACTGTCACCGGCGCCGCGTTGGTTTGTTTCAACTCGATCGGGCGCCAGGTCAGCAACCCCGCCACCGGGCTGGGTGCCAACTGCACGGCGCCAGCGAGCGCCACCGCACCCAGCACTTTCGATGTCACGCGCAGTGGTTCCGACCGTGCCCTGCGGATTCAGGTCTCGCTGGGCGGACAGATCCGCATGTGCGACCCCGCTCCCGGCAAGGCCGGTCAACCCGATGGATGTTGAGATGACGCGAATGCATTCTCTCCAAAGGCGCCAGCGCGGCTTCACCTTGCTCGAGGTGCTGGTGTCGCTGTTGGTCTTTTCGTTCGGTGTCCTGGGCATGGTGGCCCTGCAGGCCAGAGCGGTTCAATTCTCCGTGGACGCCGAAGACCGGACCAAGGCCGCCGCGATCGCCAATGAGGTTGTCACGTCGATGTGGGCGCAAAGGACGCTGATCGTTCCGTCCGCGACGATCACCGCCCTGGAGACCTTGGCGCGGAACCCCGCGGCGGGCGGCCTGCCGAATGCCGCGATCGCGGTCACCGGCGCCGCCAGCGGTGTGGCCACCGTGACGATCACCTGGAAGTCGCCCGCCAAGCGCGCCTCCGATCCCGACAGCACCTACTTCACACAGGTGGCGATGCCATGACGCAGCCCAGCCCCACGCATCGAACCCGGTCGCCGCGGGCCTCGCAGCGCGGCCTGACCCTGATCGAGTTGATGGTGTCGCTGCTGATCAGCTTCGTGCTGTCGCTGGCCATTTTCGCGGTGCTAAGCAGTTCGGAAGGCTTCAAGCGCACCACCACATCGGTCAACGACATCAACCAGGCCGGCAACTACGCGATGTACACGATCGACAAGTGGGTGCGCAGCGCGGGTTCGGGGTTTGCCCAAGCCGCCCCATACACGTTCGGCTGCACGGTGTTCGCGTCCAGGTCGGG
This sequence comes from Methylibium sp., assembly GCA_031378125.1. Taxonomy (GTDB): domain Bacteria; phylum Pseudomonadota; class Gammaproteobacteria; order Burkholderiales; family Burkholderiaceae_C; genus LGRD01. The sequence continues at coordinate 6,428 of JANNDW010000264.1, read as the reverse complement.
CACGCAGATTCTGCCGGCAGCCGCCGCCGCACCAGCACCGTTCGATGGGGTCAATACAACTGGCACCGTCGGTCAATTCCGGCTGGCGCCGATTCTGATCGCACCGGGTCAATCTGCCCTCAGCAATCCGAGCGACCCCGCGACAGCCTCGGACGCACTGATCGTGATGGCCGGCGCCGCAGGCAACGCCGAGACGGCGGTGGATTTCTCGGACTGGTCGGCATTGGGCAAGCTCACGTTGGCCAGCACGGTGTCGTTCAGGGCGAACGACATCGTCCTGGTCGCGGACACGCAGGGCGCCACCGGCACGTTGGCGCCTTGCATGGTCCAGCAGGTGTCGGCGGCGGCCAGCGCCGTCTCCGCAAAGGAGGTCAATCTCGCCGGCGCCTATGCCAGCGATTCGATCGGCAGCCAGTCGCTCACCGCGTTGCCGCTCGAAAGCGCGGCGATCAACCTCGGCAACATTGCCGGCGGCAACCCGCCGAGCTTTTTGATGATCGGCATCGGCGCCAACAACACGCTGCGCAGCTACGACCTGCTGCAGACCACGGGCACGCCGCTGGTGGTGCCGGTCGCCGACGGCATCTTTGAGATGCATGCGCTGTACGGCGTGGACAACGACAACAACGGCACGATCGACGCCTGGGTCGACCCGTCCTCTTCCGCGACCTACACGCTGGCCGCGCTGATGGCCGGCGATCAGACCGCGTCCAATTTGCTGCAATCCATCAAGGCCGTTCGAGTCGGTTTGATCACTCGCACCTCGCTGCCGGAGAAACCCAGCGCCGGTACGGTGGCGCCGGCCACGCTGACGCTGTTCGGCGACCTCGGGTTGACTTACACCCGCACCTTGACCGCTGCCGAGCGCCAGTTCCGCTATCGCACGATCGAATCGACGATCCCGATTCGCAACTCGATGCTGCTCAATTGAGGCCGGCCATGCGTCACATGACATTCACCCCCCTTCGTGGCGCTGGTCGGCGCCGATCCGCCCCAGCTCACAAGCAGGGCGGGGTGATCATGATCATCACCCTGATCGCGCTGGCCATCCTGATGATCGGCGGCGTGGCCTTGGTTCGATCGTTCGACACGTCGATGCTGCTGTCGGGCAACCTGGCCTTCAAGCGCGATCTGGTGAACCAGGGCGAACGCGGCATGGCGCAGGCGATCACGCTGCTGTCCAGCGGCGCATTGGCGAGCGACGCGACGAGGCAAGCCAACGCGTTCGGCAGCAACTACTCGGCGACCGCGCTCGCCTCGGACGCCCACGGCATCCCGGTGGTGCTGTTCAACGACAACGCCACCTTCACCGCCACCTACACGGCGGGCGACATCGCCGACGCCGCGGTGACCATCCGCTACGTGATTGACCGGCAGTGCGCCACGACAGGCCCTGCCAGCGTGGCCACCTGCATCACCACCACCAGGACGGCCGCGGACAAAAGCGGCTCGGACTTTCTGATTCGGAAAAAGGCCGGTGGCGGCAATCGCCCGGTCTATCGCATCAGCGTGCGCGTGACCGGGCCCCGCAACACGCAGGCCTATCTGCAAAGCACGCTCACGCTCTGATACGCCCACAGCGGTCCAGCGCCCCAGTTCACCGGAGTCCACGATGTTCAACACGAAGAACCCACCGCGCCGTCCTGCCTCGATCTGGCGAACCGCGGCGGCGCTCTGTCTGGCGCTCGCCGCCCTCGCCCCCGCGCAGTCGGCACCGATCGATCTCGCGGACCAGCCGCTGTTTTCAACCAGTGGCGCACCCGGAAACCTGATCCTCGCGCTGTCGGTCGAATGGCCCACCGCGAGCACGCCGGCCTATCTGAGCACGGCGGCCTACGACCCGACGACGACCACTGGCTATGTCGGCTACTTCGATCCAAAAAAATGCTATCGGTACCTCGCCATCAACACCGGCACGATCCCCGCTCCGGACTATTCGACCAGCTATTTCACACCGGTCAGTCTGGCCGTCAGCCACGCGTGCGCGAGCTCGGCGACCAACGCCTTGTGGAGCGGCAACTACCTTAACTGGGCGTCCACGCAGACCTTGGATGCGTTTCGCTGGGCATTGACCGGCGGAGGTCGGGTCGTGGACACCGCAGCGAGCACGATCATCGAGAAGACCCGCCACTCCGGCCAAGGCAGCAACTCCGCCACCTACCCGAACAAGTCCTTGAGCTCGGGCAGCATTATCAGCGGGGCCACGCCATTCACCTGGGGCACGGCGCGTACCCGCATCTGGAAGGCCGGAACTGCGATGTGGATCACCGCGAACTCCAACACGGTGCTCAGCGCGGACCCATTGACCTCGACTGACTACGTCGCACAGAACTCGTACGTCAGCCCGGCGGCGTCGACAACCACCGTGTACAAGCTGTATCTGCGCGTGAAGGTGTGCGATGCGAGCATCGCACCCGCCGTCCCGCTCGAGGCCAATTGCAAGCAATACGGCAGCAACTACAAGCCTGAAGGGCTGATGCAGCAGTATGCGATGAAGCTTCGCTACTCCACATTCGGCTACCTGAACGACGTCGAGACGCGTGACGGCGCTGTGATGCGTGCCCGAATGAAGTACGTCGGCCCGGACAAACCGGTGCCGGGCTCGTCCAGCGTGACGAATGCGAACGCCGAATGGGATGCCACCACCGGCGTGATGAGCACCAACCCGGATGCGCTCGATGCGACGGCAACCACTGCCGATGCAGCCGCCGCTGGCTACCCGGCGGTAACGATCACCAACAGCGGTGTGATGAACTACTTGAACAAGTTCGGCAAGGTCGTTACCGGGAACTACAAATCCTACGATCCGGCCAGCGAGCTGTACTACTCGGCGCAGCGCTATTTCAGGAATCTGGGCAACGTCAGCCAGTACAGCAACCTGGCAGGTGCGGGCAGCGCTGCCACCCTGACCACCTGGCTGGACGGCTTCCCCGCCATCAAGACCTGGGACGATCCCATCCTCTACAGCTGCCAGAAAAACTTCATCCTCGGCATTGGCGATGTCTACTCCCACAGCGATACCAATCTCCCGGGCAGCACGCTCAACAGCAGCCCCGCTGTTGAACCAGCGATGCCGGCTGCGGTATCGGGCGACACCTCGATCAACGTGAAGACGGCCACCGACATGGTGGGCACGCTGCAGGGCATCAGCAATCTCGGCAACACCAGAACCGGTTCCGGGTCGGGGACCAAGGCGTCCTACTACATCGCTGGTCTGGCATATGACGCACACACCAAGGACATTCGCGCCGATCTGACCGGTAGCCAGACCATCAGCACCTACTGGCTGGACGTCATGGAGAACCAGACCTACGTCAGCAAGAACCAGTACTGGCTGGCGGCAAAGTACGGTGGCTTCGAGGTGCCAGCCGGGTTTTCCACCTACGCCGGTGGCAACGGCACCGGCACGCTGCCGGACAGTTCATGGTGGACCACGACCGAGTTGACGCCCGGAGTGGGTGACAAGCGCCCGGACAACTATTTCCTGGCCAACCAGGCCGACAAGATGGTCGACGGGCTGACAAGGGCGTTCGCCAAGATCATCAGCGAGAACGAAGGCGCAACGACGACGGCGTTCTCCACGTCCAGCGCCAAAGTGAGCAGCACCGACGGTGCCAGCTACGCTGCCAGCTACGACGCAAAGACCTGGTCTGGAGTCGTCATCGGGTCATCCCTGACATTTGCTGCCGATGGCACGCCGACCGTGACGCCAAAGTGGGACGCGCGCGCGCTGCTCGACGCGACCTCGCCCGCCAGCCGAAAGATCGTCACCTGCTGCACCTCCGCGCCAGCGGCACTGCCGTTCCGCGCGGCCAGTCTTGCTGCTGCCACGCTGAACGCCCGTACCGACTATGCGTCGTTCGCAAACGTCCCGGGCGTGGCGGCAGGCTCGCAGTCGGCGGCCAACTACGTTGCCTACCTGCGTGGTGACCGTACTCAGGAACAAATCAGTGGGCCCTATCGCAAGCGAGCCTATCTGCTGGGCGACGTGTCCGGCTCCAAGGCCAACCCGGTCGGTCCGCCGAGCGCGCCCTACTTCGATTCGGCCAACCCCGGGTACAGCGCTTTCAAGCGCAGCAAGGCCGGGCGCAAGACGGTTGTCTATGTGGGCGCAAACGACGGCATGATGCACGCCTTCGACGGCACGCTGCCCGGCAGCGGTGCGTGCGCAAGCTGCGGCACCGAGCTGTTTGCCTACTTGCCCAGCTTCGCCTACCGGGGCAGCGACAACAACGCGTCGACCACGGGCCTGGCGTCGTACGGCAACCCGAGCTTCGCCCACCACTTCTTCGTGGACGCCACGCCGCAGACTTTCGATGTCGATTTCAAGAACACCGTTGGCGCCACCGCGGCCGCCCCCGACTGGCGCACGGTGCTGATCGGCGGCCTCGGCAAGGGCGGCAAGGGCTACTACGCCATCGACGTGTCGGATCCGACAGCGTGGACCGACGAGGCAACGATCGCCGGCAAAGTGCTGTGGGAGTTCACCGATTCGCGCCTGGGTTACAGCTATGGCGACCCCAGCGTCGTCAAGACTACAAAGTACGGCTGGGTCGTGATCTTCTCGTCCGGCTACAACAACAGCGACGGCAAGGGCTGGTTCTTCATCGTCAACCCGCGCACCGGCGCCTTGCTGGAAGCGGTGGAAACCCCCGACGGAACCGTGGCCGCGCCGCTCAACATGGCGCACCAAACGGCTTTTATACCGGACTACACCAACTTCACGGCGGACTCGGTCTATGCCGGTGACCTGCTCGGCAACGTCTGGCGGCTGGATCTGACGAGCGCCTCCCCGTTGCCCGCGTTGTACCCGGCGCCCATCAAGTTCGCGACCCTGACCGACAGCGGTGGCGCCGTCCAGCCGGTCACGACCCGGCCATTGATCGAGGTGGACCCCAACTCCAAGAAGCGTTACGTGCTGACCGGCACCGGCCGTCTGCTCGCCGACAGCGACATCGCCAGCACGCAGCGGCAAGCGTTCTACGCCATCATCGACGGTACCGCGTCGGCGGGGACGTTCTACACCACCGCGACCTTGCCCTCTGGCGTGACCTTCCCGGTCACACGCAGCAACCTGAACGCGAACACCGATCTGCTCACCGGAATCGGCAGTGCGCCGGCCAATCCAATGGGTTGGTATTTCGACCTGGGCCCCACCGACGGTACGGTTGCCGAGCGAATCAACGTCACCGCGGTGGCCAACGTCGGCATCATCGGTATTGGCGTCAACCGGCCTGGCGGATCAGCCTGCGATCCGGCCGGAACCAGCCGCGTGCTGGCCGCCAGCTTCGGCGACGGCAAGAGCGTATTGCTGAACAATCTCAGCGCCTTGATCGCCAACACGCCGGTCACGTCTGGCTTGGTCACCGATGTCGGAATATTGAGCGTCGACGGCAAGATTCTGGGGCTCCAAGGTCGCACGACGGGCACCCCCGACCCCTTCAAGATCGGGGAGTCGGCACCCCTGAGCATCAAGCGGCTCAACTGGCGTGAAGTACCGACTGTGGACTGATGCACAGGGCGGGCGCGTGCCGCGCTCGCCCGCTGGGCCGGGTCTCGGCCTGGCCTGCGCGTTGGCGGTCATCGTGCATGCGCTTGCCGCGTTGATGATCGGCGCAGGCGGCGGTGGCGGCGGCCACCGATTCACCCCGGCGCCCGCCGCCGAGCGACCTGGCTCAATGGTTGCCCGAATCATTGCGGCACCCGCGATGCCGGCGCTGCCACCCGCCGTTGTGATGGCAGCGGATCGATTGGCGATCGAAGGCGCTGCAAGAGCAGCGCCCAAACAAGCTGCTCCTGCAAGGGTGGCAAGTGCTGTCGCCGAGCCGAGATCGGTTCCGTCCGGCGCGTCGGAAGCGGTTGCCTCGCTCCCTGACAGCCGCTTCAGCGGGAAGGAACTGGCGATCGTGCCGCCGCCCCCTTATTGGCCGACCCACCAGCTTGAACTTCCCCCGCTGCCACGCTCTGAACCTGACGCCACTCGCTTGCTGGGCGCAGTGGCCTCGGGGTTGCCGATTCGACTGCGCCTCTACATTGATGAACTTGGCGTCGTCGCCAACATCGAGCTTCTTCAGGCGAGCGAGCAGGACGACGACGTCGTCGAGCGTGTGAAGAAAATGTTCTACGACACCCGCTTCCTTGCCGGCAGGCGCGCCGGCATTGACGTTGCGTCATACATGGACATCGAGGTCAGTGTGGCCGACTTGATGTAGCCCGCATCCGCTGCTGGCCTGCGACGCGCTGAGGGATGGCGGGGCAATTGCGCCTCGCTGCAAAACCACCCGTCGGCTCTACGTAACCGTTTGTCATTCCACGGGCTGTTTTTGCGAACCAGGTCTGGCTTTGATGCGGCGCTCTTTGTACTCTGGCGGTGTCGAAGTCTGTTTCGATCCTTCCACAGCGAGAACTCCATGCCCTGGACCCGAGCA
>JANNDW010000262.1:0-7476 GCA_031378125.1 Methylibium sp. | reverse complement strand
CTCGATGAGGGTGTCGGGTTTCACGCGGGGGGTTGCGCTCGGCATCGCGGGTGGGTTGTTCGTGTCGCCATCGAAGAGCCTTTTGGCCGCCTGTTGCGCGGTGCAAGGCTTGAGCGCGCGGATTGTCGCACGCTCTTCCGGGCTATTGCAGGCGATCCTCAAGTGGCGCAATCAAGCGTCAATAGCTCGGTGACGTTTGAGAATGCCCACGCCGGGGCAACGCGCTCACTAGGGACGTTGCCTGCGTTCACGAAGCATTGCGTAGCGCCACCGCAATCACAGAAACTTACTTAAGCGAACGCCAGTAGATGCGCTTCCAAGCAGCATTCATGCCAACTGATTCCGGGACCAGCGGGTTAGCAATACTCCTGTCCGACAGGCGAATCAGCGCGCGCTTGCCTGCCGCCGTTTGGACGATGACAGGTCTGCTCGCCAGAGCGTAGGCCAAGAAGACCCCCGCGTCATAGTACGTGTTGCCCCCGGCCACTTTGGCCACAGCGCCACCCGTGCTGGCATTGAGGCTGAAGAAGTAACTGCTGCCGCCCGGGTCGCAGGTCGCATTGGTCGGCACATTCACCGAGAACGCCAGGGTGCCGGTCGTGGTGAGCGCAGAGTTCGCGTTCACACGCCCGTTGGCAACAGGTATATCAATGTACCAACCGCGCTTGATCGCGAGATCCACTGCATTCGCAGAAGCCCGGTAACTGATCGGAGGGCCGGAAACAAGCGTCGTCGACTGGCACACGAAATCTCCGTTGCCTCCTCCGGATGGGCAGGTCGCACCATTCGTGCCGCGGACATTGGGCAAAGACGCGCTCGTGGTCGTGTCATCGGCGATGCCGTACATGGTCTGCGTCTGCGTCGCCCAGGAATTGACGGTCGCGGTTCCCGGGACATCATCGTCGGAAAGATAGCGCCCCGTGCCCACGTGGACATAAAACTTCGTGCTGCTGCCAAACACCGGACCGACCGTCGGCGCCGAAGTGATCGGCTGGTAGTTTCCAGCACCGTCGGTCAGGGTTGCGATCTTGGTGACACTGAAGGTGTCCAAATCGAATCGCCAGACGTTGCCTTTGAGGTCGCCGCCATAGATATAGCGCACGACAGCATCTGTAGTCGTATTGGCCAACTTGCCCAAATGCGTCAGGCCAGAGGGATCGGCCGTCGATCCCACGCCAGTGTCCATTCTCTGAACAATGCTGCCGTCGCTGGGGTTGAGCACCCAGACGTAGCCCCGGCCGTCACCGCCAAGCGCCGTGCCGTTGTCGTACCCCGAGGTGACAACCACGCGCCACCCAGCTGCCGTGTTGACGATCACGGGGGTCCCAAAGGAATAGCCCATATTGGCCGGCTTGAATTCCCATTTGACCTTGGACGCGGCGGCGTTCTCGTCTGCGGCAAGATAGCTGGTGATGTCCAGCGCGTAATAGCCGGCTCCGCCTTTGCCAAGGCCACCCGCCAGAATGCGTGTCATTGCGCCCGCGCCAGTGATCGCCGCGGTGGCCGGCGATCCGTCGACGAAATACTTGTGCGAGTAGCCTGGGGCTGAAAGCAAGCTCAGGTTGGTATGGACCAGCCTTGGAACATAGGCCCACAGCTCCTGACCGCGGGTCGCGACGCTGCCATTGATCCGGCCATCGAACACATGGAGCATGCCGTCATTGGCGGGCTGATAGATGATGGGAATGTCGCCGGGATAGTTCACGATGGAAGCTTCGGCATTGATGATGTCGCCCAGCAGATGCTGTCGAGTGCGGTAGGTCGAACCTTCGCCAGTGCGATCCCCTCTGAGGTAGTTGATCACCCCGGCCGTCAGCGTCGATGGTGTGCCCGCGAAGTTCGTCGCAGTGAAGGGTCTTCCGACAGACCCGTCGAACGATGCAATCTTGCGTCCGGCAGGTGTGGTTGCATCCAGCCGGTCGCGAGCCGACCACTGAGCAGCTCCGAGCGGAAGGCCGGTCGTCGTGTCCAGCGAAAAGGCTTCCAGGTCGCCGTACCACGACCCCGAGTTGTAGCTCGACGCATAGCCGGTGTTGTCGACCGTGATCTGGGCATTCGCCACGGCTACGGCCGCCGAGGCAGCGTCCTTGGCCAAGGCATCGCTGATGACCGTCTTGAAGGCTTGGGTCAACGTCGGGCCGTCCTGGGCGCTGAGGAACAGGCCACCACCGTTCGCGGCGGTGTTGATCAGCAAGGGATCGTTCTGGACCTGCAGATCGGCGAACCCGATCGTGTAGGTCAGAAGGTTGTTCCTTTTCGTCCGGCCCGCAGGCGCCGTCAAGTCTGGACGCAAGTCGACATCGAACAATGCCTTGGCCACGTCATCGAAGTAGTCCGACCCTTGGCTTTCGTAGGTTCTTGCGGTTTTCCTGTCCCAGTTCGCAATCGTCCCGGCACTGCCCCCAACGCAGTTGCTGGCCAGCACGCCTTGGCAATCACCGTCATAGTCTCGAAGGTAAGTGTTGTTGTTGAAGCTTCGGTCGGCCTGCGGTCGGCCGTCGGTCACCAGGAATGCATACGATCGCTGGCACCATTGCTGGATGGGTTTCTGTGCTGCGGTAGCCGTCGTGCTGTTGCACGCCACCGGCGAACCGGACAAGCAGGAGTTGCGGGCAGTCGGTGCATCGGTCCCACTCTGCTGAAGAAACGCATCAATGTTGACGCCCGATACCGCGCCCGCGGTGATGTTGCCGTTGTAGCCTGTGGAGAGATAGCGTCCGATGTCGGCCAACGTTGACGCCAGCGGCGTGTTCCCCGAAGGCGTGAGCCCCGCGATGCTTGTCGTGAGCGTGCCGCGTGAGGTGCTGGTCAAGTCGTTCATAGCGACCCGCAAAGCGCCACCATTGCCGCTGTTGTAGGTGCTCAACCCAACGCGCAGCGGCGCACTTGCGCCGACGCTGGGAGGCAGGGGCAGGCCATTCACGACGGAAGTGGTCGAGGTTCTGGCAATTTCGATCCGGTTGTTAACCGCGCCCGCAGCGGTGATCACTTTTCGGTCGATCCAACCCGTGGCGGGCCCATCAAAAACACCGAAATACCAGTTCAGAAAATTGCCGGTGTAGTCCGCAGGCAGATAGCCGCTCGGGGTGCCACTGTTGTCACCCAACAGCTTTGCAGAATAAAGCCCGGTGTTGTCGAAGCACCTTTCGTTGGTGTTCGTTGTCCCCGACCCGGGTTGCGGCACCGTCAAGTGGCGGTACGTCGTACCAGAAAAGTCGAATCGAGGCACTCCACCAGAAATATTGATGTTGATTGCGGAACCCGACGGAATCGTTCGCCCGCCTGGGCACGTGAAATAGGTCGTCGCTTCCTTGTACGGACTCGTCGGAACGATGTTGCTCATCGACCCCGAGTTGTCGATCATGAACATGAAGTTCGGCGCAACGTTGTTCTTGACCGCAACGGGAACGTCGCTGATGTTCTGGGCCAGGGCCGAGCCCAAGGTCAAGCTCGCCAGGAGCAACAGTGCAAACCGCGCGGCCGTCTGCAAAGACGCCATCGGTTTGCGGGGGGGGTAGGACATGCTCACTCTCCTGTGCCTGGTTGACTCGAATGGACGCGCTTCACGTGCTCGCGGGGCCTGAGACCATCGCCTCGAACCAGCCCTCGGTACCTCGCGGCCCGCGCACCCGCATCAAGACGCGGTAGCGAACGCCGATGCTCGACGCGGACAAGGCCGTTGCGCTCGCTTCGTATTCACACTTCGCGCGGATATCGTTGATGTTGGTCATGTCGGGGTTACTCGCACACATGCGCTCGATGACGTACTGAATCCGGTAGTTGCCCGCATCCGTCGCGCAGTCGGCGACGGCAGTTCCGCTTGGGTCGACGCAGGTGACCACTGTCCAGTCGATGGCCGTGGGAATTCCGCGGGCATCGACCGGGGACTGCTTTGTCGCGTAATAGCGGTTGGTGACATTTGCGTTGGCCGTGTTGCCGACGGCCAAGCCGGCAAGGGTGTTGACCGCGTCGGTGAGAGCGCGGTCCGAGGCCTGGACAGCCGCCTGCTGGAACGAGTAGTTGCCAGCGATGACGTTGCCGGTGTCGGCCGCTCTCATCACCCCAAGACTGGCCATGAACATCAATGCCAGTACGACAACAGCCACCAGAAGAACCATGCCTTCCTGGCGGCGGGGGCCGCTGCCTTGACGACGCCGCCCGCGCTGCGCGGTGTGTGCCATGCTCATCTCAGTTGCTCCAGATGACGTTGCGCAGCGGCACCACTGCCTGGTGCACCCGATAGCGATAGTTCCGCCAGGTCTTTCCCGCAGTCACAGCGACTGCGCTGAGGTCGATCACCGGCGCGCTGGCATCCTGAAAAGAACACGGCCCGGTGTTCACCACGGCGTTGGCATTGGTGCAGGACGCGGCTGTGACGTTGCTCGATTCCGACTCTTTGGAGCGCACCACGATGACGACGCGCAACGCCTTGATCCGTCCGACGTTGACGGCCGTTGGGGCGGCCCACGCACCTGTGGCGTTGACCCACGATGTGACGACATCGCTGTTCGCTGCTGCGCTGAGCCCATATTGGGCGTGCATCAAGACCACATCCATGGCGAGTGCGTTCGCCCCACCCGAAAAGCCGAGCGGACTCTGCGTGCACGCGGGCGCATCGGAGAACGCGTTGTATTGGATGAGCGATTGACATTGCACCGCGAACGCGTTCTGCACGAAGTCGCTGCCCAGGCGATTCACGACCGCAGGCCCGTAGACGGCAGGAACCACCCCCGTATCGGTTTGAAAGCCGTAACTTGGCGCGGTGGTGAAGACCGCCGCAGGCGGGTTGTAGCCGGTGGGCCCGCCGGCGCGTGCCAGGGTCGTGCAAAAGGTTGCGTTGCCTGCACACGCTATACCGTTAACGGTTGGCGCGGCGGTCACCTGGTACAACAAGCATGGCTGGTTCGTACCCGGCGCACCGATCAACGCCAAATCACCATTCTGGAGACCCCCCGCGTTGCTGACGACAACCGTGGTCGCGTTGGTCGCGGTGGTGTCGACCAGCGGCACCGCCGAAAGCGCCCCGGCCGCGGTTGCGGCCGTGAAGACAATGGTGTCGGATGCGGAATTGCTGCCGCCGTCGGTGACCCTGACGGGCATGAAAACGGCGTTGTCGGACTTCACGGTGCCGTCTTTCCATGCATTGAGCGTCGGGCACAGGAGCTGGCCGTTGTTGAACAGACCGGCGCCCGCCGAGCGGCCCGCACTGTCGATCAACGAGAGCGCAATCTGAGCACTGCCCTGGGCGGCCACGTTGGAACCCACCACCTGGAACTGCCGCCCCATGGTGAGCACCGTGCCGGTGATCACCAGGCTGAAAACGAGCCCGATGGTGATGGCGACCATCAGCTCCACGAGGGTAAAGCCTCGCAGGCGAATAGGCCGCGGACTGCGGCGCGCCGGAACCGGGCTGGACTGCGTCATGGTTGCCACTGCACTTGGTTGCTGACGGCGAGTTCGTGCGCCGTGCCATCGCCGTTTTGCCAGCACAGCTTGACTGTCACCTGGCCGGTGCCGGCATTCACCGCGACCTGCTGCAAGGTCTCGGTGGCCTTGGGCAGCAGGGTGGACACCTCGCCAAGCCACTCGATCAGCACCGCGTTCGTGGACGCCGCACCGGTGGGTGCGCACTTCGCGTTTCCCGTATCGTGATGCGCAAACGTCGCAATGGTGGCCGGGTCGGAAATCAACATCCGCCCCAACAGCTGGTCCGCCAGGAACGTCGCATCCGCGCGTTGCTGGGCATCGGTCGAAAACCGTATTGCCGTACCCTGAAGCCCCAGCAGACCAATCACACCGAAAGCAAATACCAGCAACGAGACCAGCACTTCGATCAACGTAAAGCCGCGCGGGCGGCGCGGCCGCGGGACCATGCGATTGCAAGACATCAGCACCTCCGAGGATCGTTGCTCGCCGAAGCAGCGGGGTCGCACATTCGAATCAGTCCACCACCAAGAACATTGATCCGTCGAGCGTTCGTGCCTGCCGTCGTGCTCGACACGGTTATCTGGGTGAGCCACGTGCCAGTCGAATTGACAAGCCCCGTCGGCAAGAACGAAACGCTGGTGGCTGCATTGCTCGACGCTGCGCTGAGCCCACCCGTTTCACTGTCGGCACGCGACTGGATGACAAAGCCCCCGCTGTCACTGACCGTCCAGCCCGATCTCGTGCCCGTGAGCGCAAAGCTGACTTGCGCGTTGCGACGCACCGCCTCGGCCCGAGCCAGATTGAGTCCGTTGAGAACGCTTTCGGCGGCGCTTTTGAGACGGTAGTTCGACACGATCTGCGAAAAGCTCGGCGCTGCCACGGCGAGGCCGACGGCAACGATAGCCACCGTCACCATCAACTCAACGAGCGTGAAGCCGAGGAGCCCGCGCCACTGTCCAACAGACCGCCGCACGGTGGACGTGAGATTCAGCATGTGTCACTCTTGCGCTTTAGCCAGCAAGCCGCCGGCAAGCCGGTCGCACCCGGATAAGCGGTCGTTGCCTGGGCGTTGGTGTTGTTGATCGTGAATGTGTAGCCACTCATGCCGGCCGGCGCATTTCCGGTTGCGGTGATCAGGAACGTCTGACTCGTGCCGCCCGCACCCCAGTTGCACGTATACGTGAACGAGGGGCTGGTGGGCACGGCAACGCCGCAGACCGCCGCGGTGGACCCGTAGTTGCTGGGGCGACTGTCCTGGTAGAGCTGCTCTAGCCTCACCCTCATCGCGCCGAGCTCGCCAGTGGCCTCGGCAATTCGGCCACGCCGGACATATTCCGAGTAGGACGGATAGGCGATGGTCGCCAGAATCGCGACGATCGCCACCGTGATCATGAGCTCGATCAACGTGAAGCCGCGCTGCTGAACGCTCAACGAACTTGCATGGGTCGGATGTGTTGCGGAGGGCATGAGGACGAATTCCTTCGCTGCAATTCTGTCCGCACCGAGCACTCTAAGCGGCGCCACTCGTCTCGCCGATGCCACCGTCCATCGCCCGCCTCATGGTGACGCGAGGAGAATTCCCGGTCCATCATTGGCTTCGATCGAAGCAGCAAGTGCGGCGCAGAAACAAAAATTGCGGCCTCGGCGGGCCGCTATCTTCTTGGACAGTCGGCGGCAAACACCTTGTCCACACGGGTGGCATAGCCGCTGATGAAGTCGGTGCTGGCACGGGCATTGCGGCGCGCATCTCTTTCGACGCCGAATGCATCCGGCGCGCAGCTTACCGAGCTGACAAAACCCATCGCCAGCAGCACCAGGTCATGAAGCAACAGACGCCATCAGATCGCTGGCCTTCGACGCGCTGAGGAATGGCGGGGCAATTGCGCCTCGCTGCAAAACCACCCGTCAGCTCTACGTAACCGTTTGTCATTCCACGGGCTGTTTTTGCGAACCAGGTCTGGCTTTGATGCGGCGCTCTTTGTACTCTGGCGGTGTCGAAGTCTGTTTCGATCCTTCCACAGCGAGAACTCCATGCCCTGGACCCGAGCA
>JANNDW010000138.1:0-6163 GCA_031378125.1 Methylibium sp. | reverse complement strand
GCGGTGTCCAAGGCCCACACCTACGGCAAGCTGCCGGCTCCCGGGCCGACCGGAAGCTACGCGCTGACGCCGGCCTATGTGGCTGACGCGACCGACACCGTGTCGCTGCAACTGCGCAAGGCCGGCGTGCGGCTGGCGCAGGTGTTGAACACGGCGCTGCGGTAGCCGGCGCCTGCAACCCGTCGCTCGACCAGGGTCGCTGCGAGGACTTCCTGGCCTGCCGGCGCGAAGACGGCGGGTTCGACCGGCTGGCCGGGCTGGGCGGCCCGTTCGTCGGCAAGGCGACGACCCGCCAGTTCACCGACAGCCGCGATGAGCGCTTCCGCCTGTGGCTGAACGGGCTGAAGCATTTCACCGTCAACATCGTCGCGCAGATCGACGCAGATCGCGCCGGCGCGGGGCTTGATCTGCGGTTCGCTTGTTTTGTTTGCTTGACGCCGCAGGGCCGCTCGTCCACCCTTCACCCCATTGCCGCACACAAGGAGATGAACCATGGGAACGATGACCACCTTCCAGCGCCCAGACGGGCAACCTGTCCAGGGCTACCTTGCCGAGCCCGCCGACCCGAGGGGCGCACCGGCGGTGGTCGTGATCCAGGAATGGTGGGGCCTGAACGACCAGATCCGCGGCGTGGCCGAGCGTTTTGCGGCGGCGGGTTACCTCGCGCTGGTACCCGACCTGTACCGCGGCAAGTCCACTGCGCAGGCCGAGGAGGCGCATCACCTGATGTCGGCGCTGAACTTCGGCGACGCCGCGGGGATGGACATCCGCGGCGCGGTGCAATTTTTGAAGGCCCGCTCGGCCAAGGTCGGCGTCACCGGCTTCTGCATGGGCGGCGCGCTGACCGTGCTGTCGCTGGTGATGGTGCCCGAGGCCGACGCCGGAATCGTTTGGTACGGCTGCCCGCCGCTCGAATTTGTTGACGCCTCGAAGATCAAGGCGCCGATGCTGGCCCACTGGGCCACCCAGGACCACCCGTTTCCGATCGCCACCGTCGAGACGCTCGAAGAAAAGCTGCGTGCCGGCGGCGTGGCCTACCAGGGCCACCGCTACCTGGCCCAGCATGGTTTCGCCAACGAGACCGCCGTCGGCCCGCACCGCCTGCCGATCACGCAGTACGACCCGGCCTGGGCGCAAATGGCCTTTGACCGCAGCTTCAGCTTCTTCGGCAAGCACCTGGGCTGAGCCGCCGCAGGGAAGCGCCTGCAATTGCGTACCGCAGGTCAAGCGGCAGACCGAACCCGCGCGCCGTCAGGAGGCGCCGAGTTCCGGCGCGACGGCGCTGCCCAAAGGCGCTTGCGGCGCGCCCGGTGGCGCCTCGGCCAGCCGGGTGGGCCGGGGCTCGGCAGCCGCCGGCTCCAGGTGTGCGATGGCGTTGGCGTAGTAGGCGATGATTTCGGTTGCATCGGGGGCCGCGCAAAACAAGCCATCGTCCTCGACGACCATGCGCCGCGACACCAGCATGCGCAGCCCCACGCTGAAGGCGTATTCCTGATCCTGCCGCGGGATGTACTGGTGGGCGCCATTTGCCTGCAGGCCGGCCATGCGCTCGTGCATCGCCGATTTCAGCTCCAGCTCCGACCAGCGCCGCTGCGGGGCCTGGACAAACAGCGAGGCGACCAGAGACACCGGCAGGACCGGAATGACTTGGCCGATCTGCGTCATCAGGTGCTCGGCCACGCGGGTGACTTCACGCTTGCGCTCATCGTCCGGCAGCTCGGTGAAACGAACGTCGTGCTCGCGGCACCAGGCGCGCATCGACACCGGGGCGCCGAAATTCACGCAGGCATAACCGAAGCGGTGCCAGCGGCCATGGGCCGCCGTCCACAACTGGCTGCCCCAAAACGACAACAGCGTCGCGAGCGCCTTCATGCGACTCGCGCGCGGTGCGTCGGGATGGCGCTTGAGCAACTGCGTGCGATCTTCGAGAACACGGTCGTAGTTCAGTCCCACCGGCAAAAAGACGATGTCACGCCGGCCCTCGGCCTCGCGCTCGTCGAAGCCCTTGAGCATGTAGTCGAGCAAACCGAAACGCGGCGAACGCAGCTTGCCGTCGATGGTGAGGCCACCCTCGGGGAACACCGCCTGCGTCACGCCGGCCTCGGTGGCCATCTGCACGTAACGCGACAACACCACGCGGTACAGCGGGTCGCCGGAATTGCGGCGCACGAAGAATGCGCCCATCGCGCGGATCAACTGCTGCAGGCCCCACACCCGCGCCCACTCGCCGACCGCGTAAGACAACGTCACCCGCTCGGCCGCCAGGAACGACACCAGGATGTAGTCCATGTTGCTGCGATGATTGATCACGAACACCAGCGTCGACTGCGGGGCGATGCCGCGCAGCACCGCCTCATCGGCAAAGCCGATGCGCACCCTGTACAACAGCCGCGCGATCGCGCGCGCCACCGTGTAGCCGATGCGGAAGTAAATGTAGGCGTTGAACGACGGCACGATCTCGCGCGCGTAGCGTTCCACGCGCCGCAGCACCCGCGCCAGCGGCTCAGCGCTGGCGGCGGCGTGCGCCAGCGCCGCGGCCTGAACCTTGGCGTCGTGCAAGACCCGGTCGATCAGCACCTGACGGCGGGTCAGCTTGAACGAAGGCAACTCGATCGCCAGCGTGGCGCTGACATGCTTGATCATCCGCTTGATGCGGCGCCGCAAAAACCAGCGCATCCCGGGCGCCAGCAACAGCACCAGCACGCTCCAGCCGGCCAGCCCGGCCAGCAGCACCACCAGCCACAGCGGCAGGGCGACTGGATCGGTCATGGCGCGTCGGCCATCGTGGGCTTCCTCGGTGCGTTGCTGGTCTGAACACCGTCGCGGTCTGCGACTGGCAGTCGCGTTCTGGCCCTGCAGCAGCGTCTTGCGCAATGATTACAGCATGAATGCACCGCGCGCCGGTGCGGCCTGTCGCAATCGCGCCAGCGTCTGGCGGCGCTGCGCAAATCCTTTCCCACGCTCCGTCTCGTGGCCTGACACGGTTGAATTTTTTATCCGTTGTCCGTCCGGCATTCACGGCGCCTAAAATCAAGCCATGAGGCGCGCCAGAACATGGTTGCTCGGACTGGCCCTTCTGGCCCACGCGAGCGGGGCGGCCAGTGCCGAAGATATGCCCGCCACCGCCACCGCGGCGTCCGCTGGACCTCCCGTCGTTCTGGTGAAGATCGATGGCGCGATCGGCCCCGCGACCGCTGACCATCTGCACCGCGCACTGGCGCTGGCCGCCAAGCAGAAGGCGCCACTGGCGGTGCTGCAGATCGACACCCCGGGCGGGCTCGACGCTTCAATGCGCAACATCATCAAGGACATCCTCGCCTCACCGGTGCCGGTGGCGACCTACGTGGCGCCAAACGGCGCGCGCGCCGCCAGCGCGGGCACCTACATCCTGTACGCCAGCCACATCGCCGCGATGGCGCCGGCCTCCAACCTCGGAGCTGCCACACCAGTGGCGATCGGCTTGCCGACACCCGGCGGGCAACCCGAGAACCCCTTGCGCGCCAAGAAAACCTCGCCGGACTCCGGCGCCAGCGCGGCGCCGCTCGGCGAAGCGCCGCCTGCCGAGCACGCCGCGGATGCCATGACCGCCAAGCGCGTCGGCGACGCCGCGGCCTACATCCGCAGCCTCGCACAGTTGCGCGGGCGCAATGCCGACTGGGCCGAGCGGGCCGTGCGCGAAGCCGTCAGCCTGTCGTCCCGAGAAGCGCTGAAGAGCAACGTGATCGACCTGATCTCCGAAGATGCGACCGACCTGCTGCGGCAGGTGAACGGGCGCGAGGTCAAGCTGGCCAGCGGCACGGTGCGGCTGGCCACGTTGGGTGCGCCCGTGGTCGAATTCGAGGCCGACTGGCGCACCCGGCTGCTGTCGGTGATCACCGAGCCGAGCCTGGCGTTGATCCTGATGCTGGTGGGCCTCTACGGCTTGCTGTTCGAGTTTTCCAACCCCGGGTTCGTGCTGCCGGGCGTGGTCGGCGGCATCTGCCTGTTGCTGGCGCTGTTCGCGTTGCAGATGTTGCCGGTCAACTACGCCGGGCTGGCGCTGATTCTGCTTGGCGTGGCGTTCCTGGTTGCCGAAGCCTTCTTGCCAAGTTTCGGCGCGCTGGGCGTGGGCGGCATCGTCGCCTTCGCATTCGGCGCGGTGCTGCTGTTCGACGCCGACGTGCCTGGCCTGGGCATCCCGACATCGCTGATCGCACTGTTGAGCGCGGCCTCGGCGGCGTTCATCCTGGTTGTCGCGGGCATGGCGGCCAAGGCACGGCGGCGCCCGATCGTGAACCTGCTGAGCGGCAGCCCGGCCATGCTCGGCGCGGCGGGAGAGCTGATCGAGTTCTCGGGCGGCGAAGGCTGGGCCCTGATTCGCGGCGAGCATTGGAAAGTGCGCGGCGCGCCAGACCTGCAGGCGGGCCGGCAGGTGCGCGTGACCCACGTGCAAGGCGCCGCGCTGGAAGTGGCGGCCGCCGCCGCGGACGCCGCCGAATTCACCGCCACGGGAGTGCCGTCATGAGCGCTGCCGGGCCGTTCCCAAGGTGCTCATTCCCCCTCTGGGGGATCGGCGCGCAGCGACGCAGGGGGTACCCATGAGCTTCGATGTCAGTGTCGGCTTGGTGGCCGCGCTGGTGCTGCTGCTGGTCCTGGTGGCCGCATCGCTGCGCATCCTGCGCGAGTACGAACGTGGCGTAGTGTTCCAGCTGGGCCGGTTCTGGAAGGTCAAGGGGCCGGGGCTGGTGATCCTCATTCCCGCCATCCAGCAGATGGTCAAAGTGGGCCTGCGCGTGGTGGTGCTGGACATCCCGAGCCAGGACGTGATCACGCGCGACAACGTTTCGGTCAAGGTCAACGCGGTGCTGTACTTCCGCGTCGTCGACCCCGAGCGCGCCATCATCCAGGTGGAGAACTACCTCGCCGCCACCAGCCAGCTGGCGCAGACCACGCTGCGCGCGGTGCTGGGCAAGCACGATCTGGACGACCTGCTGGCCGAGCGCGAGCGGCTCAACCTGGACATCCAGAAGACCCTGGCGGCGCAGACCGATGCCTGGGGCATCAAGGTCACCATCGTCGAGATCAAGCATGTCGATCTGAACGACAGCATGGTGCGAGCCATCGCCCGCCAGGCCGAGGCCGAACGCGAGCGGCGTGCCAAGGTGATCCACGCCGAAGGCGAACTGCAGGCCTCGGTGAAGCTTTCGGAGGCGGCCGCGATCCTCGGGCGCCACCCGCAGGCGCTGCAGCTGCGCTATCTCGAAACGCTGACGGTGATTGCCGCCGACAAAAACTCGACCATCGTGTTCCCGTTGCCGCTGGACATCATCGGGCCCCTGCTTCAGGCGGTAAACCGCAAGATCGGGCCGCCGCCTGAATAGTGCCGCGGCAATGCCGTGCTGCTGTATTTGGCGGACCAGGGACTGCTGAACGGGCCAGCGCAAGCCTGTGCAAGTCAGGCCCTTCGGGCACCGGCGGCTGTCGCAATGAACTTGGCGCCCGACGACCGCGCAAACACTCACACGTCGATGTTCGCCGCCCTCAACGCGTTCGTCTCGATGAAGTTGCGGCGCGGTTCCACCTCGTCGCCCATCAGCATCGTGAACACCCGGTCGGCTTCGATCGCGTCGTCGATCTGCACGCGCAGCAGGCGGCGCACCGCCGGGTCCATGGTGGTTTCCCACAGTTGGCTGGGGTTCATCTCGCCCAGGCCTTTGTAGCGCTGCCGGCCCACCGCGCCTTCGGCCTGCAGCAGCAACCAGGCCATGGCCTGGCGGAAGTCGCCGACCTTGGCTTCTTTCTGCCGCTCGCCTTCGCCGCGCTTGACCACCGCGTCGGCGCTGACCAGTCCTTTGAAGGTCCGGCCGGCCGTGCTCAAGGCCTCGTAATCGGCGCCGTGGATGAAGTCGGCGGTGATCACGCTGCTCTTCACGTTGCCATGCAGGAGGCGGCTGATGCGCAAGATGTGCTTGTCCATGCGGGCATCGAATTCGGCGCTCACTTCGGCATCGTGCAGGGCCGCCTTCAGCGCGCTGGCCGAGGCTTCGGCAGCCTCCAGCGAGTCCAGGTCCAACTCCAGCCCGTTGGCCATGGCGCGCAGGCCTTCCACATCCATCCAGTTCGACAGGCGCTGCGCCACGTTGTTGGCCAGCACGTACTGGCGCGCCAGCGTTTCCAGCGCGTC
>JANNDW010000074.1:0-2350 GCA_031378125.1 Methylibium sp. | reverse complement strand
CCCGGCGAACACCGCGCCAACCTGCGCCGCATCATCGTCACGCAGGGCGACACCGAGCCCGCGTCGGTCGAACAGCAGCGCCACCTGGGCAAGACGGCACCCAGCCAGTACGACCTGCGCAACCTGTTCCAGGTCAACGTCGAAGAAGGCCGCCACCTGTGGGCCATGGTCTACCTGCTGCACAAGCACTTTGGTCGTGACGGCCGCGAAGAGGCCGAGGCGCTGCTCGAACGCCGCTCGGGCGATGCCGACAACCCGCGCATCCTGGGCGCCTTCAATGAAGAAACGCCGGACTGGCTGGCGTTCTACATGTTCACCTACTTCACCGACCGCGACGGCAAGTTCCAGCTCAACGCGCTGGCCGAAAGCGCCTTCGACCCGCTGAGCCGCACCACGCGCTTCATGCTGACCGAAGAAGCGCACCACATGTTCGTCGGCGAGAGCGGCGTGTCGCGCACGATCCAGCGCACCTGCGAGGTGGTGAAGACCACCGGCATCGAAGACCCGGCCGAATTGCGCAAGCACGGCGTGATCGACCTGCCGACGATCCAGCGCTACCTCAACTTCCACTACAGCGTGACGATCGACCTGTTCGGCGCCGACCAGTCGAGCAATGCCGCCATCTTCTACAGCTCGGGCCTGAAGGGTCGCTTCGAGGAAGACAAGCGCGACGACGACCATGTGCTCAAGGGCGGCAGCTACAAGATCCTGGACGTGCAGAACGGCGCGCTGGTGGAACGCGAAGTGCCGTTGCTGAACGCGCTGAACGAGGTGCTGCGCGACGACTTCATTCGCGACTCGGTGGGCGGCGTGGGGCGCTGGAACAAGGTCATCGCCAAGGCCGGCATCAACTTCACGTTGAGCGTGCCGCACAAGGCCTTCAACCGGCACATCGGCACGTTCGCGGGCTTGCGCGTGAGCCCGGACGGGCGCGTGCTGTCGGAAGCCGAATGGGCGGCCAACGTCGAGCAATGGCTGGCGACCGAAGCCGACCGTGCCTATGTCGCGTCGCTGATGGGCCGGGTGGTGGAAACCGGCAAGTACGCCAACTGGATCGCACCGCCGGCGATCGGCATCAACAAGCAGCCGGTGGCGTTCGAGTACGTGCGCTTCAACTGATCCGGGCTGCGGGGTTCGGCGCGCACCGGCCGGCTACCATGGAGACCGGCTCGGCCCGCACACCGCAGGCCAACCTTTACCGACGCGCCGCCTACATGAACGCCCCCGAATCCATCGCCGTCATCCAGCAGCACCTGATCGACCCCGAGGTCTGCATCCGCTGCAACACCTGCGAAGAAACCTGCCCGGTCGATGCGATCACGCACGACAGTCGCAACTACGTCGTCAACGCCGACATCTGCAACGCCTGCAACGCCTGCATCTCGCCCTGCCCCACCGGCAGCATCGACCACTGGCGCACGGTGGTAAAGGCGCAGGCCTACACGCTGGAAGAGCAATTGGGCTGGGACGAGCTGCCGGCCGGCAAGCCGCTGCCGGCGCATGCCGTCGTCGGCGATGCGGCATCGACCGCGGCCGTGGCCGGAGCCGCGCTTGGCGCCGTGTCCGGCACGGCCGCTGGCGCTGCCGAAGCGCTTCAAGTCAACGCCGCCACCTCGCCGTCGTCCACCACCGCACCGTGGTCGGCCGCGCACCCCTATCTGCACCTCTACAGCCTGAAGAAACCTGTCACCGCCACCGTGGCTGGCAACTTCCGCCTGACCTCGCCGACGGTCGACAACGACGTGCGCCACATCGTGCTGGACCTGGGCACGCAGTTCTTTCCGTTGCTCGAAGGCCAGTCGGTCGGCATCCTGCCGCCGGGGATAGACGCCAACGGCAAGCCGCACTACCCGCGCATGTACTCGGTGGCCAGCGCGCGCACCGGCGAGCGCGAGGGTTACAACAACCTGTCGCTGACCGTCAAACGGGTCACGCAAGACCACGACGGAAAACCAACCACCGGCGTCGGCTCCAACTTCCTGTGCGACCTTCAACGCGGCGACACGGTACAGCTGACCGGCCCGTTCGGCAGCAGCTTCCTGATGCCCAACCACCCGGGGTCCAACATCCTGATGGTGTGCACCGGCACCGGCTCGGCGCCGATGCGCGCGATGACCGAACACCGGCGCCGCTTAAAGGAAGCCGAGAAGTTGCACAAGAGCGATAGCGGCAAAGACAGCGGCAAGGCCACCGGCGGCAAGCTGATGCTGTTCTTCGGCGCGCGCACCCCCGAAGAGCTGCCCTACTTCGGCCCGCTGACCAAGCTGCCGCCCGAGCTGATGGACACCACGCTGGCCTTCTCGCGCGTGCCCGGCCAGCCGCGCGCCTACGTGCAAGACCGCATTCGCGA
>JANNDW010000069.1:0-3703 GCA_031378125.1 Methylibium sp. | reverse complement strand
GCAAACACCTCGTCACCCAGCGACTCGGTCGACACGCCGCTGGCACCGATGCTGTCTTCGGCGGATTCCCATTCCACCGCAAGCACCGACACGTTGTCGCTCTTCGCGCCGCCATTGCGCAGGGCCTGCTCGACCAGCTCGGGCACGGCGTCGGAAATGGCGTTGCGGCCGAGCATTTCAGCGATCACCGTGTCGGCGACCGTGCCCCACAGGCCGTCCGAGCACAGCAGCATGCGGTCGCCCGGCTGCATCAGCATCGGGCCCACGGTGTCGACCACGGGCTTGCCCGGGCTGCCCAGGCAGGTGAACAGCACATTGCGGTTGAAGCGTTCGCCCATCGGCACGACGTGACTGATGGTGTGCTGCAACTCCGAGTAGGAATGGTCGCGCGTGCGGGCAATCAGCTTTTCGCCCCGCACCATGTACAGGCGCGAATCGCCGCAATGCGCCCAGTAGGCCGCATTGCCCTGCAGCAAGCAGGCCACGATGGTCGTGCGCGGCGTGTCGATCAGGGCCCGCTGGTTGGCATAGCGCAGCAACTGGTGGTGGCCGGCGATGATGGATTCTTGAAGGAAGCGCAGCGGGTCGGCAAGCAGGGGCTTGGCGTCGCGCTGGAACATCGCGCTGAGCGTTTGCAGCGCCAGTTGCGAGGCAACTTCACCTTCCGGGTGCCCGCCCATGCCGTCTGCCAGCGCAAACAGGCCGGAGTCGCGCGTGTAGCAGTAGCCCATGCGGTCTTCGTTTTTTTCCCGCCCGCCCTTGCGGCTGATCTGGTACACCGAAAAGCGCATGACTCAGTCGGCGCAGGGCCGCTCCCAAGGCGACAGATTTCCCCAGAGGCCACAACGGGGCCCCAGCTTGGCCCTGGGGGGCGCCAACGCAGTGAGCTCGGGGCCTCTCATCTCAGCTCTTGGCGCCCGAGGTCAGGTTTTCAAGCTGCAGCTTGAGGCGTTCGCTGAAACTGAGCTTGGTGTAGTGGCGCTCGGTCTCGCGCGCGAGCTCCTTTTGCAGCGCAAAGACGCTTTGCGGCCGCGACAGCGGGTCCAGCGACATGCACCACTCGGTCACTTCGATCAAGTTGTCTGAATAGATGCTGCGCAAACGCGAAAGCGACAAGGCCAGGCGGTCTTTCTCGATGCGCTGCGGCGCGTCGTTCGGCGGGTAGCCCTGCATGCAGGCGTAGATGCACGCGCCGATGGCGTAGATGTCGGTCCACGGCCCGAGCGTGCCGTCGCGGCGGTACATCTCGGGCGCGGCAAAACCCGGCGTGTACATCGGGCGGATGAAGTTGCCCTCTTTGCTGAGCACCTCGCGCGCCGCGCCAAAGTCCAGCAGCACCGCCTTGTTCTCGTTGGTGATGAAAATGTTGGCCGGCTTGATGTCCAGGTGCAGCATCTTGTGCTGGTGCACGATGCGCAAGCCGCGCAGGATTTCGTCGAACAGGCTGCGGATGGTGGACTCGCGAAACACCTTGTCGCGCTTGAGGTCGCGGGCGGTGACGATGAAGTCCTGCAGCGTGTCGCCCTGCAGGTAGTTCATCACCATGTAGACGGTTTCGTTCTCGCGGAAGAAGTTCAGCACCGACACCACGCTGGGGTGCGCGATCTGCGCCAGCGAGCGGCCTTCTTCAAAAAAGCTTTTCAGGCCCAGGCGGTACAGCGGCAGCTTTTCGGGCTTGACACGCGGCGTGAGCTCGCCGGCGGCACGCTCGGCAAGAGAGGCCGGCAGATACTCCTTCAAGGCCACCAGGCGCCGCTCGGAATCTTCGGACAGGTAGACCACGCCAAACCCGCCCGCGGCCAGCTTCTTGATGATCTGGTAGCCGCCCACCACGGTGCCCGCAGGCAATGGAGCAGGCTTCAGCTTTGACATAATTGAAGTTTGAAGGGCACGAGTTCAATGGCAGTCTACAGCATGACCGGCTACGCCAGCGCCTCGGCGGGCGTCACTTCCGCACACCTTTCGGCGGCGCATTCGGGGGCGCAAACGGACGCTGCGGCGCACAAGCAGCAGGGTCCCGCGCAGCCCCACTTGAGCATCGAACTTCGCTCGGTCAATGGGCGCTTTCTGGACCTGGGGTTTCGTCTGCCGGACGAATTTCGTTCGCTGGAGCCGGCCTTGCGCGAGCTTCTGACAACAGCCTTTCGGCGCGGCAAGATCGAGTTGCGCTTGAACACTCGGTCGGACGCCGAAGCCGCATGGTCGCAACCCCAGCCAGAACAACTCAACCGTCTGTCCCGGCTGGAAAGCACGGTGCAGGGCTGGATGCCCAAGGCCCAGGGCTTGTCGGTGCACGAGGTGCTGCTGTGGTGCAAGGGCAGCACGCCGGTCGAGAAGCTGGACGAGGTTGCGCTGGACGCCGCCAAACGCTGCATCACCGGCCTGAAGGAAGCGCGTGCCCGCGAAGGCGAACGCCTGGTGAGCGTGCTGCTGGAGCGCGTGCAGCGCCTGCGTGAACTGAGCGACCAGGCCGAACCCCTGGTGCCCGCCGTGGTCAAGCGTCAGCAGCAACGGTTTCTGGAACGCTGGCAAGAGGCATTGGAAAGCACCGGCGCGGCGCAGGCCATTCCCCGCGAAGCGCTGCAGGATCGTGCATTGAACGAGGCCGCGGCCTACGCCATCCGGATCGACGTGGCTGAAGAACTGGCGCGGGTCCGTTCCCACCTGGACGAAATCACCCGCATGCTCAAGGCTGGCGGCGAAGTGGGCAAACGGCTGGATTTTCTGATTCAGGAATTGCTGCGCGAGGCCAACACGCTGGGCTCGAAGGCGGCGTCGCTGGAGTTGACGAATGTGGCGGTCGAAATGAAAGTGGCGGTCGAGCAGATGCGTGAGCAGGTGCAGAACATAGAGTAGGGTTTCACGGCATCCGATGCCACCCACAAACGGCCCGCAAACCCAGTGTTTATGCGGGTTTCGCGTTTCTTGAGGTTGCACGGCATTTCACCCCGTCCCACAATTTGTGTGTACCCAGGCGTGGCGCACAAAACCGAGGCGCTCGCGAAGATCGAGGCAGCAAGAACCGTCATGACGGTGGCAAAGCTGGCCGACGAGTACTTCGAGCGCATGGTCCTCGGCAAGTGGAAGCATCCGAACTTCGTTCGAAGCCGCATCGAGAAAGACATCAAACCCAACATCGGCAAGCTGGCGCTCGAAGACGTCGAGCCGCGTCCCATCGACGCCATGCTGCAAACCGTCGTCAAGCGTGGCGCACCGACCATGGCCAACGACGTGCTGCGCTGGATACGCCGGATGTTTGACTACGCCATCAAACGCCACATAGTGCGCTTCAACCCGGCGGCTGCTTTCGACCTGTCGGACGCCGGAGGCAAGGAATTCGCCCGCGACCGGGCACTGTCCCGTGACGAGTTGAAGACGCTCTTCGAGACCATGCGAACGGCGCGCGGCTTCAGTGCTGAGAACGCCCTCACCGTGAAGCTGCTCCTGCTGCTGGCAGTGCGCAAACGTGAGCTGATCGCCGCGCGCTGGGACGAGTTCGACCTGGATGCCGATACGCCCGTCTGGCACCTGCCCGGCGAACGAACCAAGACCGGCCAGCCCATCGACATCCCGTTGCCGGCCATGAGTGTGGACAGGCTGCGCGAGTTGCATCGGCTGGCGCTCGACTCGGACTGGGTGCTGCCGGCGCGCAAGATGCAAAGCCGCATGCTGCCGTACATCTGCGAGTCGACCATCGGCGTCG
>JANNDW010000031.1:0-8271 GCA_031378125.1 Methylibium sp. | reverse complement strand
ACACCGACCCCAACCCACCCGGCCGCCCTGGCCGAACCGCCCGCCTCGGTCAAAGAGGCGCGACTGTGGTGCGACAACGGGTGGACCGCTCGCGTGATCAAGAACGAAGATGACGACGGATGGGCCGTCGAGATGATCAAGCACGGCGAACCCGAGCCCGCGTTGGTCGGCCCCTGGACGATGGGGCGCGACAAGAAGAACCCGAAGCCGCTCGACGTTGCCGCTTTCAACACCCTTGTCAAGACCGCCGCGGAGGTTTTGCGCCGCCACGAGCAACACCTGCATGCGATGCACCACAAGAACATCGCCGTGATGGCAGCCTCCGGACGGATCAGCGTCACACTCGACATCGTGGCCGACGAAGACGATCCGCATGCCTTGCTCGGGGCTCACGACGCCGCCCGCAACCCACTCGCGCAGGTGCGTGTGGAGGCGGGCTTCAAACTGAATGCGGCCAGCGCCGCGGCCTGGATCGCAGACGAATTCCGCAGGCCCGGCTGACGGCGGGGGCGGCCGGAAAATCCGCGTCTTTCGAAGCGGGGCGCCTTGTCCGCGATCACGGCCAGCCGCTGCGCTTGCCGCCCGGCGATGCGCCGGTTGCGGGCGGGCATCGCACGCTGAACAGTGCGATCATTCCGCCCACTGCGCCACCGGTGTCAGGGTCGGATGACGGACCAACGCTGGCGCAGCGCGCCTGTTGATGGAGGCACCGATGAACAACGAGACCGTCTTCTCAAGGAAACGCAGGGCCGCCCCAACTTTGCTTGACTCCTGCGGCGGGCGGTCGCCGCAACGTGGCGGCCTGGGGGCGCGCATGAGAAACAAACGCCGGGCCGCCCCAAGTGTTTCTCACCCCCTCGGGGGGCGGACGACGTATGTCGTCGGCCTGGGGGCACTCGAAGGGACACGCTGGCCGGCCGGATCGGCACTGGCTGCCCGCATCGCCCTCGCGCCGCCCGCGGAGCGTGCCTTGTGCCGGCCCTCGAACGCAGCGCAGCCGGCTGTCGATTGCCCTGCTGTCGATTGTCCTGCTGTCGATTACCCTGCTGTCGATTTCCCGGCGCTGGGGGGCGGCGCTCGTAACGGCGGCATGGTCTTCAACGCCGTCGGCCGCAACACTGTGCGCTGATGGATCACGTCGGCTGTGTCGTCGTCGGGGCGGGTGTAATCGGGCTGGCCATGGCGCGCGCGTTTGCCCGGCGCGGCCTGGAGACGATCATCCTGGAAGCTGAGTCGGCGTTCGGACAGGGGGTCAGCGCGCGCAACAGCGAAGTCATCCATGCGGGCCTTTATAGCGCGCCGAGCTGGCGCAAAACCTTCGCCTGCGTTCACGGCCGGCGGCAGCTGTATGCCTACGCGGCGCAACGCGGCATTGCGCACCGCAAGGTCGGCAAGCTGGTGGTGGCCAACGGCAGCGCTGAAGAGGCACAACTGGACAGGCTCATGCTCACCGCCCAAGCCAACGGCGTTGAAGGCTTGCAACGGCTCAGTGCTGCGCAGGCGCGGGCGATGGAGCCGGAACTGCGTTGCAGCTCGGCGCTGTTCTCCGCCGAGTCGGGGGTGATCGACACGCATGGGCTGATGCTCAGCCTGCTGGGCGACGCCGAGGCGCTGGGCGCTGTGGTCGCTTACCGCTCGCGGTTCGAGTCCGCCGAGCCAGTTGCCGGCGGCTGGCGGGTGCGCACCGGTGGCGACGAGCCGGCTCAGCTGCACACGCGGTGGCTGGTCAACGCCGCCGGGCTGCAGGCGCAGGCCGTCGCTGCGTGCGTGGCCGGCTATTCGCTTAGCCGCATCCCACGATCCCACTGGGCCAAGGGCAACTACTTCAAGCTGCGGGGGCGTGCGCCGTTCACGCACCTGATCTACCCCGTGCCGGTGCCCGGTGGCCTGGGTGTGCACCTGACGCTGGACCTGCAAGGCCAGGCCAAGTTCGGCCCCGATGTGGAGTGGGTGAATGCGCTCGACTATTGCGTCGACCCGCGGCGCGGTGATGCGTTCTGCGATGCGGTGCGGCGCTACTGGCCGGGCCTGCCAAGGCATGCGCTGGGGCCAGACTACGCCGGCATTCGCCCCAAGCTCTCCGGCCCCGGTGAGCCCGCGCGCGACTTCGAGATCGACACGCCCGCCGAGCACGGCCTGCCCGGGCTGGTGCAGCTGTTCGGCATCGAGTCTCCTGGCCTCACCGCATCGCTGGCACTGGCCGGCGAGGCGGCTTCGCTGGTCGCGTAAAGTGGAGCGCAGCATGATCACCGACCACCCCAGCCGAACCCTCGCCCGCTTCGCCGCCCAAAAGGGCTTCGAGGACATTCCCGCGCCGGTGCTGCGCCGCGCCGAAGACCTGTTGCTCGACTGGTTCGGCTCGGCCCCTTGGCGGGCAAGGGCGCGCGGCCTGTCGATACCCTCGCGCGCTTCGCGCACGCCATGGGCCCGGCCGAAGGGGCCAGCGAAGTGCTGATCTCGCGCACCGGTTCCACGCCGATGTTCGCCGCGATGGTCAACGCCGCCGCGTCGCATTTCGCCGAACCGGACGATGTGCACAACGGCTCGGTGTTCCATCCGGCAGCGGTGGTGTTTCCGCCGGTGCTGGCGGTGGCGCAGGCGTTGGGCGCGTCGGGCCGCGAGCTGCTGGTGGCGGCGGTGGCGGGCTACGAGGTGGGCATCCGCGTCGGCGAGTTCCTCGGCCGATCGCACTACAAGATCTTCCACACCACCGGGACCGCCGGCACCGTGGCGGCCGCCGCGGCGGTCGGGCGTTTGTTGAACCTCGCGCCCGAGCAGATGCAGAGTTCGACGCCAGCTTTGGCGACCCGTGCGTGCGCGAGGTCTGCGCCAAGCTGCGCATGCGGCTGGACGCGCAAGTCGATGCCGCTTACCCCCAGCGCTGGACGGCCAGGGTGAGCGTGCGCACGGTTGATGGCCGCGAGTTGCACGGCCGCGTCGACGAACCCAAAGGCGACCCCGGCAACCCGCTGAGCCGCGCCGAACTGCAAGCCAAGGCGCTGCGTCTCGCGCAGTACGGCGGTGCGGCAACCGACGCCGAGATGGCCAGCGCATTTGCGCAGATCTGGAACCTGGCATCGCTGGGCAAGGTGGGACGCCTGCTGCCGGCCCCGCAGACGCCCCATCGAACCGCATGAGGACACCGCCACCATGAACCAGCCCGACCCAGCCCACGGAGCCCCGTTGCAACACAGTTGGCGCCTGACCCGCATCGGCGCGCCGCTGGAGGCCGCGGTCGAGCCGATCCCTCAACCCACCGGCACCGAGGTGCTGCTGCGCGTGCGCGCCTGCGGCGTGTGCCACAGCGACCTGCACCTGGCCGATGGCTACTTCGACCTGGGCCAGGGCCAGCGCCTGGACCTGGCCAAAGGCATGCCGCTGCCGCTGACCCTGGGACACGAGATTGCCGGCGAAGTGGTCGCCGCCGGCCCGTTGGCCGAAGGCGCGCCGTTCGGTCAGCAGCGGGTTGCCTACAGCTGGATCGGCTGCGATGCCTGCCCGTCGTGCCGGCGCGGCGTTGAACAACATTGCGACCGGCCGCGCGCGTTGGGCGTCAGCCGGCACGGCGGTTTCAGCGACCATGTGCTGGTGCCGCACCCGCGCTACCTGTTTGACTTCGGCGCGGTGCCGCGGGCCTTTGCGGCCACGCTCGCCTGCTCGGGGCTGACGGCCTACAGCGCGCTGCGCAAGGCTGCGCCCATCACGCACGAGCAGCCGCTGCTGATCATCGGCGCCGGCGGCGTGGGCCAGTCCGCGATCTCCATCGCCCGCGCGATGTTCGGCGTCGGCCCGGTGGTGGCCGACATCGACCCCGCCAAGCGCGAGGCGGCCCTGGCCGCGGGCGCCAGCGAGGCCGTCGACCCACAGGACAAGGAACTGCGCCGCCGCCTGCTGCGCCAGACCGACGGCGGCTTCGCCGCGGCGGTCGACTTTGTCGGCATGGGCGCCACCGCCGAGCTGGGCCTTTCGACCATCCGCAAGGGCGGCAAGCTGATCGTCGTGGGGCTGTTCGGCGGCTCGCTGTCGATCGCCTTGCCCACGCTGCCGCTGCGCGGCGTCAGTGTGGTCGGCTCCTACGTGGGCTCGCTGGACGAGATGGCGCAGCTGATGGCATTGGCGCGCAGCGGCGTCATCGCACCCATGCCCATCGAGACCCGTGCGCTGGACCAGGCACAGGCGACGCTGACCGATTTGCGCCTGGGGCGCATTCGTGGGCGGGCGGTGCTGCTGCCTTGACCCGCGCTGCCCGGCACCCAAGCCGAGGGTGCGGGGCCCGTGCAGCGGGTGCGGCGCCGCGTCGCGGACTACATCGATTCGGTCAACAGCGCGCGGTACTCGTCGGCCGTGGCGATGCGCGGGTTGGTCTTGTGGCAGTGGTCGGCCAGGGCGCCTTCGATGATGCGGTCGAACCATTCCGGCAGCACCCCCATCTGCGCCAGCCCGCTGGGCAGGCCGAGGCGCCTATTCATGGCTTGAATGGCGGCAGGAATCTCGTCGCCGCCGCTCAGCCCCATGGCTGCGGCCATGCGCTCCAGCCGGCGCTTCTTGAGCATGGATTCAGCCTGCGCGTTGAAACGAATCACCGCCGGCAGGAACATCGCGTTGAGCGTGCCGTGGTGCAGGCGCGGGTTTTTTCCGCCGAGAGAATGGCTCAGCGAATGCACCGCGCCCAGGCCTTTTTGGAAGGCCAGCGCGCCTTGCACCGACGTGCTCATCATCTGCAGCCTGGCATCACGATCCTGCCCGTCGCGCGTGGCGCGTTCCACGTGCGCCCAGCCGCGCGCCAGGCCGTCCAGCGCAATGCCGTCGGCGGGTGGGTTGAAGGGTGGCGCCATGAAGGTTTCCATGCAGTGCGCCAGCGCGTCCATGCCGGTTGCGGCCGTCAATTGCGGCGGCAGGCCGAGCGTCAGCTCGGGGTCGCAAATGGCGGCGCGCGGCATCAGGTGCCACGAATGGAAGCCCAGCTTGCGTCCGTCGTCGACGATAACGATGGCGCCGCGCGCCACCTCGCTGCCGGTGCCGGCGGTGGTGGGCACGGCAATCAGCGGCACGGCGGCTGCCGTGATCTTCGGGCTGCCGCCTTCGATGGTGGCGTAGGTTGTCAGCGGGCCGGGATGGCGCGCCGCGATGGCCGCACCCTTGGCGCAGTCGATGGAAGAGCCGCCGCCCACAGCGATGATGCCGTCACAGCCCCCTTCATTGAACGCGCTGGTGGCGGCTCGCACGGCCGCTTCGTTCGGGTTGGGCGGTGTGCCGTCGTACACCGCGCTGCGCATGTCGGCAGGCAGTTCGGCCAGCAGCATGTCGAGCACGCCGGCCGCGCGCACGCCGGCATCGGTGACGATCAGCGGTCTTTTGATGCCCACCCGTTCGCACTCAGCGGCCAGCAGCTTGCGGGCGCCGAACTCGATGTTGATGTGGGTCAGATACTGGATCAGGGCCATCGTGGTCTTTCCTGGGGTGGCGGCACGGCAGCTCAGCCGCGTGTCAAAACCGGTAGCCCGGGTCGATGCGGTCGACGATGCGCTGCAACGCATCAAAAGCGTCTTGCCCGCCGCCGTACTGCGGGTTGAAATTGAGCGAGTCGCGCACGCAGCCCTCCAGCACCGGCATGGCAATCGGAATCGGGTCCCCTATTGCGTGAGTGGCGATCTGCACCTCGCAGGCCCGGTTCAGCAGCCACATCAGCGACAGCGCATTCGGCAGGCTGAAGCCGATCGTCACCGGCCCATGGTTGCGCAACAGCAGCACGGGTTTGTCGCCGGCGCTTTGCAGGATGCGCTTGCCTTCGTCCAGGTGCACGGTGATGCCCTCGAAGTCGTGGTACGCCACCTTGCCGAACAGCTGGGCCGAGTAGAAGTTCGAGAACGACAGGCCTTGCTTGCTGCAGCACACCGCCATCGTGGGCGTGGTGTGCACATGCATCACGCAATGCGCATTCGGCAACGCGGCGTGGATCGCGCCGTGGAAGGTAAAGCCGGCCGGGTTGATGGGCCAGTCGGAGTGGCCGATGATGCTGCCGCCCAAGTCCACCTTCACCAGGTTGGAGGCGCGCACTTCGCTGTAGTGCAGGCCGAATGGGTTGATCAGAAAGTGCGCTTGCGGGCCGGGCACGCGCAGTGAGATGTGGTTGTAGATCAGCTCGGTCCAGCCCAAGTGGTGGAAGATGCGGTAGGCGGCGGCGAGTTGCACACGCGCTTCCCATTCGGCGGGGTTGAAGCGGTCGGGGCGGATGAAGGGGTTGTGGCCGACGGCGGTCATCGTGAGGCTCCTTGATCGGTGAATGGGCCGAGCCTGTCAGACGAAGCGAAAGCCCACGCCGCCGAGCAAACCGTAGTCCACATGGAAGGTGTCGCCTGGCTTGGCGGGGGTGGGGCGGGTGAACGAACCACCGAGCACCACGTCGCCGGCGTTCAGCTGTTCGTCGTGCGGCGCAATTTTGTTGGCCAGCCAGGCCACGCCGTTGGCCGGGTGGTTCAGCACCGCCGCGGCCAGGCCGGTTTCTTCGATCACGCCGTTCTTGTAGAGCATGGCGCCGACCCAGCGCAGGTCCACATCGTTCGGCCGCACCGGCCGGCCGCCGAGCACGATGCCGGCGTTGGCGGCGAAGTCGGAAATGGTGTCGAACACCTTGCGCGGCGCCTGGGTCTCACGGTCGAACTGCTCGATGCGCGCGTCGATGATCTCGATGGCCGGGCTCACGTAGTCGGTGGCGGCGAGCACGTCGAAGAGTGTGATGCCCGGGCCTTTCAGCGGCCGGCCAAGAATGAACGCGAGTTCGACCTCGATGCGCGGCGCGATGAAGCGCGCAAACGGAACATCGCTGCCTGGCTCGAAGAACATGTCGTCCAGCAGCGGCGCGCAGTCGGGCTCGTTGATTTGCGAAGCCTGCTGCATCGCGCGCGAGGTCAGGCCAATCTTGCGGCCCTTGATCACACGCCCCTCGGCCAGCCTGAGGAGCAGCCACTCGCGCTGGATGGCGTAACCATCATCGAGGCTCATCTGCGGAAATCGTTTCGAGAAGTGACGCAGTTGAACGCGCGTCCGCAGGGCCTGGTTCAGCTCGGCCGCGAGCGCTTTGTGGGTGTCGGGAGGCAGCATGTCTTAGCTCTTGTTGAACAGCGGATGCAGGTTGCTGTGCTTGGCGTCAAAGACCTCCTGGCCTTCGTCGATTTGCAATGTGATGCCGATGCGGCGGCGCGTGAACACGGGCTCGAAGTGTGCCTTGGCGCAGGCCAGCAAAGTTTCGCCGGTGAGCTTGTGGACGCCCGCACTTCGGCCACGGCCCATGCGCAGGTTCAGGTAGACGAAAGCGTAGTCTCCCGTGCCGCCCTCGGCCCGCCCCGCCACGCCTGCGTCGGCCACCGCATGGTGGGCCGCCGGGTAGGCCAGCACGCGCGTGCCGCCCGTCGGAAACACCGGGCTGCCGGCTTCGTCCTTCACGCTCAGCATCGCGTCGGCCAGGCCGCGGCAGAGCAGCGTCATGTCGGTCTCGGCGTCGAGCTGGCCGGTGTACAGGATCACGAGGTGCGGCATGGTTCAGGCTCCGATGTTCATGACGCCGAGGGTGCAGCCCACCGAGAAGATCGGGATCGGCGCGTAGAAGCGGATCTCGCCCTGGCCTCTCGCGGCAGCCGCCACCGAGATGAAGGTGCGAATCTCGAAGCCGCCCTGGCCGGCGTCGCGGTAGGTTTGTTCGTCGGTGTACGACAGCAGTGCGGCTTTGTGATTGCGGCACCAGCGATCGGTGAACTCGCGGTCCCAGGCCTCGTTGATCTTGCCCGAGTCGGGCGTGGCCGGCCAGTGTGAAATGCCGCCGGTGCCGATGATGGCCAAACGCTCCGGCACGCCGTCACAGGCTTTGCGCAGCGCCTCGCCAAAGGCCCAGGCGCGCTTCAGCGGCGTCAGCGGCGGTCCTTGGCAGTTGATGTTGACGGGGATGACGGGGGTGTCGAACTTCGGCGTCAAAAAATGCAACGGCACCATCAGGCCGTGGTCGAACTTCCACTCCTCGGCGAACGCCAGGTCCACGTCCTGCATCACCGCTTTGATGATGCGGCCGGAGAGCTCGGCGTTGCCCGCAATCTTGGTGCGCGCGATGCCCAGCCACGCCGGGTCTTCGATCGGGCCTTCGTAAACGTCGGCCATGCCCATCGCGTAAGCCGGCATGTTGTTCATGAAGAAGTTGCCGAAGTGTTCGGCCCCCACCATGATGATGGCGTCGGGCCGCGCCGCCGCCAGCGCCTCGCCCAGCCGATAGAACGCCGCATG
>JANNDW010000022.1:0-11299 GCA_031378125.1 Methylibium sp. | reverse complement strand
CCGCAGCACGCCCCACCGGCCCGATCCTGTCCACCTGGGCTTCTTTTTCAGCGGTTGCCAAACACCCGAATGCAGCCGAGGGCGTTGGGTGGGCGACGCAGCGAAGTAAAGGGGGAGGGCCGAGTCTTTTCCGGCCCGGAGGAGTGCGCCCGGTCACAAACAGTCCGGTGGACTGTGTGGGCCTGGTGCACGCCCGGGGCTCCGTCCCCGGGCATGAGCGGAGTTGCCCACCCGATGACCTCGGCCCGCGCGGCCCGTCAACGTGAGTGCAGACCTTCGCGAAGGGCAACAACGGGCCGAAAGCAGCCAATGGTTCCGGATGGCCGCTTCATGCGTTGCGGGTCGTGTGAAGCACGCTGGAGCAACTGACATGGCTCGCATCGATCTCGACCTGGCGCACGCCTATCGCCCCAACCCGCAGCGCGATGAAGACTACGCGCTGCTGCCGCTCAAAATGAGCTTCGTCGACGGCGGCGCGTATGCGCTGCTGGGCCCGTCGGGCTGCGGCAAGACGACCATGCTCAACATCATCTCGGGGTTGGTGAAGCCCTCGCACGGCACGGTCACATTCGATGGCAAGGACGTCACCGCGCTGACACCGCAGCAGCGCAACATCGCCCAGGTGTTCCAGTTTCCGGTGATCTACGACACCATGACGGTGGCCCAGAACCTGGCCTTCCCGCTGAAGAACCGCGGGGTGTCGCCCGAGCGCATCAAACAACGTGTCGGCCAGATCGCCGAGATGCTGGAGATGAGCGGCCAGCTGGGCATGCGCGCCGCGGGGTTGGCGGCCGATGCCAAGCAAAAGATCTCGCTCGGCCGCGGCTTGGTGCGCGAAGACGTGAGCGCGGTGCTGTTCGACGAGCCGCTGACCGTGATCGACCCGCACCTCAAGTGGCAGCTGCGCCGCAAGCTCAAGCAGATTCACCATGAGCTGAAGCTGACCCTGATCTACGTGACGCACGACCAGATCGAAGCGCTGACCTTCGCCGACCAGGTGCTGGTGATGACACGCGGCCGCGCGGTGCAGACCGGCAGCGCGTCGGACCTGTTCGAGCGCCCGCAACACACCTTCGTCGGCCACTTCATCGGCTCGCCCGGCATGAACTTCCTGCCGGCGCGGCGCGTTGGCGCAAGCCTGGAGGTGGCGGGCCACACGCTGCGGGCCACGCCGCGCACGCCCGAGGGCGCGGACGCCTTCACCTTGGGCGTGCGGCCCGAGTACGTGGCGCTGGCCGGCGCCAACGACGCAGGCGCCGTGCCGGCCACCGTGACGCAGGCGCAGGACATCGGCACCTACTGGCTGCTGACCGCAACGGTAGGGCGTGGTGCCGTGGTCCGCGCCCGACTCGGCACCGATCAGGCCATCCCGAAGCTTGGCGACGCGGTGTGGTTGAACATCGTCGGCACTCACACTTGTTACTACCGGAATGAGGAACTGATCCCAAACACCCAAGGGGCCGCCGCATGAAACCCGTCAACCAAAAAGCCTGGCTGTTGATCCTGCCCGTG
This sequence comes from Methylibium sp., assembly GCA_031378125.1. GTDB lineage: Bacteria > Pseudomonadota > Gammaproteobacteria > Burkholderiales > Burkholderiaceae_C > LGRD01. The sequence continues at coordinate 9,787 of JANNDW010000022.1, read as the reverse complement.
GTGCTGTGCGTGGCGTTCTCGGCCATCCTGCCGCTGATGACGGTGGTCAACTATTCGGTGCAAGACATCATCTCGCCCGAGCGGCGCATCTTCGTCGGCACCGAATGGTTCAAGTCGGTGATGCGAGACGACGACCTGCAGGGCGCGCTGCTGCGCCAGATCACGTTTTCGTTCTCGGTGCTGCTGGTGGAGATTCCGCTCGGCATCGCGCTCGCTTTGTCGATGCCGGCGACAGGCTGGCGCTCGTCCATGGTGCTGGTGCTGGTGGCCATCTCGCTGCTGATCCCGTGGAACGTGGTGGGCACCATCTGGCAGATCTACGGCCGAGCCGACATCGGCCTGATGGGCGCGGCGCTGGCAGCACTGGGCATCGACTACAGCTACACCGGCAATGCCACCCACGCCTGGTTGACGGTGCTGCTGATGGACGTGTGGCACTGGACGCCGCTGGTGGCGCTGCTGTGTTTTGCCGGGTTGCGCGCCATCCCCGACGCGTACTACCAGGCCGCCAGCATCGACGGCGCTTCCAAGTTCGCGGTGTTCCGCTACATCCAGCTGCCCAAGCTGCGCGGCGTGCTGATGATCGCGGTGCTGCTGCGCTTCATGGACAGCTTCATGATCTACACCGAGCCCTTTGTGCTGACCGGCGGCGGGCCTGGCAACGCCACCACGTTCTTGTCGCAGTACCTCACGCAAAAGGCGGTCGGCCAGTTCGACCTGGGGCCGGCGGCGGCGTTTTCGCTGATCTACTTTTTGATCATCCTGCTGCTGTGTTTCATCCTCTACAACTGGATGCAGCGGGTGGGGACGGCGGATCAGAAGGAGATGGGATGAGTGCCGCTCTCGCTCGATTCGCTCGTTGCGCCTGGGCCTTGCGTTCGCGCGGGCCGAGGGCGCCGGGTGACCCGCGTGAGAAACCCTGGGCACGCCACGACGTTGCCAGATCAGGCCGGCGGGGCGCTCTGCGGAGCGAAGTAAAGGGGGAGCCGAGGCCGAAGGCCGACGGCGGAGGACATTCGCGCAGCAGAGTGCCTCGTCGGCCTGATCCCGCTCGACCTTCCATGCTCGGCGCGGCGCATGGTGCACGGTGGAGCCACTGCCATGAATGACAAGCGCTTCAAGAAACGGGTGATCTTCCTGGTCCTGTACCTCGTGTTCGCCATCCTGCCGGTGTACTGGATGGTCAACATGTCGTTCAAGACGAACAACGAGATCCTGTCGACCTTCAGCCTGTGGCCGCAGACATTCACGCTGGCGCACTACCGCACCATCTTCACCGACGTGAGCTGGTACTCGGGCTACATCAATTCGCTGATCTACGTGGCGATCAACACGGTGATCTCGCTGACGGTGGCGCTGCCCGCGGCGTATGCGTTCAGCCGCTACAGCTTCCTGGGCGACAAGCATGTGTTCTTCTGGCTGCTGACGAATCGCATGACGCCGCCGGCGGTATTTTTGCTGCCCTTCTTCCAGCTCTACACCACGCTGGGCCTGATGGACACGCACATCGCGGTGGCACTGGCCCACCTGCTGTTCAACGTGCCGCTGGCGGTGTGGATCCTGGAAGGCTTCATGAGCGGCATCCCGCGCGAAATCGACGAGACGGCCTACATCGACGGCTATTCGTTCCCGCGCTTTTTCCTGACGATTTTCATCCCGCTGATCAAGGCCGGCGTGGGTGTGGCGGCGTTCTTCTGCTTCATGTTCAGCTGGGTCGAGCTGCTGATGGCGCGCACCTTGACGAGCGTCAACGCCAAGCCCATCGTCGCGGTGATGACGCGCACGGTGTCGGCCTCGGGCATGGACTGGGGGGTGCTGGCCGCGGCGGGTGTGTTGACCATCGTGCCGGGCGCGATCGTGATCTGGTTTGTGCGGCATTACATCGCGAAGGGTTTCGCGATGGGTCGCGTATGAGCAGGAGTCATTGATGTTTGCATGGATGGCGTGGACCCTCCCGGTCGCCATATTCTTCACCTCGATCGTGCTGATGCTCGTTGGCATGACCGTGTGGGAAATCAAATCCCCCACGGTCATGCGCAAGGGCTTCTTGCCGATAGAAACCACCCGCGGCGACCGGTTGTTCATCGGCCTGTTGTCAGCTGCCTACGTCAACCTGGCGTTCGTGGCCATGAGCGAAAAGATGATCACATGGTTTGGCCTGGAGAGCGAACCTTCGATCTGGATCAGCTTCGTGATCTCGATGTTGTTGTTGGGGTTCATCCTGCGCAAAGGCTGAGCTCCGCGCGTCCATACTCGAGACCGATTTTTCGAACGGCAGCCGGCCAATCTTCCCAACCGGCATGCCATAAGCAATCAACGGGAAGTTTCTGAGGAGACCAGTGATGAAACGAACACTATCGATGTACACGCTTTCAGCCGTGGGGGCGGTGGCACTGATGCTGTCCGCCTGCGGCAAGAAGGAAGAACCCGCGGCACCCGCTGCCGCGCCGGCGGCAGCACCTGCCACACCAGCCTCTCCCGTGGCCGCCGCGCCTGCACCGTCGGGCGCCGAAGCCACCGCCAAGAAGTGGATCGACAGCGAATTCCAGCCGTCCACGCTGTCCAAAGACCAGCAGATGGCCGAGATGAAGTGGTTCATCGAAGCCGCGGGCAAGCTCAAGGCCAAAGGCGTGAACGATATCTCGGTGGTGTCCGAGACCATCACCACGCACGAGTACGAGAGCAAGACGATGGCGAAAGCTTTCAGCGAGATCACCGGCATCACCGTCAAGCACGACCTCATCCAAGAGGGTGACGTGGTCGAGAAGCTGCAGACCTCCATGCAGTCGGGCAAGTCGATCTACGACGGCTGGATCAGTGACTCCGACCTGATCGGCACGCATTACCGCTACGGCAAGATCCTGGCGCTGTCGGACTACATGGTGGGCGCCGGCAAGGAATACACCAACCCGGGGCTGGACCTGAAGGACTTCATCGGCACCAGCTTCACCACCGCGCCGGACAAGAAGCTGTACCAGCTGCCCGACCAGCAATTCGCCAACCTGTACTGGTTCCGCGCCGACCTGTTTGCCAAGCCGGACCTGCAGGCCAAGTTCAAGGCCAAGTACGGCTACGAGCTGGGCGTGCCGCTGAACTGGAGCGCCTACGAAGACATCGCCGCGTTCTTCACGAATGACGTGAAAACCATCGACGGCAAGCCGATCTACGGCCACATGGACTACGGCAAGAAAGACCCGAGCCTGGGCTGGCGCTTCACCGACGCCTGGCTGTCGATGGCCGGCACCGCCGACATCGGCATCCCCAACGGCCTGCCGGTGGACGAGTGGGGCATTCGCGTGGCCGACGACAAGTGCACACCGGTGGGCGCGTCTGTCGCCCGCGGTGGCGCCACCAACTCGCCGGCCGCCGTCTATGCGCTCACGAAGTACATCGACTGGATGAAGAAGTACTCGCCGAAAGAAGCCATCGGCATGACCTTCGGCGAAGCCGGCCCGGTGCCAGCGCAAGGCCAGATCGCGCAGCAGATCTTCTGGTACACCGCCTTCACCGCCGACATGATCAAGCCGGGCCTGCCGGTGGTGAATGCCGACGGCACCCCGAAGTGGCGCATGGCACCCGGCCCGAACGGCCCGTACTGGAAGCAAGTCATGCAAAACGGCTACCAGGACGTGGGCTCGTGGACCTTCTTCAAGGACCACGACGCCAACAAGGTGGCCGCCGCATGGCTGTACGCGCAGTTCATCACCGCCAAGAGCACCAGCCTGAAGAAGACCATCGTCGGCCTGACGCCGATTCGCGAAAGTGACATCCAGTCGCAGGCGATGACCGACATGGCGCCCAAGCTGGGCGGCCTGGTCGAGTTCTATCGCAGCCCGGCCCGCGTGGCCTGGACGCCGACCGGCGGCAACGTGCCCGACTACCCGAAGCTGGCGCAGCTGTGGTGGAAGAACGTGGCCGTGGCCGTGACGGGCGAGAAGACCCCGCAGGCCGCGATGGACAATCTGGCCAACGAGATGGACGACGTGATGGGCCGCCTGGAACGCGCCGGCATGGCCAATTGCCCGCCCAAGCTCAACCCCAAAGGCGACCCCAACAAGTACCTGAGCGACAAGGGTGCGCCGTGGAAGAAGCTGGCCAACGAGAAGCCCAAGGGCGAGACCATCAACTATGACAAGTTGCTGGGGGCGTGGAAGGAAGGCAAGGTGCGCTGAACCGCCACGCCGATGACCCGGGCTGGGTGGCATTGAAGCCTGGGTGATTTTGTGACATGAACGCCGACTGCCAGGCAGCGGCGGTCAACGGTTGCAAGGGCCCTCGATGCGGATGGATCGAGGGCCCTTTGCATTCCGCGCCGCGAGCCCGTGCTGTTCACGCCGGGTTGTCCACGACGTGTCGGAATGTCCACGCCGTGTCCACGCCGTTGACAAGGAAGCCTATGTACATATACTGTCCATGATCATCATTTTCTTTCCGGAGTCGACCCATGGCAGCGGCAGTTGAGCGGATCGTGGTGCAGACCACCGCGCTGGACAAGAGAGCAATCGCGGCGAAAGCCAGGAAGCTTGAGATCCCGATCTCGGAGTTGATGCGGCGCGGCGCTTTTGCGTACCAGGCCAGCGACGCCAACGAGGGCATGGGCGCGCTTGCGGACGCGGCGAAGGGCGCGGCCGACCGTGCCGGCGCGGCCATCGACGACGCACTGGGCTTCATTGATGCGAGCAATCGGCGCATTGCGGCCATGGAAGCCAAGGCGGCGAAGGCATCCGCTCGAAGAGTTGCCTGATGGGAGTCACCGACAAGGTGTGGGGCGCCCTCACGTCCATGATCAAGCTCGAAGACAAGGTCAACCGCCAGGCCGAAGCGATGAAGGCGCAACAGGCCCGCATCGAAGACCTCACCGGTCGGGTGATCCGGCTGGAGGCGCACCTGGAACTGCTCACCGGAGCGGCTCTCGTGAAGAAGCTCAAGGGCGGCTGATGGGCTGAAGGTGGCGGGCGAAGAATCCTGGTGATCGGTGACCACGAGGCAGCCGCTTCGATCCTGCGCGACCGCCCCGACGGATTTCGCCGCACGGTGCTCCTCGACGAGATTTGGGTCGAGATGGGCCTGGAGCCGGGTTTGTTCGGCGCCAACGGCGCCAACGGCGACACCTGGCGGCGCCAGTGCCGGATGGTCATGGCCGGGTTCAATCCGGCCCATGCCCAGCGCTACTTCCCGTCGATGCTGACCGTGTCGCGGCGTCTGGCCGGCCGTTGGCGGAACGCCGCGCGGCAGGGCCACTCGATCGACCTGCAAGCCGACCTGATGCGCTACGCGGTCGACACCATCGCAGGGCTGGCATTCGGTGCCGAAGTGAACACGCTGGAGTCCGACGGCAACGTGATCCAGAAGCACCTCGACAAGATCTTCCCGGCCCTCATCAAGCGCATCCTCGCGCCGGTGCCGACCTGGCGCTTTGTGCGCACGCCGGCCGACCGCCAACACGCTGGCCTGGATGATCCACCTGCTGTGGCGCAACCCGCGGACGCTGGCCCGCGCCACCGAAGATGTGCGTCGTGTCGCTGGCGATGCGGCGAACCTCACGCTGGAACAGGTGGGGCGGCTCGACTGCGTGGAAGCCTGCGTGCACGAGACCCTGCGGCTGAAGCCGGTCGCGTCGACGATTCCGCTGCAAACGCTGCGCGAGACGACGATCGGCGGCGTGCACGTGCCGGCCGGCATCGTCTTCGTCAGCATGATGCGCCGCGACAGCGTGAGCAAGAGCCACGTGCCGCGCGCGGCCGCGTTCGAACCCGAACGCTGGATGGTGGAAGGCGGGCCCTCGCAGCTGGCGGGATCCGCCAAGCGCGTGTCGATGCCCTTCGGCGCCGGCCCGCGCATCTGCCCGGGGCGCTATTTGGCGCTGCTGGAGATGAAGATGGCAATGGCCCTGCTGCTCGGCCGCTTCGACATTGAGAGCGTTGACACGCACGACGGGCGGGAAGCCCGCGAACACCTGTCGTTCACGATGACGCCGGTGGGGTTGCGCATGCGCATGCGCCTGCGCGAGCATGCCGTCGTCGCCGCGCAGCGCGCGCCCGCGGCCCGCTGAGCGAGCCCGGCGCAGGCCCGCAGCGCGCGCGGTTCGGGGGGCTTGGGGGCGACCGCGTTCAGAGCCCCTCGACCGCAACGATCTTCGATGTGGCCGTGCGCTTGCGAATGTCGAGCAGCGGCCGGTATTCCTCTGACTGGTAGAACGCCTTCAGGCGGGCCATGTCGGGGAACTCGACAATCACCACCCGGTTCGGCGCCCCATCGCCCTCAAGCAATTCAACGGCGCCGCCGCGCGCCAGATAGCGCCCGCCATAGGCGGCGACTGCCTCGGGCACGTGTTTGCTGTACTCCTGAAAACCCACCGGGTCGATCACCTGAACATTGCCGTAGAGGTAGGCTGCCATCGTCGTCTCTCCTCGTTGAACGAGCCTCATTGTCGGCGCGCCGCGGCCGCATCGAGCGGGCCCTGGACCGAGGCGACCTCTTCGGTCTTGAAGCCGGCCGGCATCGCCACTTCCAGCATTTCAAGGTCTTCGCTGTGGCCCAGCTCGCGGTGCCGAATGCCGGGAGGCTGGTAGACGCACGAGCCGGCCTCGAGCCGCACCTTGCCCTGGCCTTCGTATTCGAACTCGATCCAGCCCTTGAGCACATAGACGAGTTGAAAGCGGGTGTCGTGCCGGTGCGGCTGGCTGGAGAAGCCCGCGCCTGCGACCGGGCGGATGACGTGCGCAAGCACCCGGCCTTCGGTGGCCTTCTCGACGCCGAGGTCGCGGTACTCGAAGAACGAACGCAGGCCGCGCTCGAAACGGGCCTGCTCGGCGTGGCTGACCGTGAAGCCCCGGGTGGGCGCGGCTGGCCGGGCCCGTTCGGCGTCCTGGGTGCGCAACACGCGGCGCAAGATCTTGCCCGCCGCGCTCTTTGGAATCGCCTCGCACAGCACCACCGCGCCGAGCTGCTTGTAGGCGACCACCCGCGCCCCGACCCAAGCTTTGATTTCGTCGGCAGACACCGCGCCGCGCGCCACCACATAGGCCACCGGCAACTCGCCGGCGCGCTCGTCGCCGCGGCCGATCACGGCCGCATCGGCCACTGCGGGGTGGGTCAGCAGCAAGGCCTCCAGCTCGGCGGGCGCGACCTGGAAACCCTTCACCTTGATCAACTCCTTGAGCCGGTCGGTGATGGACAGGTAGCCGTCGGCGTCGATCGTGGCGATGTCGCCGGTGCGCACCCAGCCGTCGCCGGTGATCGTGGCCGCCGTCGCGTCGGGTTGGTTGCGGTAGCCCTTGAACGCCTGCGGTCCGCGGAACCACAGCTCGCCCGGTTGGCCTCGGGCTACATCGGCGCCGGTCTCGGGGTCGACCACGCGCGCCTGCGTGCCGGGCAGCAACTGGCCGCTGGTGCCGGCGCGAATGCGGTCCGGGTGCGTCACGGCAACGCAGCCGGACGACTCTGTCATGCCGAAACCCTGCATCACCTTGCAGTTCAGCCGCTCGGCCACCTTCTGTTCCAGCGCCGCACTGAGCGGCGCCGCGCCGCAGCCGATCAATTGCAGGCTGGACAGGTCATGGGCGTCGACCAGCGGGTGCAGCGCCAGGAACTGCATCACCGGCGGCACAACGCCCAGGCGCGAGACGCGGTAGCTCGCAATCGCCTTCAAAAAAGGCTCGGGCTCGAAGCGCGGCACGGTGACGATCTTGGCACCCGCCGCCAGCCCGCACAGCGTGACCACGGTGAAGCCGAAGATGTGGAACATCGGCAGAAAAGCCAATGTCACGACGCCCTCGGTCACCGCATAGGCCTGGTTGTACTGGCAGATGTTGGCGACGATGCTGCGGTGCGTCAACACCACGCCCTTAGCCAGGCCGGTCGTGCCCGACGAGTAGGGCAACGCCGCCAGCGCGTCCGGGTCCTGCGCGACCCGCGGTTCCGGGCCGGTGCTGGCCAGCAGCGACGCGAAGCTCAACGTCCCTTCGACATCGCCGAGCAGGATCACCCGGGCGCCGCCGACGCCGGCCAGCGCCTCGCGCGCGGTGGCCAGCAAGGGCGGGATGGTGAAGACGAAGCGCGCGCCGGCGTCACGCAGTTGGTGCGCCAGGTCGGCCACGCCGTACATCGGGTTGGCGCCGCTGACCACGCCACCAGCGGCCATCGCGCCGAGCGCGGCGATCGGCCATTCGGGCAGGTTCGGCGCAAACATCAGCAGCACGTCGCCGGGCTTGAAGCCAAGCGCTGCCAAGCCGGCCGCGCAGCGCCCGATCTGCTGGTCGAGCGCGCCGTAGCGGACTTCGCGGCCACTGGCGGCGTCGACCAGCGCGACGGCATCCGGTCGCTGGCGCGCGCGCTCGCGGATGAACTGCGGCACGGTGAGCGCCGGGATATCGACCGCGAGGGCAGGGCCCTCGATGATTCCGAAATGGGGAGTGGCCATTTTTTCAGGGTGGGCGCCGCAATACCGGTTGTGCCAGCATGCGGCAGCCTTGTCCATCCCAGAAAGCACGGACACCGACGACGGCGCGCCGCCGCTCCCACTCCGTGGAGAACACTGATGACTGAAGTCGACCTGCAAGCCGGGCCCATCGTGATCATTGGCGGCGGCCATGCCGCGGCTGCGTTGTGTGCCGGTCTCGCGGGCGCCGGCCAGGGCGCGCGGGTGCACCTCGTGTGTGAAGAACCGGAGCTGCCCTACCAGCGCCCACCGTTGTCAAAAGCGTTTCTGAAAACCCCCCAGGAGACGCTGCAGTGGCACCGCGCCGAGCCCTGGTATGCCGAGGCCGGCATCACGCTGCACCGCGCCGACCCGGCCATGGCCATCGATCGCACGCGCCGCACCGTGCGGTTGCGATCGGGCACCGAGCTGGCCTACGCCCACCTGGTGCTGGCCACCGGTGCCCGCTCGCGCCGGCTGCCGCAGCTGGGTGAAGGCTTGGTCAACGTGGCGGCATTGCGCAGCGCGGTCGATGCGCAGCGGCTGCGCGCCCTGTTCAGCGCGGCGCAGCGGCTGACCGTGCTGGGCGGCGGCTTCATCGGCCTGGAGATCGCGGCGACCGCGCGGGGGCTTGGCAAGGACGTGACGGTGCTGGAATCGGCCCCGCAGCTGCTGATGCGTTCGGTTTCGCCCGAGCTGGCCGAGCATGCGCTGCAAACGCATCGCGCCAGCGGCATTGACATTCGGCTCGGTGTGGCGGTCGGCGAATTCGAGGCCGATGGCGATCGGCTGGTGGCGCTGCAGCTGCAGGTCGAAGGCCGGCGCGAGACGGTCGAGCTGCTGGTGCTGGGCATCGGCGCGGTGCCCGAGCACGGCCTGGCCAGCGGCGCCGGGCTGGTCTGCGACAACGGCATCACGGTCGACGCGTGTTTACGCAGCTCCGATCCGGCCATCCTCGCCATCGGCGACTGCTGCAACTTTCCCGAGCACGGCACTGGCCGGCGCTTGCGGCTGGAGTCGGTGCAAAACGCCAACGACCAGGCCCGCACCGCGCTGGCCACGCTGCTCGGCCGCGAGGAGCCGTACCGCGCGCTGCCGTGGTTCTGGTCGGAGCAGGGTGCGCTGCGCCTGCAGATGGCCGGGCTGATGCCGGCCGACGGGACGCGCCACCGCCGCCCCGGTGCCGCCGCCACGAGCTTTTCGCTCCTTCACTACCTGGGCGAGCGGCTGATCTGCGTCGAAAGCGTCAACGCACCGATCGACCACATGGCGGCACGCAAGTTGCTCGAAGCGGGCAAGAGCCCCGACCCCGCCGTGGCCTGCGATGCCACTGTGCCGCTCAAGGCCCATCTCTGACAGGAAGCCCGG
>JANNDW010000207.1:0-17335 GCA_031378125.1 Methylibium sp. | reverse complement strand
CGCACCCAGGCGCCGTGCTTTGCCGCCAGTTCGGCGAGCTTCTCGCACAGATCGGCCATGCGGGTCTTGACGGGCAAGCCACCCCAGAAGCCGGTGCGGTACTTCACGTCCACGCCGTAGGCGCTGGTGTCCTGGCTGATGACGAGCAACTCTTTCACGCCGGCTTCAAAGAGGCGTTGCGCCTCGCCCAGCACGTCGCCGATGGGCCGGGACACCAGGTCGCCGCGCATGCTGGGGATGATGCAGAACGAGCAGCGGTGATTGCAGCCTTCGCTGATCTTCAGGTAGGCGTAGTGGCGCGGTGTCAGCTTGACGCCAATCTTGGGATCAAAAGACATGGGCACCAGGTCGACGAACGGGTCGTGCGGCTTCGGGCTGTGCAGATGCACCGCGTCCATCACCTCGTGGGTGGCATGCGGGCCGGTGACGGCCAGCACGCTGGGGTGCATTTGTCGAACCAGGTTGGCGCCACCGTCGCCGGCCTTGGCGCCCAGGCAACCGGTCACGATGACCTTGCCGTTCTCGGCCAGCGCTTCGCCGATGGCGTCCAGGCTTTCCTTCACCGCGTCGTCGATGAAGCCGCAGGTGTTGACGATCACCAGGTCGGCGCCGGCAAAGGTTTTGGACGTTTCGTAGCCTTCGGCACGCAGCTGCGTCAGGATCAGTTCGGAGTCGGTCAGCGCCTTGGGGCAACCCAGTGAGACGAAGCCGATCCGCGGCGAGGTCGAGGTCTTTCTGTCTGTCGTGTCTTGTGTCATGCGGCGATTTTCGCCGATCCGCGGAGGCCCGCTTCAGCGCTTGGGCGGGACGAACCCAGGCATGCCGGGGAACAGCGCTTCGGCCTGCTTGGCCATTTGTTCCTGCATTTGCAGGAACATGTTCTTCGACTGTTCGAGGTAGTTGCCCATCAAGCCCTGCACCGCGGGAGCCTGGCCGTTCAGGAACTGGGTCCACAGCTCCGGGCTCAACACCTTGGGATCGAGCACACCCTTGGACTGTTCGGCCAGCCGGCCCTGGATATCGGTGAAGGTTTGCAGGTTCTTTTCGAGGTACGAACCCATCATGCCCTGCATGGCGTGGCCATAGAAGCGGATGATCTGCGCCAGCATCTGCGACGAGAACATCGGCACGCCACCGGTCTCTTCTTCAAGGATGATTTGCAGCAAGATGCTGCGGGTCAGGTCCTCGGCAGTCTTGGCGTCGCGCACCACGAAGTTCTGCGCCGCCAGCACCATTTGCTTGACGTCGGACAGCGTGATGTAGCTGCTGGTCTGCGTGTCGTAGAGACGCCGATTGGGATACTTCTTCAGCACGCGCACACCGGGGGCATCGGCGTCGCTGGGGGCAGCCGCTTCGGGCTTGGCGGTGCGGCGGGTTTGGGCCATGTGCGTGAAGCTCCTTGTGCCCCGCATTGTGCAGGACAGCAAGACCCACCGAGTTGGTGAAAACGCCCTTCTGCGGGGCTTACTCGCGCACTCAAACTTACCAAGAGCGACCCAAGGAACAAACCGCCCGACGGCGCTTTCGAGCGCGGCCAGAACCATGTCATGCCCGGCGGCAAGGTCCTGCCGCACTGCATGCATCACGACGATGCCGACGAGAAGCGTGCCGCCTGGCGCGGCGCGGCCGGCGACCGCGCTGCAGAATCAAGCGGCAAGCGGCAAGCGCACCGCCGCCTTGGCCAGGTCGTAGAAGAAAGAGTTTCGGTAGTTGACCTCGTTGTACTCGTCGGTTCCGTCGTTGACTTCGACCACCAGGCCGCCCGGCCTCTTGACCGGACCAAGACCGCGGAATTCCACCTCCGGCAAGCCGCCGAAGACCTGTGAGTTTGGCCCGTCAACAGGCCGCGTTCCGAACGCGGAAAAGCGCTGCAGGTGCCAAGGCACAGACGAGATGCGCGACGCATGTGACTTCGATCGAGAATTCGGCAAACTTCTTCGACAGACGCGAGAGCGCATGACCGACCGCCGCGAAGTCCCGCCCGCTACAGGTGCCGCATGAGTCAGGTCAACGCCGCAAGACTCGTGCTGGCCATCAAAACGGGAGAGCAGCACGTCATGTCATCGCACGCCTACCGACTGCGGACCATCGTTCGGAGCGCCCTGACCCGGAGATAGCGTTCCGTACTTTTTCCGTACCGCCAAGAAAAAAGCACCCAGCGTTTCCGCCAAGTGCCTGATTTCCCTACCGACTGTCCTTGCGGAATTTTGGTAGGCGCGATTGGACTCGAACCAACGACCCCCACCATGTCAAGGTGGTGCTCTAACCAGCTGAGCTACGCGCCTACTGAGCCTGAAATTGTAGCAGCGGCTTTGCGGCTCAATCGGCTCGCCGGATTCGGCTGAGTCACTTGCGCCGGGCACTGCGCACGCCGTCCACGCGCGCCACCAGGGTCAGCACGTTCGCCAGACGGGCCGAATCGGTGACCTCCACCGTGAAGGTCATCCACGCGGTACCGCCGCGCGGGTCTTTCACCGATTGCGTCTTGACGCCGGTGACGTTCATTTTGTCTTTGGCAAACACTTCGGAGATGTCGCGCAGCAGGCCTTGCCGGTCGCTGGCCTCGACCATCACATCCACCGGATAGTTGCCGGGCTTGTCGGCATGGGCCGAGCCCCAGGCAACCGCAATCAGACGCTCCGGTGACTTCAGCGCCATCTGGCGAAAGTTGCTGCACCCCGCGCGGTGCACAGCGACGCCTTTGCCACGTGTCACATAACCACCGATCGGATCGGGCGGCGCGGGCCGGCAGCAGCGTGCCAGGCTGGTCAGCAAAGACTCCACCCCCACCACCAACACACCGCCCTTGGGCGCCTCCAAGCCGGGTCGCGGGCGGCGCAGCGAAATCACTTCGTCGGCGCTTGGCATCGGCTCCGCGGGCCGAAGAAGGTTCTCGATGTTGCGCAGCGAAAACTCGTCTTTGCCGACCACCTCGAACAAGGCGTCGGCGTTGCGGAATCCCAGCCGAGACGCCAGGTCGTCGAGCTTGACGGCGGTCTTGCCTTCTCGCTGCAGCAGCTTCTCCACCGACTCTCGCCCGCGCGCGATGGTTGCCTGCATCGCCAACGCGTTGAACCAGGCCCTGACCTTGGCCTTGGAGCGTGGGCTCTGCAAGAAGCCCAGCTCGGCGTTGAGCCAGTCCATTGACGGCCCGCCTTCCTTTGCCGCGGCAATCTCCACCGTCTGGCCGCTCAGCAGACGGGTGCTCAGCGGCACCATCGCACCATCCACCCTGGCACCCCGGCAGCGGTGGCCCAGGTCGGTGTGCACCACATAGGCAAAGTCGATCGGCGTCGCACCTGCCGGCAACTCAACGATCGTCGCCTGAGGGGTAAAAACGTAGATTCGATCGTCGAACAGCGCCGAACCGGGTGGATGGTTTTGGGTGCCTTGCTCGATGAAATCGCGCTCCCAGGCCAGCAGCTGGCGCAGCACCGCCTTGCGCGCTTCGGCCACCTGCGCGTCGAAGTCGGCGCTGGCGCTGGCGGTTGCGCCGGCGTAGCCCTTGGCCCCGGCTTCCTTGTAAGCCCAGTGGGCGGCGACCCCATGTTCAGCATGTTCGTGCATCGCGCGGGTGCGGATCTGCACCTCGACCGCGCGGCCGTGTTCGTCCAGCACCACGGTGTGCAGCGACTGATAGCCATTCGCCTTGGGTCTGCTGATGTAGTCGTCCAACTCACCGGGAACGACGCGATAAGTCTCATGCACGCGGCCCAGCACGGCATAACAATCCGCGTCGCTCGCCACAATCACGCGCAAGGCCCGCAGATCCAGCACCCGTGAAAAGTCGAGGCCCTTGCCTTGCATCTTCTTCCAGATGCTGTACAGGTGTTTGGGCCGGCCCTGCACTTCGGCCCGCAGCCCATGCGCCTGGAGGTGATCCTCGAGATGGCGTCGAAACGCTTCGACACGCTGTTCGCGCTCCACGCGCTTTTCGTCCAGCAGCCGGGCCACGGTCTGGTAGTGGTCGGGCTCGAGAAAACGAAACGACAGGTCTTCCAGCTCCCACTTGATCTGCCAAATGCCGAGCCGGTTGGCCAGCGGCGCGAACACCTGCAGCGACTCGGCTGCCAGCGCAGCGGGGCAGGGTCTCTTGCTGGCCGCAAAGTAGCGCAGCGTTTGCAGGCGCGAAGCCAGGCGCAACAGCACCACGCGCAGATCGCGCGAAAACGCCAGCAGCATCTTGCGAACCCGCTCGGTTTGCTGGGCGCGTTGCTCGTTTCCAAGCTGCGCATCGCGCGCGGCGCGCTGTATCCGCACCAGCTTGGCGGTGTGGCTGACCAGGCTGGCTTGGGAGGCGCCGAACGCTTTGCTCAGCACCTCTTCCGGCTTGTTCAGGTAGTCGCCGGCGTAGACCAGGTAGGCGGCGGCGCGCATGTTCGGCGCGGCGCCAATGCCCTGCAGAATTGCGGCCACCGCATTGGCGTGTTCGAAGGCGTCTTCGCCCGTGTCCAACGCCTGTCCGGCCAGCAGCGGCTCGGCGAACGCGCGGGCGCGGTCCACCGGGTCCGGCTCGCCAGCGGGGCCACCGGGCTCCTCGATCAGCGCAACGATGGGTGCCGCGTCGTTGCGCGTGTCCAGCACGCCGGTCTTCATGGCCCCAGCAGGAACCCCTTCACGACGCTCACCTGCTCGGCGGCCACCAGCATCGGTGCGTGGCCCACGTTGGCGAACTCATGCAGGCGCGCCTTCGGTCCGCGGCGGGTCATTTCCTGCGCTGTCTCGCGGGTCAGCAGGTCGGAGTCGGCCCCGCGCAGCAGCAGCGTCGGGCAGCTGATCGCGTCATAGCTGCGCCACAGCAGGGCCTGGCCGGCCGCCGCGGCCTCGGGCGTGACGGCCCGAAATGGGACGGCGATGTTCGGGTCGCAGCGCGGCTTCCATCCCGCACCGTCGGCCACCAGCATCGGTCGCGTCAGCGCCAGCCATTGTTCACGCGTGTGGGTGCCGAAGCCCTTCGAGATGCTCAGCATGTAGTCCGCGGCTTCGTCGAGCGTCGCCCAGTGCATCGGCAGGCCCAGGTAGGTCCCGATGCGCGCGATCGCATCGGCCTGGATCGTCGGCCCCACGTCGTTGAGCACCAGCCGGCTGATCGGCGATTGGGGCAGTGCCGCCAAACCCATGCCGATCAAACCTCCCATCGAGGTGCCCAGCCAATCCAGCATGTGCGCATCCAACCTGGCCAGCAAGGTCACCATGTCGGCCACATAAGCGGCAATCTGGTAGCCCATCGGGTCGGTCAACCAGTCGGATTGGCCACGCCCCACCACATCGGGGCAGACGACGCGGTAGTCGGCGCTCAGCGCTTGAGCCAGCGTATCGAAGTCGCGGCCCTGGCGGCTCAGGCCATGCACGCACACCAGCACGCGCGCATTGGCAGGGTCGCCCCATTCCCAATAGGCCATGCGGTGCAGGCCTCGAGTGGCTAGGCATTGAACATGCTTCAGGCGGGGTTCGGTCATGGCTTGAGCTTCCTCTTCGATAATCGACGCTTGAATCGATGCTAAGCGAACCCCACAAGGAGAGTCCCATGCTCAAAGGCAAAACCGCCCTCATCACCGGCTCCACCAGCGGCATCGGCCTGGGAGTGGCCAGGCGCCTGGCCGCGCAAGGCGCCAACATCGTGCTCAACGGCTTTGGAGAATTTGAAACGGCCCGCGCAGAGATCGCCGCCCTTGGCGTCAAGGCGGGTTACCACGGCGCCGACATGAGCCAGCCCGCGCAGATCGAAGCGATGATGGCTTATGCGGCCAGCGATTTCGGCGGCGTGGACATCCTGGTCAACAACGCCGGCATCCAGCATGTCGCGCTGGTGGAAGACTTTCCCGTCGAGCGCTGGGACGCGATCATCGCCATCAATCTGTCGTCGGCATTTCACACCACCCGGCTGGCGCTGCCCGGCATGCGCGCGAAGAACTGGGGGCGCGTGATCAACATCGCGTCGGCGCACGGCCTGGTGGCGTCGGCGCAAAAGTCGGCTTATGTCGCGGCCAAGCACGGCATCGTGGGCTTCACCAAGGCCGTGGCATTGGAAACAGCCACCACCGGCATCACGGTGAACGCCATCTGCCCGGGCTGGGTGCTCACGCCGCTGGTGCAAAAGCAGGTCGATGCGCGGGCAAAGCAAGAAGGCGTCGACGATGCCGAGTCCAAGCGGCGCTTGTTGGCGGAAAAACAACCGTCCCTGCAGTTCACCACGCCGGAGCAGCTGGGCGACCTGGCCGTCTTCATGTGCTCTGCCGCTGCGGAGAACGTTCGCGGCGTGGCCTGGGCCGTCGATGGGGGCTGGACGGCGCAGTAGCGCGGCACCCGCACGCGGCGCGCCGCGCTATTTCATCTGCACCGAGCCGCTCACCGTCACCGTCACGCTGCCCTTGCCCGGCTCGACCGGCAGCGCCTCCTCGGCCGACGCTGACATCGTCTTGTTGCGCATCATCGGCGCGCTGGCATACGCCACCGGTTCGCCGGAGGCCACGTTCACTTCACGCAACGCATAGCCGCTGTAGCCGAATTGCTTGGCGTAGTCGGCGGCCTTGGCCCGGTAGCTGGCGATGGCCTGAGCGCTGGCGTCGGCTTCCACCTTTTCGCGCAGGCTGCGCGACAGGTTGTAGGCCACGCGTGCGATCGTCAGCGTGCTGATGCGGCCGGCGAGTTGCCCGATGGCCTGCATGTCGCGCCCTTCGACCACCAACTCGGCGCTGCCCTGCCAACCGGTGATGCCACCCTTGTTGGAGTAGCGCGGGTAGAGCGCAAAGTTGCCGGTCTGCACATCCAGCTGGCCAGGCCGCACCGCCTTCTTGGCCTCCACCAGCGCCGCGTCCAGCGCCTGCTTGAGTTGCGATTGCACGCTCGCGGCGTCCTGGCCTTCGCGTGTGGTCGTCAACGCCACGGTCAGCAAATCCTTGGTGACTTCGATGCTGGCGCTGGACATCAGGTTGACCACGCCCTGCGGTGGCGGTGCATCTGCGGCTTGGGCGTGGGCCGCCGAGCCGATGGCGACGGCCACCATGAGGGTTGGGAAAAGGGGTGAAGTCATGGGCTGTCGATCTCCAGTGGGTGCAGGCACACAGCCTTGCATTGTCCACAACCCGGGCTCCAGCCCTGTTTGCAACTGCCCAGCGCCCCGGTGAAAAAGCGCACGGCAATATTTGTAACAGACGGTCAGATGCGCCAAAAGTTCCTGTCAAACCTGCGCAAAATCGTCGTTGTTACAAATTTGGAGCTTGACCATGACCACCACCGCCAATCCGCGCGCCGACCGCATCGTCGTCGTCGATGACGACGCCCGCATCCGCGATCTGCTGCGCCGTTACCTCACGCAAGAGGGTTTCGAGGTTTTGCTGGCCGAGGACGCGAAGGCGCTGAACCGCGTGTTGACGCGCGAAACGGTCAATCTGATCGTGCTCGACCTGATGCTGCCCGGCGAAGACGGCTTGTCGATCTGCCGGCGCCTGCGGGCCGCCAACGACCTCACGCCCATCATCATGCTGACCGCCAAGGTGGAAGACGTGGACCGCATCGTCGGCCTCGAAGTCGGCGCCGACGACTACCTGCCCAAGCCCTTCAACCCGCGCGAGTTGCTGGCGCGCATTCATGCCGTGCTGCGCCGCCGCCCGACGCTGGAGGCTCCCGGCGCCCCGGCCAAAGACGCGCAGACCGTGACCTTCGGGCCGTTCGAGTTCGACCTGACCTTGCGGCGCCTGACCAAGGACGGCGAACAGATCGCGCTGACCACCGGCGAGTTCTCCATGCTCAAGGCGCTGGTGCGCCACCCGCGCCAGCCGCTGTCGCGCGACAAGCTGGCCCAGTTGGCGCGCGGCCGCGAGTTCGAGCCCTTCGATCGCAGCCTGGACGTGCAAATCTCGCGCCTGCGCAAGATGATCGAACCCGACCCGACCCAGCCGCGCTACATCCAGACCGTGTGGGGCGTGGGTTATGTGTTCGTGCCGGACGGCGCCACCTGAGCGTTCGCGTGAGTCTGCGACACTGAGTCCCTGGTTGATGATCTTGCGCGGGCTGGCGGACCGGGCCTGATCCGCACTGAGCACCCCGCCCGCCGCCCCTTGCCCCATGTCCAAGAAGCTGCTCGCACTGAGCCTGTTCTGGCGCACCTTCGTTCTGCTGGCGCTGCTGCTGGCCGGCGGCGTGTTCGCATGGACGCAGACCTTCCGCGCACTGGAGTTCGAACCGCGCGCGGTGCAGGCCGCGCAGCAAATTGCCAGCCTGGTCAACCTGGCGCGCTCGGCCTTGCGCAGCAGCGACGGCATCAACCGCTTGGCGCTGATCAAGAGCATGTCCAACCAGGCCTCGGTCAAACTCGCGCCGCGCGAGCCGCTGGACAAATGGGTGCCTTACGAAGTCGACCGGTTCTCACGCGCCATCGGGCTGGGGCTGCGCTCGCAGCTGGGGCCCGACACGCTGGTGGCCAGCTCGGTGAACGGCGTGCCCGGCCTGTGGGTGGGCTTCTCGATCGAGAAAGATCCGTACTGGCTGCAGACCGATCGCGGCAGCGTCGGGCCGATGGCCATCAGCACGCTGTCGCTGTGGGTGGGCATCGCGCTGCTGGCCACGATTCTCGGCTCGGCCACCATCGCCAGGCTGATCAACCAGCCGCTGCGCGACCTGTCGTTTGCCGCGAGCCGAATCCGCGAAGGCGAGTTCGAATCGCACCTGGACGAAACCACGCTGACCAGCGAGATCCGCCAGGTCAACATGGGCTTCAACCGCATGGCGCGTGAACTGGCCAAGGTCGAAGCCGACCGGGCCGTGATGCTGGCCGGCATTTCGCATGACCTGCGCACCCCGCTGGCGCGCTTGCGGCTCGAGGCCGAAATGAGCGTGAACGATGAAGAAGCCAAGAGCAACATGGCGCAAGACATCGAACAGCTCGACGCCATCATCGACAAGTTCATGGACTATGCGCGCCCCGGCGACGTGAAGATGGTGCCGGTGCCGCTGAGCGACCTGGTGGACCGCGAAGCGGCGGCTTTTCGCGACCCGAATGAGATTCGCATCCTGGCGCGGGTGGCGCCCGACATCAATGTTCTGGCCGACCCGATCGAATTGGGCCGGGTGCTGCAAAACCTGTTCGAAAACGCCCGGCGCTACGGCCGTTCAACGGACACCGGCATTGCGCGAGTGCAAGTCACCTATGCGCGCACCGGCCGCTGGGTGATCCTGTCCGTGCGCGACTTCGGCCCGGGTGTGGACCCGGAAAAACTCAGCCAGCTGACCACACCGTTCTTCCGCGGCGACGCGGCGCGCACCGCGGCCACCGGCGCCGGCCTGGGCCTGGCGATCGTCGAAAAAGCCATTCAGCGCATGGGCGGGGCCTTCGAGCTGACCAACGCCAGCGATGGCGGCTTGTTGGTTCACATTCGGTTGCGAAGAGCGCCCTGAGCGCTTGCTCTATTCGAGGCTGATGTTCGCCTTCTTGACGAGCTGCTCGTAGACCTTGGATTTGGCCTCGGCGTTGCGGCCGATCTCCTCCGGCGACCAGCTGATCGGCTCGAACGCGAAGGTGTCGAAGCGCGCCTTGATCTCGGGGTCGGTGAGGGTCTTTGCCACATCGGCATTGATCTTCGCTCGCAGCGCCGGCGCCATGCCCTTCGGTGCGACGAGGACCACGAACGCATTCACGTCGAAGTCCTTCGGCCCGCCCGCCTCGGCCGCCGTCGGCACCTCCGGCACCTGAGACAGGCGCTTGTTCGACGCCACCGCGATGTAGCGCAACTTGCCGGCCTTGTACGCGCCCGAACTGGACGGCAGCGTGCCCAGGCTCCAGGCCACATCGCCCGCCCCCACCGAGATGAAGAGCTGGCTCACCTCACGGTACGGCACATGCGTCATGCTGACGCCGGTTTGCAGCTCCAGCAGTTCGGCGCCCAGGTGCCCCGGGCTGCCGACGCCCCACGAGCCGTAGGTCAGCTGGCCCGGCGCCGCCTTGGCCGCCGCGATGATGTCGGCCATCGAGTTCAGTTTCGACTCCTTGGCCACGGCCACCAGGAACGTGGTGCGGAAGATCGACGCCACTGGCTCGAAGTCTTTCACCGCATCGGCGCCGCGCTGCTTGTAGAGATGCGGCACGGCGGCCAGGTGGTCGCTGTCGAGCTGGAGCAGGGTGTAGCCGTCGGGCGCGGCGCGCTTGACGGCATTCATCGCGATGAAGCCGCCGCCGCCCGGCTTGTTCTCGACCAGGACCCGCTGGTTCCATGCCTTGCCCAGCTTTTCGGCCACCAGCCGCAGCGTGGCGTCGGGGCCGCTGCCGGGCGCGAACGCCGTGACCAGGGTCACCGGTTTGTTGGGAAAGTCGGCTTGCGCGAACGCCGGTGCGCCGAGCAGGGTGGCCGTGCCGAACAGAACGGCAAAGAGCGGTTTGCGAATCATCATCGTGTCTCCGGAGGGGTGTGAGTGGTGGTGGTGGTGGGGGTCAGGCCGACAGCCGCTGCTCGCGGAAGAAGCCGAGCTTCTCTTGCGCAGCGCGGTCGGAATACGAGAACAGCACCAGATCGTCGATGCCGTGCAGCGTGAAGCTCAGCCAGCCGGGGACGACGACGATGTCGCGCGGCGAGAGATCGAAGCGATGCGCGCCGACCTGGATCGCGCCGCGCCCTTCGACGGCGACGAACACCATGCTGTCGCTGGCTCGGTACGGCAGGGTCGTGAATCCCTTGGGCAGCAGGCGGATCATCGTGGCCATCGTCGGCATGGCCCAGCCGCCATCAAGCGGGTTGACGTAGCGCATCAAATGGCCGAGATGCGCATCGGGCGCCCCGGCGCGCGTGAGTGCATGCAGCGCCTCGCGGGTGCGGGCCCAGGGGTAGTTGAAGACCGGCGAATTCAGTGACATGGCGCGGTGGCCCACCGGCAGCAGCCCCTGCCCAAAGCGCGCCAGCGCGTCGCCTTCGGGGCGCGTCAGCGGGGCTTCAGCAGCGGGGTGGTCCTCGCGGAAGGTGCTGTTGAAAAGCGCCACGAGCGGAATGTCCAGGCCGTCGAGCCAGACCATCGGTTGATTCGATTCATTGCCGTGGTGGTGAAACGTCCAGCTCGGTGTGATGACGAAGTCGCCCGGCTGCATGGTGGTCTTTTCGCCATCGACCGCGGTGTAAGCGCCGCTGCCCTCAATGATGAAGCGCAGAGCGCTCTGCGTATGCCGGTGCGCGGGCGCCACCTCGCCGGGCATGATGAGTTGCAGCCCGGCGTAGAGCGAGTTGGTGATCTGCGAGCTGCCCTTCAGGCCCGGGTTCTCGAGGATCAGCACACGGCGCTCGGCTTCCTTGGCGCTGATGTGCTCGGCCGACTCCATCACGTGGGGGCGCACGTCGGTGTAGCGCCAGTGGTGCGCCACGCCCACCGGCGTCGGCGCTTCGGGAACGAGCAACTTGAGCCGCGTCCACAGCGGCGCCAGGTGTTGCGTATCGGCGCGGCCGTAGAAGGCTTCGCGCTGGGCTTGCAGCTTGGGAGCGGGAATGGCATGCATTGCGGGTCTCCTCGGGTTCGGTTCAGATCACCTTGACGCGCAGTTCGCCCAAGCCCTCGACGCCACCGACCATGGTCTGGCCACGTTGCACGCCGGCCACGCCCTCGGGCGTGCCGGTGTAGATCAGGTCGCCCGGGCACAGCTCGAAGAACGTGGACAGGTTGGCGATGATCTCGGGCACCGACCAGATGAGCTTGGCGATGTCGCTGCGCTGGCGGTCGGCGCCATCGACTTGCACCCACACCGCGCCCTTCGCCGGGTGTCCGATCTTCGAAGCCGGAACCAACGGGGCGATCGGCGCCGACTGGTCGAACGCCTTGCCCAACTCCCACGGCCGGCCCTTGTCGCGTGCGCGCAGCTGCAGGTCGCGCCGCGTCATGTCCAGGCCCACGGCATAACCGAACACGTGCTCGTTGGCCTTTGCCACAGGGATGTCGCGCCCGCCCTTGCCGATCGCGGCGACGAGTTCGATCTCGTGGTGGTATTCACGGGTCTGCGACGGGTAGGCAACATCGACGGTCTGGCCCGGCGGCACGACGACGATGGCATTGTCGGGCTTGCAGAAGAAAAACGGCGGCTCGCGGTCGGGATCGAAGCCCATCTCGCGTGCATGCGCGGCGTAGTTACGGCCAACGCAGTAGATGCGGCGCACCGGGAACAGCGCATCGCTGCCCACGACAGGGACAGTGACTTGCGCTTCGGGTTCAAAAACGTAGTTCATAAACACTCCATTGGGTTGTTGCTCCCTCCCCCCGTCAAGGGGGAAGGGGCGAACGGGCTTCGCTGATTCATGGTGTCAGACAGTTCTCGACCCGCCAGCCGTACAGCCACTCCATCGCGTCAAAGAAGCGTTCGGGCGTGCGGCCCTTCCAAAGTTCGTTGCGCACCAGGCGCTCGACGCCCTGGGCGTGGAAGATACGGCCCATCTCGCGCGCCGACAGCACGACGCGGGCGGTGCGGGCCACGCGCGAGCGCTGGTACAGCTCGAAGGCCTTGGAGAAGTCGTTGCGGTGCACGCGCAGTGATTCACCCAGGGTGACAGCGTCCTCCATCGCCATGCAGGCGCCCTGCGCCAGGTACTGCAAGGTGGGGTGGGCCGCATCGCCCAGCAATGTGGCGCGGCCGAAGGTCCATTGCGCGATCGGTTCGCGGTCGGCGGTGGCCCAGCGCTTCCAGCTCTTGGGCAGTTCGATCAACTGGCGCGCGCGCGGGCAGATGCCCTGGAAGTAGGACTCGACCTCGGCCTTGCTGCCCTCGCGGACGCTCCACGCTTCCGTGTCGCGGCTGTGAAAGGTGACGACCACGTTGTACTGTTCGCCGCCGCGCAGCGGGTAGTGCACCAGGTGGCAGTTGGGCCCGACCCAGATGGCCGCCGCGTTCCACCGCAGATCGGCAGGAAAGTCCTTTTTATCGACCACGGCCCTGTACACCACATGGCCCGACACCCTTGCCGCGTCGCCGACGTACTGCTCGCGCACAGAGGACTTCACACCGTCGGCACCGATCAGCGCGATGCCTTGATGGCAGCCGCCCTTCGCATCGAACACGGTGACGCCGTTGGCGTCCTGCTCGACGCGCGTGCCCTGGGTCGAGGTGAGCAACTCGATGCGGCCGGTCTCCTGCGCGCCCTCCAGCAACGACAGGTGCACATCGGCGCGGTGGATCACCGCGTAGGGGTTGCCGAAGCGCTGCCGAAACGCCTCACCCACCGGGATGCGGCCGACCAGCGTCTCGTCCAGCGCGTCGTGCATCACCATCTCGTCGCAGTAGACCGCGCGGCCGTGCGCCTTGGCACCGATGCCCAGCGCTTCGAAGGCGGCGAAAGCATTCGGGCCCAGCTGAATGCCGGCGCCGATCTCGCCGATCTCGGGCGCCTGCTCCAGCACCTTCACCGAGAAGCCCCGCCGCGTCAGCGCCAACGCGGCGGCCAGCCCACCGATGCCACCGCCGGCCACCAGGACGGGAAGTCCCGAATCCTTTGCAGTCATTTGCGATTCCTCAAAGTTGCATACTGACTATTAGTACACTTACGATCAGCATAATGATAACATCGCTCCGATCAAATCAGTGTCAACCCTAAATCGAATCGCAGAGCCCATGAAAAAGTCCAGCGCATCACGGGTCGACCTCGAGTCCCTCCCCGGCCACCACATTCGGCGCCTGCAACAAATCGCCGTGGCGATATTTTTGCAGGAGACCGCAACCCAGGGTGTCACGCCGGTGCAGTACGCTGCCTTGCAGACCGTGGGCGACACGCCGGGCATCGATCAGCGCACGCTGGCAGGCGCCATCGGCTTCGACACCTCGACGATTGCCGGCGTCATCGACCGGTTGGAGGCTCGCGGCCTGCTCGTGCGCAACGCCTCAGCGGACGACCGTCGGGTGCGCCTGCTCACGCTGACGGGTGAGGGCCGTGAGCTGCTCGCTGCCCTGGTGCCGTCGATGCTGCGCGCCCAGGAGCGCATGCTGGCGCCGCTGCCCAAGGCGCAACGGGTCGAGTTCATGCGCATGCTGCGACTGCTGGTCACGGCCAACAACGAACTCAGCCGCGCACCCAGCGCCGGCGCAGCCGATTGAATCAGGCCGCGCGCACCAGCAGGCACACCGCCCGCGCCTCGATGGCTTGGCCCAGACCGACCGGGCCCATTTTCTCGGCCGTCTTGGCTTTCACGTTGACCTGAAACGCATTGACCGCCAGCGCCTGCGCGATGCGTTGGCACATGGCCGGGATGTGCGGCGCCATTTTTGGCGCCTGCGCAACGATGGTGCTGTCCAGGTTGCCGAGTTCCCAGCCGGCCGCACGCACGCGCCGCATCGCCTCGGCCAGCAACACCAGCGAATCGGCGCCGGCAAAGCGCGCATCGGTGTCGGGAAAGTGGCGCCCGATGTCGCCCAGTGCCGCGGCGCCCAGCAGTGCGTCGGTGATGGCATGGCACAGTGCGTCGGCATCCGAGTGGCCGAGCAGGCCGTGGGTATGGGCGATGGTCACGCCACCCAGCACCAAGGGCCGGCCGGCGACCAGCGCGTGGGTGTCCCAGCCTTCACCGATTCGAAATGCGGGGCTTGTCATGGCGGTGCTCTCATTGGGTCGGCGGTTTGGCGTTGATTTCGGGCGTTGGCGGCGATGCCTCGGCGGCGCGCGTCAGTTGCGCTTGCGCCCATTCAAAGTCCTGCGGCCAGGTCACTTTGAAGTTGCGCGCATCACCCCGCACCAGCAGCGGCGACAGGCCCAGCGCCTCGATTGCGCTGGACTCGTCGGTGACCGCAGGGCCAGCCTGCGCGAGCGCCTGGCGCAAGGTGCCCAGGCGAAACATCTGCGGCGTCTGGGCCGCCCACTTGCCGCCCCGGTCCACCGTTTGCGCGACCCGGCCGCGCACTTCCTGCTTCAGCGTGTCGGCCACCGGCCACGCCAACAGGCCGCCGACGTCGTCGTCCAGGCAAGCGTCGATCAAGGCGTCAACCCACTCGGGGCGCAGCAGGCAGCGCGCCGCATCGTGCACCAGCACCCAGTCGGCCGGCCTGGCACCCCGGGACAACAATTCGTCCAGCCCGTTGGCCACCGTGTGGGCGCGGGTGTGGCCGCCGCAGCGCGCCACCCATCCGGTGAAGGCGGGTGCGCGGCGCTCGAACTCGGTGTCGCTCGACGCCAGCACCACCAGCGTCGCGTTCAATCGGTCGACTCGGGACAACGCATCCAGCGTGTGCACCACCATGCTCTTGCCGGCCAACCGGGCGTATTGCTTGGGGCCGGCCGCGCCCGCACGAACGCCTGCACCCGCACAGGGAACCAGGGCATACAGACGGGGTGAGTCGGGCAGGGGTTCGGCAGCGGCCATAGAGGCGCGAATTCTATAATCGCGCGACTTGATCGCCCCGGGGGAACGCCTCGCGGGGCGATTTGCTTTGTTTGTCGGCCACACGCATGCAACTGCCCACGATTGCCCCCGGAAAGCGCTTCACCCTGCCCCGCCCTCACGGCTCGGCCGACAGCCTGTTGTTGGCGCGTTACGCGCAAGCCCAGGCCGCGCAGGGCAAGCTCACGGCCATCGTTACCGCCGAGCCGGCCGACACGCAACGGCTGGAAGCCGAACTGCCCTTCTTCGCCCCTGGCCTGCGCGTGGCGGTGTTCCCGGATTGGGAGACCCTCCCCTACGACACCTTCTCACCGCACCAGGACCTGATCTCCGAACGCCTGGCCACCTTGTGGCGCCTGCTTCAACACGGCCAGCAAACCGAAGTCGACGTGGTGCTGCTGCCCGCCTCCACCGCGCTGGTGCGGCTGGCCCCGACCCGCTTTCTGGCAGCCTACACCTTCAACTTCAAGCAGAAGGAAAGGCTCAACGAAGCCGCGTTGAAGGCGCAGCTCACGCTGGCCGGCTACACCCACGTGAGCCAGGTCGTGTCGCCGGGCGAATACGCGGTGCGCGGTGGGCTGATCGACCTGTACCCGATGGGCTCGCTGGTGCCGTACCGCGTCGATTTGTTCGGCGACGAGGTCGACTCGATCCGCACCTTCGACCCCGACAGCCAACGCAGCCTGTACCCGGTGCCCGAAGTGCGCCTGTTGCCCGGCCGCGAGTTCCCGATGGACGAGGACGCGCGTGCCGCGTTCCGGGCCCGCTGGCGCGAAAAGATGGAGGGTGACCCGACCAAGGTGCGGCTCTACAAGGACATCGGCGCCGGCATCGCCACCGCCGGCATCGAGTA
This sequence comes from Methylibium sp., assembly GCA_031378125.1. GTDB lineage: Bacteria > Pseudomonadota > Gammaproteobacteria > Burkholderiales > Burkholderiaceae_C > LGRD01. Next base: position 1,152 of record JANNDW010000207.1, on the reverse strand, counting down.
CTACCTGCCCTTGTTCTTCGACGCCACCGCGACGATCTTCGACTACCTGGGCCAACACGCCACGCTGGCACTGCACGGCGAGGTCGACGAGGCGTTGAAGCGCTTCTGGACCGACACGCGCGAGCGCCACCGTTTTTTGCAGCACGACCGGGAGCGGCCGATCCTGGCGCCGGAAGAGTTGTTCTTGAAGCCGGAGGAGTTTTTTGGGTTGGCGGGAGAGCATGCGGTGTTGGCGCTGAGGGGTGGTGAGGCCGACGCATGGGCCGGCCCGCTGCCCGACCTCAGCGTCGATCGCGGCGCCCCCGAGCCGCTGAAAAAACTTCAAGTTCACGTCGGCACCACCCCGCAGCGCGTGCTGATCGTGGCCGAGAGCCAGGGCCGGCGCGAGAGCTTGTTGGAGTTGCTGCGCGACAGCCGCATCGAGCCGCCCAGCGTGGCCTCGCTGGCCGAGTTCGAAGCCGGCGCAGAACACTTCGCCATCGCCGTGGCCCCACTCGCACAAGGCTTCGAATGGTGCGAGGCCGGCATCCACTTCGTCACCGAGACCGAACTCTTCGCGACCAGCCCCACCGCGCGCCGCAAGCGCAAGCAAGAACAGGTCAGCGATGTCAACGCGCTGATCAAGGATTTGTCGGAGCTGAAGGTGGGCGACCCGGTGGTCCACATCAACCACGGCATCGGCCGCTACGTGGGGCTGCGCACCATCGACCTCGCGGAAAACGAAAGGGAAGGCGACGGCGGCGCCAGCGAATTCCTGCATCTCGAATACGCCGACAAGGCCACCTTGTACGTGCCGGTGGCGCAACTGCACCTGATTGCGCGCTACACCGGCGTTAGCGCCGAAGAAGCGCCCTTGCACCGGCTCGGCTCCGGCCAGTGGGATAAGGCCAAGCGCAAGGCTGCCGAGCAGGTGCGCGATACCGCCGCCGAGTTGCTCAACCTGTATGCCCAACGTGCAGCGAAAGAAGGCTACGCGTTCCGCTTTTCAGCGCACGACTACGAAGCCTTTGCCGCAAGCTTCGGCTTTGAAGAAACGCCCGACCAGAAGGCCGCCATCCACGCCGTCATCCAGGACATGGTGTCCCCAAAACCGATGGACCGGCTGATCTGCGGCGACGTGGGTTTTGGCAAGACCGAGGTCGCGTTGCGCGC
>JANNDW010000473.1:0-8461 GCA_031378125.1 Methylibium sp. | reverse complement strand
CTGGCCCGTCGCCGAACTCACTTCGCTCACTGCGTTCGCTACGTTCAGACAGGCGGCGACAAGTCAGTTCACGAAGCGCGCTGCGCGCGCGGGCCACGAGCCCTGGGCTCCTCAGGCCTGTGCAGGCCGCGCCGGGCCAGTGGCCCGGCCCCTCGCCAGGCACGGACAGTCCACTGGACTGTCCATGTCCGGGCTCGGCCGCAGAGGCGCCCTCCGACCTGTCCGGACGCGCCTTTGCGGAAACGTTTCGGGTGTTCGGCGGAAGAGCCAACACGGTGGCGGTGCAGGGGCTTGCTCTTCGATGCAAACCACAATCGGTGACAGCGCGGCAGGCACCCCGAGACATCATCGACCGCACGCGAAAAACCACAAGCACTCTCGAACGCCTCGTCAGAACCCGTCGCGTACTTCATGCGTCGCAGATCGAGCCAAGCTCGCCGGAGCAACTGAGATGACAACCCGCCCCGACGATCTGCTGCTGGACGTGAAGGGCCTGCATGCCGGCTACGGCCGCGCCGAGGTGCTGCATGGCTTGAGCCTGCGGGCCCGCTCGGGCAGTGTGGTGACGGTGATCGGGCCCAACGGCGCCGGCAAATCCACCTTGCTCAACGCGCTGATGGGCGTGTTGCCTGCACGCGGCCAGGTGGCCTACGCGGGCCGCTCCATCGCATTGCAGACGCTGGAAGAGCGCGTGATGCAAGGCATGGCGCTGGTGCCTGAAACCCGCGCGCTGTTCGGCAGCATGCCGGTCGAAGACAACCTGCTGCTCGGCGCCTACCGCCAAGTGCGCCTGGGCAACAAGAAGGCGATGGACGCACTGGACGAGGTGTTCACGTTGTTTCCGCGCCTGAAGGAACGCCGTGCTCAGCTGGCTGGCACCTTGTCGGGTGGCGAACGCCAGATGCTCGCCGTGGGCCGCGCGCTGATGAGCCGCCCCCGGTTGTTGATGCTCGACGAGCCCAGCCTGGGCCTGGCGCCGCTGGTGGTGCGCGACATCTTCAAGACCATCGCGGGCCTGCGCGCCACCGGTGTGACGATTCTGCTGGTGGAGCAAAACGCCCGCGCCGCGCTGGAGGTGGCCGACCATGCCTACGTGCTGGAGATGGGCGAGATCGCGCTCGAAGGCCCGGCCGCCGAACTGGCCAAAGACGCGCGCGTGATCGACACCTACCTCGGGCAGGCGCGCCAAAGGGCTTCCGCTTGAAGGCTGCGCCCGTGCCCGCGAACAAACCGCCCGCCGACATGGCGCCGCGCGCCCTCGCCGCCGCCCCTGCAACCGGCGAACTCGACCAGTCGCGTCTGCTGCACCTGGTCGGTTATGCGGCCAGCCGCGCGTCCATCGAACTGAAAAAGACATTCGCCAGGCACCTCGGGCCGCTGGAGTTGAAGGTGGTGGAGTTTTCCATCCTGGTGCTCGTGGCGTCCAACCCGCAGGTGAACCAGAAGCAACTGGGGCAGGCGCTCGACGTGTCGGCGCCGAACATGGCGGTCACGCTGGACCGCATGGCCGAACGCGGCTGGGTCGAGCGCATCCGCAGCACGCAAGACCGGCGCGCCCAGCACATTCACCTCACCCCGCGTGGCCGCGCACTGGCGCAGCAAGCTGAAAAAATTGCCTCGACGATGGAGAGCGCCGCGCTGCGCGGGTTGTCATCGGCCGAGCGTGCGCTGCTGATCGAGCTGCTGTTGAAGGTGGCTTGGCCGAAGCAGCCAAGATAGCGCGCGGGAATCTGTGCACAGCGCCCGGGTCGGGCGTCCAGAGCCGCGGCGCTCAGTGCACCGGCTCCGCCTCCCCACCCGGAAACAGCAGCGCATCGGCATGCAGCACCGCCTGCCACAGGTGCGCCGGCATCGCCGCGATCTGCTCCGGCGTCGAGTGCACGATCACGTAGGCAGTGATCTCCAGGTACTGTTCTCGCGTCAGCAGGCCCAGGCTGCGCATCGTGTCCAGCGTCTGCATGTCGGGCCCTTCCAAGTCGATCAGGCACAGCGCCTGATGGAACCATACCATCGCTTGCAAACCGCTGCTCGAATGGCCTGCCTGGAGATCGGGCCCCTGGCTGGCAGCGTTGCCACCCAGCCTACCCCTCGCTGCGCCGCAGCCTTATCTTGTTCGGTAATGGCACTGACCGGTGCAGCACATCCTCGCCCAGCCAGATCGCCGATCGGCGCGCGCGCGCCGCCACGGTGGCCAGAGGGATCTGCTGGTAGTCGTCGTTGAACACCTCGAAGCTGTAGTCGCCGCGGTAGCCCAGGCGGTCCAGCCGCATCACCAGGTCGGCGAGTGCTTCGCTGTGCACCCCCTCGCCGGGAAAGACGCGAAAGTGGCGCGCGGTGTTGATGCGCTCTTCGAACGACGGCACTTCGTTCCACATGAAGTCGGCCAGCTGCACGAGGAAGATCTTTTGCGGGTCGAGCAGCTCCAGGTCTTCGAGCGGGGTCTTGCTGGCAAAGGCGTGGAACGAGTCGATGGCGATGCCGAGGTTGGGCGCGTCGGCGCGGCACACTATGTCCCAGGCGGTGGTGAACTCGTTGACGCTGCGGCCCCACGACAGGCCCTCGTACGCCACCTTGATGCCCAGCGGCAGCGCCAGCATCGCCAGCTTGCGCAGGTCGCGCGCCAGCACCTCGGGGTCGGTGCTGGCGTGCGTGCTGGTCGACGAGCAGGCCAGCAGCAGCTTGGCGCCGACGGCCAAGCACATCTCGAGCATGGCCTTGGCCATGTCGACCTTGTAGTCGTGCAGGTGGCCGGACAGGCCCTCGAAGTCGCGCAGCACTTGAAAGCCGGTGACGCGCAGGCCGCTCGCGCACACCGCCCGCGCTGCCGACTCGATGCCCTCGGCGTGGCCCGCCACATCGCGCGCCGACAGCATCACCTGCGAAAAGCCGGCGTCGCGGATGGCTTGCAGCTTGGCGGGCAGGGTGCCGGCCAGCGAGATGGTGTCCATCCCGAAGTCGACCATGTTGGCTTGTAGAGATCTCATCGATGGGTCCTTCAAGCGCGCTCGTCGTGCACCAGCTCGAACATCACGCCGCCAAGGTGGCTTTGTGTCAGCGCACCGCGCAGCTCGGTGTGCACGCCTTTGGATTCGACGAAACCCACACCGCGCTGGCGCAACACGGTGACCGTGGTCAGCACATCCGGCGTGCCGAAGCCGATGCGCTGGAGCGATTCGTCGCCCTCCACATCGAGGATGCCGGGCTCGGGTTCGATGAGCTGCAGGTAGAACGTGCCGCACGGGCTCTGCAGGATGCGGCCCTTGGGCAGGATGCCATAGCGCTGCTCGTCGGGCAGGGCCGAGAAGCCGAACAACTCGGCGTAGAACTCGGTCCAGTCTTCGGTGCGTTCGTTGCCGATGTACTGCACCACGCCGAACCAGTGCAGGCCGGTGAGCGCGGGCGGGTGCGGGTCGACGGTGGGGATGCGGGTGAAGTCGACGTCGTAGATCGAGAAGTCCTGCGCCCGGTCGACGAAGTAGATGCGGCTGGCGCCCACGCCGTGCACGGCCGGAATGTTCAGCTCCATCACCTCGACCTGCATGGGCACGGCCCACGCGCCGCGGTCCAGCGCGTGGCGGTAGGCAGCCGCGGCATCGCGCACACGCAGTGCGATGGCCGCGATCACCGGCGTCTCGGCCGGTTGCACGGTGCGCGGCAGGCCGCCGGCGTGGGCGTTGATGATGATGTTCATCTCACCCTGCCGGTACAGCAGCACCTCGCGCGAGCGATGCCGTGCGATCGGGCGAAAGCCCATGCTCTCCAGCACGGCGCCGAGCGCCTGCGGCTTGGAGGTGGAAAACTCGATGAATTCGATGCCGGCCAGCCCGAGCGGGTTGGCCAGGTCGGCAAGAGATTCGCGGTTGGACGGCTGGGTCATGGTCGGTCCTTGCGGGTTCGCGGTGGGGCTCGAATGGCGTGAGGTCAGGGCGTGAGATCAGGGCGTGAGATCGGGCCTGAGATCAGTTCGCAAGCTCAGGCCCCGGATTCATGCGGCAACGAGGGCGCTGGCCGGGCCGGCCATCGCCTCGGGCGCCACCGTGCGGCCGGTCTGCACGGCCTGCACCACCGCCAGTGTGACGCTCAAACTGCGGGCCGCGTCGTCGACACTGACCCAGGGTGCGCAGCGCCCGTCGATCACGTCGCAGAAGTGATCGAGCTGGCGCGCCAACGGGTCGGCCGCTTCGAACGGCACGGCGTCAACCGCCATTGCTTCATGCCAGCTGCGCAGGCCCTCGAAACGCCAGCGCCGCAGCGTGGGCACGGCCAGCGAGCCCTGGGTGCCGGCGATGAAGCAGCAGTCTTGATCGGCGTAGCGCGCATAGGCTTTGTCCTCGCCGCTGGTCTGCTCCCAGCTGCGCGGCGCGGCGGCGCTGTCGGACAGGCTGAAGCTGCCCAACGCACCACTCGCAAAACGCAGCGTGATGGCGGCGCTGTCTTCCACCTCGAAGCCACGCACCGCATTCGACGCCATGGCCTGCACCGCGGTGATTTCGCCGCACAGGAAGCGCAGGTTGTCGATCTCGTGGACCAGGTTGATCAGGATCGGCCCGGCGCCGATGCGGGTGCGCCACGGCCCGGCTTCGAAATAGGCATCGGGCTTGCAGAAAAGCGCCGTGCCGCTGACGCTGACGATGCGGCCGAGTTCGCCGCTGGCCACCACACGCCGCGCCTCGCCCAGCACCGTGCTGTGGCGGCGGTGGTGGCCCACTAGCATGGGCAGCGTGCTGCCCTGAAGCGCCGCAAGCAGGTTGCGGGCCGCGTCCAGCCGGTCAGCCAGCGGCTTTTCGATCAAGGCCGGTGTGGCATGGCGCAGGCATTCCAGCGCGCCCGCGACATGCTGGCCGTTGGGCGTGGCCAGGATCACACCGTCCGGTTTCGGCGCCGCCTGCGCCCACATCACGGCCAGCGACTCGAAGTGCGGCACCCCATGCGCTGCCGCCAGCGCCGCCGCCGCGGGGGCGGGGTCCACCAGCGCGCCCAGGCGGGTGCGCGGGTTCTGTTCGATCAGCGCGATGTGACGGCGCCCGATCACCCCGCCACCCGCCACCGCAAGCGTCAGCATGGCATCAGGCGGTTGTGCCGCTGGCCGCAGGGGTTGCCGCCGGGGGTGCGCCCCCGAGGAAGAGCCGCTCGATGTTCGGGTCGGCCAGCAGCTCGGAGGCAGCCCTGTGCAGCACCAGCCGGCCCGATTCGAGCGCGATGGCTTCGTCGGCCATCTTCAGCGCGCTCTTCACGTTTTGTTCGACCATCAACACCGTGGTGCCCGTTTCGGCCAGCTTGCGCAGCAGCTTGAACACGTCTTGCACCACCATCGGACTCAAGCCGATGGACGGTTCGTCGATCAGCAGCACCTTGGGCCGCAGCAGCAGCGCCCGGCCCACCTCGAGCTGCTTTTGCTCGCCGCCCGACATCGACGAGGCCGCGCTGTGCAGGCGCTCCTTGACGCGCGGGAACAGTTCCAGAATCTCGGGGATGCGCTCGCGCGTGGTCTTCATGCCCAGCGTGATGCCGCCCAGCTCCAGGTTTTCGTAAGCTGTGAGCTGGCCAAACAGGTTGCGGCCCTGCGGCACGAAGGCCACGCCGTGCTTGACGAGCAGGTCTTTCGACGAAGCCCCGGTGATGTTCTCGCCGTCGAGCAAGATGCGGCCCTGGCGCACCTTGAGCATGCCGAACAGCGCTTTCAGTACCGTTGACTTGCCCGCGCCGTTGGGCCCCAGCAGCAGCGTGATCTTGCCGCGCCTGGCCTTGAAGCTCAGGTTGTTCAGGATCATGAACTCGCCGTAACCGGCGAGAACGTCGTCGAATTCGATGCAGATGTCGTTGCTCATGGCGTCAGTTCCCCAGATAGGCATCGAGAACTTGTTTGTTGCCGCGAATCTCGGCCGGCGTGCCGATCGCCATCACCGTGCCCTCGACCATCACCATGATGCGGTGGCACAGGCCCATCACGAAGTCCATGTTGTGTTCGATGACGATGAAGCTGCCGCCTTTGCCGCCCGCGCTTCGTTTGGAGTTCAGCTCCTTGAGCAGCGTGCTGATGCCGCCCACCAGGCTGGGGTTGACGCCGGCACACGGTTCGTCGAGCAGCACCAGGTCGGGCTCGCTCATGAACGCCATCGCGATGTCCACCAGCTTCTGTTGGCCGTAGCTCAGCTCGCCGGCCTTTTTGTCGGCCACGTGGCGAATGCGGAACTGCTCGATCAGCGCATCGGCCTTGGCTCCGAGCCCCGAATCGCCGGGCGCGAACATGCGGCTGGCCATGCTGCCCTGGTGCTCTTGCGCGGCGACGATCAGGTTGTCGCGCACGCTCATCTTGCCAAACACCTGCAGCGTCTGGAAGGTGCGGCCCACGCCCAGGCGATTCAGCTGCATGGGCGATTTGCCGGTGATGTCGCGCCCGTTCAGCTCGATGCGCCCGGCGTCGGGCGTGATCTGGCCGAGCACGCTGTTGAACATCGTCGTCTTGCCCGAGCCGTTCGGCCCGATCACGCCGAAGATCTCGCCCGGCATGACCTCGAACGACACCCCGTCCACCGCCTTGATGGCGCCGTAGGACTTTTTCAGGTCGCTGACTTTGAGTACAGAGCCGGTCATGACTGCGCTCCCAGCTTGGCGGCCGCCGCGGAGCGCGCCGCCGACGCCTCACGCGCCAGCCGCTTGGCGCGCAACCGATCCGGAATGCTCAGCAGCCCGTCGGGCAGCCACAACATCAGGATGATCACCGCCGCACCGAACACGAACAGGTACCAGGCCTGTGCAAAACGCAGCCATTCGGGCAGCAGCACACCCACGGCCGAGCCGAGCAGCGGCCCGAAGAAGTAGCCCGGCCCGCCCACCACCACCATCAGGTACATCATGATCGAGGCGCCCACGGCAAACGGCGCCGGCTCGATGAACTGCACCAGGCTCGCGAACAGCGCCCCGGCGATGCCCGCGTAGACCGCGCCGATTGCAAAGGACAGCAGCGTGTAGGCCTGGATGTGGATGCCCAGCGACTCGGCACGGATCGGGTTGTCGCGCAACGCGGTGAAGGCCTTGCCCCAGGGCGAGCTCAGCAGGCCCCACAACAGCGCACCCAGCAGCACCGTGGCGCCGAGAATGAAGTAGTAGTAGGCCAGGTTGCCGTCCAGGCTCAGGCCCAGCAGGCTCGGGCGCGCGATGTTGTTGATGCCAAAGGTGCCGCCGGTCAGCCATTCTTCGTTGCGCATCACCAGCCACACCGCGGTGTTGAAGCCCAGCGTTGCAAACGCCAGGTAGATGGTCTGCACCCGCAGGGCCGGGAAGCCCAGGCCCAGGCCGATGACGAAGCAGCCGAGCATCGCCACCGGCAGGCCGAACCAGAAGCTGAAGCCGGCTTTCATCAGGATGGCCACCGTGTAGGCGCCGATGCCGAAGAAGGCGGCGTGGCCGAGCGACTTCTGCCCGGCGTAGCCCACGGTCAGGTTCAGCCCCATGGTGGCGATCACGAACACCAGCCAGTAGCTGAACAGGTAGACGCCGTAGCTCTTCAGGAACGGCGGCACGGCCAGCAGCGCCGCGACGATGAGCAGCAGGGCGGCGAGATGGAGTTTTTTCATGGCGGCTCTCCTCAGACCTTGCGCTCGACTTTTTTGCCCAGCAGACCCTGCGGTTTGAACAGGATCACGAGCATGAAGACCACCAGCGCGACCGCGTCCTTGTAGGTCGGCGAGATGTAGGCCGCCGCCAGGTTCTCGCTCACGCCGACGATCAGCCCGCCGAGGAGGGCGCCGCGCGAGTTGTTGAAGCCGCCGATGATCGCGGCGAAGAAGGCCTTGGTGCCCAGCGGCTCGCCCATGTCGAACTTGGCCAGGTAGGTCGGCGTGACCAGCAGCGCCGCAGCGCAGGCCAGCACGGCGTTGATCGCGAAGGTGTAGAAGATCATGCGCGGCACGTTGATGCCGAGCACGGTGGCGCTGTCGGTGTTTTGCGCCACCGCCTGCATGGCGCGGCCGGTGACGGTCTTTTGCAGGAAGGCCTGGGTGGTGAACACCAGCACCAGCGCCAGCACCAGCGTGCCCAGCACGAGCGCGGCGTGCAACCAGCGCCGCTCCGACTCGGGCAGCTGGATATCCATCGCCGCAGAGTGTAGGTGCTTGACAGCCGGTTTCGCGGGGCCCACGCGCCGGCTGGGCGCGCTCAGTACATCGCGGTGGGCGACAATCTGCGTATGCGCGTGTTCTCCGGTATTCGAGCGTCGGGCGACAAGACCCTGGGCAATTACAGCGGTGGCTTTCGCCAGTACGTCGCGACTCAGGAAGAGTCGACGAAGGGTGGCGGCGAGGCCTTCTTCTGCGTAGTCGACCTGCACTCGATCACGACGCCGTTCGAGCCCGACGTCCTGCTCGAAACGACGCTGTCCGTGGCGGCATGGCTGTGCGCGACCGGCCTCGATCCGGCGCGCTCAACCGTTTTCGCCCAGAGCCAGGTTGCGGCACACGCC
>JANNDW010000186.1:0-8251 GCA_031378125.1 Methylibium sp. | reverse complement strand
CGCACCAGCGGCCACGAAGGCCGCGAGCTTGTAGCCGTAGGTCGCAAAGCCCGCCGCGCGCATGCGCTGTTCATTGACGCGAATGCCCGCCAGCGCGTGGCCGAAGCGCGAGGCCCGGATCAACGCCAGCAGCGCGTAGGTGAATACCAGCGCGGCGAGCACGGTGTAGTAGAGCTGGCGCTTGTCGTCCAGGTTCAGCAGCGTGCGGCCGGCCACGGCAAGCACAGGTTTGGCATACAGGAAGATGCCGTCACTGCCACCGGCCAGCTTGGTATCGTGAAACACGAAGTAGGCCATTTGCGCAAACGCCAGCGTGACCATGATGAAGTAAACACCCTTGGTGCGCAGGCTCAACGCGCCGACGAACAACGCGTAGGCCGCCGCGCACAGAATGGCCAGCGGCGCCAGCCAGAGCGCTGACGCGGCATCGCCCTGCCCCGTGCCCAGCACGGTGACGTAGGCGCCGATGCCCAGGAACGCGGCGTGCCCCAGGCTCACCAGGCCCGTGGCGCCGACCAGCAGCTCCAGGCTCAACGCGAAGATCGCGTAGACCGCGATCTTGGCCACCAGGTCCTGGTGGTAGGGCGTCAGCACGGCGGGCAGCAGCGCCAGCACGATGGCACACGCCACGGGCACCGGCCAGCCGCTCCATGAAAGCGACGCGGCGCGCGTCAATGCAAGCGGCGAGGCAGCAGTCACTTCAATAGCCCCGCCTCATCAAACCTTCTGGCCGCCACACCAGAATCACGGCCATCAGCAGGTACACCCCGATGCCGCTGAACTCGGCGAAGAAGACCTTGCCGAAGGTGTCGACAAAGCCCACCAGCAGCGACGCCACCAGCGCCCCGGTGATCGAGCCGATGCCGCCGATCACCACCACCACGAAGCAGATGATCAGCACGCCGCCGCCCATGCCGGGGTAGACCGACGACAGGGGTGCCGCGATCATGCCGGCCAGCGCGGCCAGCGCCACGCCACCGGCAAACACCACGCGGTAGAGCAGCTTGATGTCGATGCCCAGGCCGCGCACCATGTCGCGGTTGCTCGCGCCGGCGCGGATCATCATGCCCAGCCGGGTGCGGTTGACGACGAAGTACAGCGCGACGGCCACGACAACACAGGCGACCGACGCGAACACCCGGTACCACGGGTACGACATCAGCTCGCCCAGCCGGAACCCGCCCGAAAGCCACTCGGGCGGCTGCACACCGTGCACGTCATTGCCCACCAGCAGGCTGCGCGCTTCTTCGAACACCAGGATCAGCGCGTAGGTCATCAGCACCTGCTGCAGGTGTTCACGCTGGTACAGGAAGCTGAAGAAGGCCCATTCGAGCACGAAGCCGAACACGGCCGCGAGCAACACGCCGACGAGCATGCGCGTCAGGAACCAGTCGCCGAAGTAAGGCGCCAACACAAACGCCATGTAGGCGCCAATCATGTAGAAGCTGCCATGCGCCAGGTTGATGACGCCCATGATCCCGAAGATCAGCGTCAGCCCACTGGCCACCAGGAACAGCAGCAGACCGTACTGAACGGCGTTCAGGCATTGCACGAGGAAGGTGGCAAGGTCCACGGGCGGGTCAAGCGGCGCTTGCCTTGAAGGGGTCGAAGACGCTCACGCCGGTCGGCGCGAAATGGCGCGCATTGCGTGTGGCGACGGTGAGGCGGTGCGAGGCGGCAGTGGCCGCGATCAGCAGGTCGGCACCTTCATGGCCCAGATCGGCCGAGAGCCGGCCCCAGCGCCGCGCAATGTCCGGCGTGACCGGCAGGATGCGGTCGCCGTAGAAGCGCAAAAGGTCTTCGAGCCAGCGGGTGAGCGCCTGTGCGAACTCGGCATCGCCGAGCTTGCGGATGCCGCGCTCGATTTCGCCGATCGTCACGACACTGAGAAACACATCGGCTTCGCGCAGTCCGCGCATCCACGCAAGCACGTGTGCGTTCGGGCGCGCCTTGCGCAACTCGGAGACCACCACCGTGTCGAGCAGGATCAATCGAGCACCACGTCGCGCAGCGAGAGAGCCGGCCGGCGCGCATCCGCACAGCGCGGACGGCCGGTCGCGCACGGCACGGCCAAGAGGTGGTCGATGAAGCCCGGCGCCTTGGCCCGCTCACCTTGCTGCAGCCGTTCGTATTCGCTCGCGGCCAGCACGACCACCGCACGCTTGCCCCGGCGCGTGACGAGTTGCGCCTCGCCGTTCAGCGCCGCGTCGACCAAGGCGCTGAACTGCGCCTTGGCATCCTGGAGCCGCCATGAAGGGTTGTGCATAAAGTCAACTGGTCAGATCAGCTGGTCAGGTATCGCTCGAGATTCTAGCAGCGCCGAAGGCGGCGACCCATCAAGCCACGCCCGAGGATCCGGCTCCGCCGGTCCTCCAGGCGGCGCCCCTCGGGGGCAGGAGCGGCAGCGACTGGGGGGCTACATCTTGCAGCCGCGCCCCGGATCGGCCAGCGCCTTGACGGCCACGCCGCGGAACTCGTTGTCCTTGCCGCGCGCCTCGCGCACGTACATGTCCTGCACCGGGTTGCCGGCCGCGGAGATGGTGAACTTGCCGCGCGGGCTGTCGACCGTGACCTTGCGCATCGCGGCGGTCAGCGCGTCGCGTTTGCCCAGGTCACCCTTCACCGCGTTCAGGCCGGCGGCGAAGATCTGCGCGGCGTCGTAGCCCTGCACCGCGTACACATCGGCGTTGGCCTTGTAGGTCAGCGCGTAGCTCTTGCGGAAGGCATTGTTGCGCGGGGTGTCCAGGTTGTCGGCGTAATGCAGCGCGGTCACCAGGCCTTGAGCAGCCGGGCCCTGCGCTTCCAGCGTGCCGTCGGTCAGGAAGCCCGAGCCCATCAGCGGCACGGTCTTGGTCAGGCCGGCGGCGGCGTAGTCCTTGACGAACTTGACGGCGCCGCCGCCGGCGAAGAACGCGTACACCACGTCGGGTTTCTGCGCAGCGATCTCGGTCAGCAGCGCCTGGAATTCAACGCCGGGGAACGGCAGGCTCAGGTCTTTCAGCACCTTTCCGCCGCCCTTCTCGAAGGCTTCGGTGAAGCCCTTCACCGTCTCGGAGCCGGCAGCGTAGTTCCAGGTGATGGTCATCGCGCGCTTGTGGCCTTTTTGCGCCGCGATCACGCCGGTGGCGTAACCCGGCTGCCAGTTCGAGAACGAACTGCGCACGATATTGGGCGCGCACATCGGGCCGGTGATGTCGCCCGCGCCGGCGTTCGGAATGATCAGCAGCGTGTTGCTGTCCTTCGCGGCCTTGGCCATCGCCAGCGCCACGCCGGAGTGCACCGTGCCGACGACCACGTCGACCTGATCGCGCTTGATCAGCTTGTTGACGTTGTCGGTGCCCTTGGACGGGTCGCTCTCGTCGTCGACCTTGAAGTACTGGATATCGCGGCCGGCGAGTTTGCCGCCCTGCTCCTGCACATACAGCTTGAAGCCGTTTTCGATCGCGCTGCCCAGCGCTGCGAAGGTGCCGGTGGCCGGCAGCATCAGGCCGACCTTGATGGGGCCGCTGGTCTGCGCGTGGGCGCTGAAGGCGGACATCAGCGCCAAGGCCGCCGCGGCGATGGTGAACGGGGTTTTGGATGGCATGCGAGGCTCCTGATCAACAGCGGTTGGATGGTGGATGGAAGGGATGAAGGATGAACTCCGCGGTGTGCCGCATCAGCACGCCGGGTTGATCGCGATGCGGTGAGTGTCCGCATTCCGGGATCACAAGCAAGCGGGTTTTCGGCAATGCGCGCGCGATGCCGCGAATCTGATCGAGTGTGCCGTACTCGTCGTCCGCGCCCTGCACGGCCAGCACCGGCGCGGTGATGGCGGCCAACTCGGCCTCGATGTTCCAGTGTCGAAATGCCGGGTCCAGCCAAATGTCGTTCCAGCCACGGAAGGCCGAGTCGGGGTCGGCGTGGTAACGGGCGAGGCGCTGGCGCAGGTCGGTGGTGGCGTAGGCCTGGCGGGCCTTTTCGATGCTGGCGATGGACAGGTCTTCAACGAACAGGTGCGGCGCCACCACCACCAGGCCAGCCACGTCGAACTGGGCGGCGTGCAGCAAGGCGATCGAGCCGCCGTCGCTGTGACCGAACAGCCAGGGGCGGCGGATGCCCAGCGCGTCGAACAAGGCCGGCAGCACCTCGCGCGCCTGCGCATGCATGAAGCTCACCGGCCAGCGCTCGTGCGGTGGTTTGGAGGTTGATTGGCCGTAGCCGTAGCGCGAGAACACCAACCCCTTGAATCCGTGCTCGGTACACAGACGCGCGGGCCAGTCCTTCCACATCGCCAGCGATCCCAGGCCTTCGTGCAGGAACACGATCACCGGGTGCGTCGACGCGGGGTTGCCGACCCATTGGGTTTCCAGCTGCAAGGGCTGGCCGCGCCACTGCAGTTGAACGAACTGCACCTCGGCTGGCGGGGAAACCTGCAAATTCACGCGCCGTCCCGGCGGGCGTCGCGCTCACGCAGGCGAAAGCGCTGGATCTTGCCGGTGGCGGTCTTGGGCAGCTCGGCGATGAACTCGATGAAGCGTGGGTATTTGTAGGGCGCCAGCCGCTCCTTCACAAAGGTCTTGAGCTCGTCCTCGTTGGTCTGCTGCCCGGCCTTGAGCACGACGAACGCCTTGGTCTTGGTCAAGCCATCGCTGTCTTGCATGCCGACCACCGCGCACTCCAGCACCGCCGCGTGCTGCATCAGCGTGGCCTCCACCTCGAAGGGCGACACGTAAACGCCGCTGACCTTGAGCATGTCGTCGCTGCGGCCCGCATACACATAGGCGCCGCTGGTGTCGACCGAGTATTTGTCGCCGGTGCGGGTCCACTCGCCCTGGAAGGTGGCGCGCGACTTCTCGCGGTTGCCCCAGTACATCAGCGCCGCGCTGGGGCCGCTGACGTACAGGTCGCCGATCTCGCCCTGCGGCGCCTCCAGGCCCGCCTCGGTCAGCAGCTTGAGCGCATAACCGGGCACGGCGTGGCCCGAGGTGCCGTAGCGCACATTGCCGGGCCGGTTCGACAAGAAGATGTGCAGCATCTCGGTGGAGCCCAGCCCGTCGACGATCTCGGCGCCAAAGCGTTCGGTGAAGCGCTCGCCGATCTCGCGCGGCAGCGCTTCGCCAGCCGACGAACACAGGCGCAGCTTCACCTGCGAACGCTGCGGAAGCTCCGATGACGCGAGCATGCCCGCATAACCGGTGGGCGCGCCGAAGAACACCGTCACACCCTGCTCGGCCCAGCGCTTGAACACCGCTTGCGGCGTGGGCCGCTCGGCCATCAGCACCGTGGTGGCGCCCACGCTCAGCGGGAAGGTCAGTGCGTTGCCCAGGCCGTAGGCGAAGAACAGCTTGGCGGCGGAGAAGCAGATGTCGCCCTCGCGCAGGCCCAGCACCGGCCTGCCGTACAGCTCGGCCGTCCAGTACAGGTTGGCGTGGGTGTGCAGCGTGCCTTTCGGGCGCCCGGTGGAGCCCGACGAGTAGAGCCAGAAGCCGATGTCGTCGGCCAGCGTGTTGGCGGCTTGCGCCAGAGGAGCGGTGTCCAGCAAGCTGGCAAAGGAGTGCGCATCGCCACCGGGGGCGGTGTCGCCGGACACGACGACCGGCAGCCTGCGGTTCATTGAGGCGAGCGCGGCGCTCACCGCGGGCCACAACGGCTTGGAGACCAGCACCGCCTGCGCCCGGCTGTGCTCCAGCATGTAGGCGTAGTCGTCGGCGGTCAACAGCGTGTTGACCGGCACCGGCACGATGCCGGCATACAGCGCACCCAGAAAGGCAACCGGGAAGTCGACGCCGTCGTGCAGCACCAGCAGCACACGCTCTTCGCGCCGCAGCCCCAAGCCCAGCAGCCCGGCGGCGCAGCGGCGGACGCGCTCGTCGAGTTGGCCGTAGCTCAGCGCTTGCGTGTCGTCGACGTAGGCTGTGGTGCCGGCACGCCGCCGGTTCAGCGCCAGCAAATGCGCCGCGAAGTTGAAGCTCTCAGGCGGCGGCTCGGCGTGATGAGGCGTCATCGGTTTTCTCCGTCGGATTGAAGTGCGGTGCCGTCGACCGGTCATGGCATGCAGTATGTTGCAGTTTTGCAGTATAACCCTGGCTGACGCGCATCGAACCGCTCGCCAACCCTGAGGGCTGACACTTTGGATCTCAGCATTCCCGCCGACACCGATTCGAAAGACCCATTCCTGGCCTCGCTGGGAGAACGTACGCGCGCGCGGCGCTCGCGCAGCGGCCTCACGCGCAAAGGCCTGGCCAAAGCCGCCGGCGTGTCGGAGCGGCACCTTGCCAATGTGGAGATGGGCGTGGGCAATGCGTCGATCCAGTTCCTGCGCCAGGTCGCGCAAGCGCTCAACTGCAGCCTGGCGGAACTGGTGGGCGACGAAACCGCCGGCTCACCCGAATGGCTGATGATTCGCGAGATCCTGCGTGGCCGCGGCGAGCCTGAACTGGCGCAGGCGCGCGCCGCGCTGGCCGGCATCTTCGGTGCGCCCGCCAGCGAGGCCGCGCGGCGCCAGCGCGTCGCCCTGGTCGGCCTGCGCGGCGCAGGCAAGAGCACGCTGGGCCGCCTGCTGGCCGACCACTGGGGGGTGCCGTTCGTCGAGCTGAACCGCAGCATCGAGGCGGTGGCAGGGTGCAACCTGTCCGAGATCCATTCGCTGTACGGCCCGGCCGGCTACCGCCGCTACGAACGGCGCGCGCTCGAAGACACGATCCAGCGCTTTCCGCAAGCCGTGATCGCCACACCCGGCGGCATCGTCTCCGACCCCGCCACCTTTAACCTCCTGCTGGCGCATTGCTACAGCGTGTGGCTGCGCGCCAGCCCCGAAGAACACATGAGCCGAGTTCTCGCGCAGGGAGACACGCGGCCGATGTCGGGCAACACCGAGGCGATGAACGACCTGCGGCGCATCCTGGAAAGCCGGGCGGCGTTTTACGCCAAGGCCGACGAGGTGTTTGACACCAGCGACAAGACGCTCGAAGACGCGTTTGCCAGCCTGCAAGCGCGCCTGCATGCCGTGATCGATCACGCGGCTTGAACCGCGCCGTCAGACGCGACAAAGATCAGCCGCCACGAATCATTGAGAACATCATCGAAAACATGCTGTCGAGAACATGCTTGACGAATCTCAGTGCATGCATTAAATTGCGTTCTTTGGATAAAGAACGCAGTATATTGCCTTACCCCTTCGGAGGAAGTTCATGGACGCCGCACCCACCCCCGTCAACTACGAAACCTGCCCCGAGCTGTACAAACACTGGCGCCTGAAGTTCGACGGTCCGGTGGCCACGCTGGTGATGGCCATCAACGAAGACGCCGGGCTGCGCGAAGGCTACAAGCTCAAGCTCAACAGCTACGACCTGGGCGTGGACGTAGAGCTGAACGACGCGGTGCAGCGCATCCGCTTCGAACATCCCGAGGTGCGCACCGTCATCGTCACCAGCGGGCTTGACCGGGTGTTCTGCTCGGGTGCCAACATCTTCATGTTGGGCAAGAGCGGCCATGCGTGGAAGGTGAACTTCTGCAAGTTCACGAACGAAACCCGCAACGGTCTCGAAGACTCCAGCCGGCACAGCGGGTTGAAATTTTTGGCCGCGGTGAACGGTGCGTGTGCCGGCGGCGGCTATGAGTTGGCGGCCGCTTGCGACCAGATCATCCTGGTCGACGACCGGTCCTCGTCGGTCAGCCTGCCCGAAGTGCCGCTGCTCGGCGTGCTGCCCGGCACCG
The DNA here is from genome assembly GCA_031378125.1 of Methylibium sp. GTDB lineage: Bacteria > Pseudomonadota > Gammaproteobacteria > Burkholderiales > Burkholderiaceae_C > LGRD01. The sequence continues at coordinate 553 of JANNDW010000186.1, read as the reverse complement.
GCGGCCTGACGCGCCTGACCGACAAGCGCAGGGTGCGCCACGACCATGCCGACATCTTCTGCACCACCAGCGAAGGCGTGCGCGGCAAGAAGGCGGTGGACTGGCGGCTGGTCGACGAAACGGTGAAGACGCAGGCGTTCGCGCAGCGTGTGCAAGAGCGCGCACTTGAACTTGCCGCGGGCAGCGACCGGCCTGCCAACGGCAAGGGCGTGGCGCTGACACCGTTGAACAAGCAGGTCGCGGCGGATGCGGTGAGCTACGGCTTTGTTGCCATCGCCATCGACCGCGCCGGCCGTAATGCCACGCTGACGGTGAAAGCGCCCAGCGGCGCGCAACCCACAGACTTGGCCGGCATCGAAGCCGCCGGCTCGAATTGGTACCCACTGCAAATGGCGCGCGAGCTGGAGGATGCCATCCTGCACCTGCGCACCAACGAACTCGACATCGGCACCTGGATCCTGAAGACCGAAGGCAGCGTGGACGCTGTGCTGGCGATGGATGCGACCCTGCAAGCGCACCAGAGCCACTGGTTCGTGCGCGAAACCATCGGCCT
>JANNDW010000185.1:0-4465 GCA_031378125.1 Methylibium sp. | reverse complement strand
CGGCGCTTGCGGCCGAACTCCGTTTCGACCGGCTCGACGGAGAGACAATTGCTCTGCACGCTGCAGTCGCCGCAGCCTTCGCAAACCAGCTCGTTGATGACGACGCGCTTTTCCGGGTCAACCATCTTGCCGCGCTTCCTGCGCCGACGCTTCTCCGTCGCACAGGTCTGGTCGTAAATGATGACGGTGGTGCCCTTCAACTCACGGAACTCGCGCTGGATGCGGTCGAGCTCGTCGCGGTGCTGCACCGTTACGCCGGGGGCCAGCGCGACACCCTCGTACTTCTCGGGCTGGTCGGTCACGATCGTCAACTTGGCCGCGCCTTCCGAGACCAGGCTGTTCATGATCTGCACGACGGAGTGGCCCTCGGGGCGCTCGCCCACTTGCTGCCCGCCCGTCATCGCCACGGCGTCGTTGTAGAGCACCTTGTAGGTGATGTTCACGCCCGCGGCGATGCTCTGGCGGATGGCGAGCGAGCCGCAGTGGAAGTAGGTGCCGTCGCCGAGATTGGCGAAGATGTGCGGTTCGGTGGTGAAGGGCTGCTGACCGACCCACGACACGCCTTCGCCGCCCATCTGGCTGAAGGTGGTGGTGCTGCGGTCCATCCACACCGCCATGTAGTGGCAGCCGATGCCGGCCACCGCGCGTGAGCCTTCGGGCACGCGGGTCGAGGTGTTGTGCGGGCAGCCGCTGCAGAAAAACGGCGTGCGGTCCGCGCCGGCGGTGGCCACCGTCGCGACCTGCAGGCTGCGCTCCTTGGCCTCGATGAGGGCAATGCGAGAGTCCATGCGCGCGGCGGTGTCGCTGTCCACGCCCAGCTTCTTCAGCCGCTTGGCGATGGCCTTGGCGATGATCGCCGGCGTCAAATCGGCCTGCGCGCGCAGCAGCCAGTTGGCGCCCGGGTTGGGCTGCGACCACTCGCCGCCACTCTGGTCGCCTTCGGCCTCGTCGAACTTGCCCAGCACGTTGGGCCGCACGTCGGCGCGCCAGTTGTAGAGCTCTTCCTTGACCTGGTATTCAATGACCTGGCGCTTCTCTTCGACCACCAGGATTTCCTGCAGCCCTTGCGCAAAGTCGCGCGTGATCGTGGCCTCCAGCGGCCACACCACGTTGACCTTGTGCAGGCGCACGCCCAACTTCTTGCAGGCATCTTCGTCCAGGCCCAGGTCGATCAGCGCCTGGCGCGTGTCGTTGAAAGCCTTGCCGCTGGCGATGATGCCGAACCTGTCGCTCGGGCCAGAGATGACGTTGTGGTTCAGCTTGTTCGCGCGCACATAGGCCAGCGCGGCGTACCACTTGTAGTCCATCAGCCGCGCTTCCTGCTCCAGCGCGCCGTCGGGCCAGCGGATATGCAAGCCGCCGGCGGGCATCGCAAAATCTTCGGGCAGCACGATGTCGATGCGGTCCGGATCGACGAACACGCTGCTCGACGATTCGACAACTTCCTGGATCGTCTTCATGCCCGACCACACGCCCGCAAAGCGGCTCAGCGCAAAGGCGTGCAGGCCCATGTCCAGGATGTCCTGCACGCTGCTGGGAAAGAACACCGGCAAGCCGCAGGCCTTGAAGATGTGGTCGCTCTGGTGCGCCGCGGTGCTGCTCTTGGCGATGTGGTCGTCGCCGGCAATCGCGATCACGCCGCCGTGTTTGGAGGTGCCGGCCATGTTGGCGTGCTTGAATACATCGGAGCAGCGGTCCACACCGGGGCCCTTGCCGTACCAGATGCCGAACACACCGTCGAACTTGTTCGACTTTGGGTACAGGTCGAGCTGCTGCGAACCCCAGACCGCCGTGGCCGCCAGCTCTTCATTGACCCCCGGCTGGAACACGATGTTTTGCGCCGCCAGGTGCTTTTGGGCTTGCCACAGCGCCTGGTCGTAACCCCCCAGCGGCGAACCGCGATAGCCGCTGATGAAGGCCGCGGTGTTCAGCCCGTTCATGCCATCACGCTTTTTTTGCAGCATCGGCAAGCGCACCAGCGCCTGCACGCCGCTCATGAAAGCGCGGCCGTTCTCCAGCGAATACTTGTCATCGATGGTGACGTTCTCAAGGGCCTTGCGGATCGACTCGGGCAGCGGGGCATTCATCGTTGGACTCTCCAGCGTTGGGGGGTGGCGTGCCGGCAGATCGTGGCCGCCGCGCGTGGTCGAAGTTTAGAGATTTGAGCGCGGGAAGTCTTTTCTTTCTCTGCCCGAATCGCCCGCCCTTCAGCAATAATCTTGCTGCAGTGTGGCCTTTGGAGAACCCATGGCGCTCAAGAAGCCGAATTCGGGGAACACCCGAGGTGTCGCCAGGCCCTCCGGCGGCGCAAGGGCCGGCGCCCCGCAGGCCGACGCCAGCGAGGTTCATGGTGCCGACCTGGACCGCTACGACATCGCCATCCTGCGCGAACTGCAGACCGACGCGCGCCTGAGCAATGCCGAGCTCGCCACACGCATCGGGCTGTCGGCGGCACCCACGTGGCGGCGCGTCAAGTGGTTGGAAGAGCAGCGCTACATCACCGGCTACCGGGCCGAGATCGACCGGCGCCGCATCGGGCTGGGGGTGCTGGCCTTTGTGCGCGTCGATGCCGAGCGCAACACGGCCACCGCGACGGGAGAACTGGAAAACGCGATCCGCCGCATCCCCGAGGTGATCTCGTGCCACTACATCTCGGGCTCCGGCACCTTTGAGCTGCAGGTGCTGGCCACCGACCTCGATGCGTTCTCGCGCTTTGCGCAGCAGACGCTGCTGAAGCTGCCGAACGTGAAAGACCTGCACACCAGCTTTTCGCTGGGCGAGGTCAAGGCCGGGGGCGCCTTGCCATTGGCACACCTGGCGCAGCACGAACCCCGCCCGGCACGCCGCTAATGCAAGCGCTAGTGCAAGCGCCGATTGCCAGAACATCGGTGCTCGGCCTATAACAGATCAGGCGCGCAGTCCGGCACCCGTCACCGCAACCACAATGCGGCGCGCAACAACATCCCTTCGGAGGCAAATGGCAGACAAGGCTGACGCGTTGCTCAGTGTGCGCGGTGTCACGGTGCGCTTCGGCGGCATCGTGGCACTTGACGGCGTGAGTTTCGATGTGGCGCGCGGCGACGTGTGCGGGCTCATCGGCCCCAATGGCGCCGGCAAGACGACGCTGTTCAACTGCCTGAACCGGCTCTACCAGTACCAGGCCGGCGACATCTTGTTCGAAGGGCGCTCGATCACCGCACTGCCCACCCACCAGGTGGCCGGGATCGGCATGGGCCGCACGTTCCAGAACCTGGCCATGTTCAGAACCATGCCGGTGCGCGAGAACGTGATGGTCGGCGCGCATTCGCGATCGTCGGCGGGCTTCATCTCCAGCGCGCTGCGCCTGCCCAGCGTGTCGGGCGAAGAAACGCGCCTGCGCCGGCGCGCCGAGGAAATTCTCGACTACCTGGGGCTGACGGAGTTCTCGCACCGCCTGGTGGGCGACCTGCCGTTCGCCACCCAAAAGCGCGTCGAACTCGGCCGTGCATTGGCCGCCGATCCCAAGCTGCTGCTGCTGGACGAACCCGCCGCCGGCCTGAACCACGAGGAGATCGACGCGCTGGCGCGGTTGATCCGCGACATTCGCGACCGCCTGAACATCACCGTGCTGCTGGTGGAACACCACATGAGCCTGGTGATGAACGTGTCGGACCACATCGTGGCGCTGAACTTCGGCCGCAAGATTGCCGAGGGCAGCCCCGCGGAAATTCAGACCCATCCGGAAGTGATCGAAGCCTACCTGGGGGCGCCCGCCGATGTTTGAGACTCCTGTGCTGGCGCCGCCCGCCGCGAGCCGGTTCGGCAGCGCGAACGGCACGTCCGCAAAACTGCTGCAGGTCAGCCAACTGAGCGCGTTCTACGGTGCGACGCGTGCGCTGTACGAGCTGGACTTTTCTTTGGAGGCCGGCCACATCACGGCCATTCTGGGCGCCAACGGCGCCGGCAAGACAACCACCTTGCGGGCCCTGTGCCAGACGGTGCGCACCTCCGGCAGCATTCTGTTCGAAGGCCAGCAGCTCGCGGGCCAGGCCACCGAGAACGTGGTGCGTCTGGGCGTGGCGCATGTGCCGGACGGGCGCGGCACCTTCACCGCGTTGTCGGTCGACGAGAACCTGCGCCTGGGCGGCTACACGCGGCGCAACCGCACTGAGCTGGCGTTCGACATGGAGAAGGCGTTCACCCGCTTCCCGATATTGAAGCAACGTCGCCATCAGCAGGCCGGCACCTTGTCGGGCGGCGAGCAGCAAATGTTGGCCATCAGCCGCGCACTGATGCTGCGGCCAAAATTGCTGCTGCTCGACGAGCCCTCGTTCGGCCTGGCGCCGCTGATCGTGGCCGAGATCTTTCGCATCATGCGCACCATCAACCGGGAAGACCGGGTGAGCATGCTGCTGGTCGAGCAAAACGCCAGCCTGGCGCTGGACCTGGCCGACCATGCTTATCTGCTGGAGACCGGGCGCGTGGC
>JANNDW010000421.1:0-7945 GCA_031378125.1 Methylibium sp. | reverse complement strand
ATGACCCGCGTGCTGATGCTGTGCGCGGATGACTTTGGTCTGGACACGGGCATCTCCATCGCGATTGCGCGCCTGGCGCGGGCCGGGCGGCTGAACGCCGTGTCGTGCATCAGCACCGGCGCGGGCTGGCCGGCAGACGCTGCGTGGCTCGGCGGCCTGCCCGCCACGGTGAACCTGGGCCTGCATTTCAACCTGACCCATGGCCGGCCGCTGAGCCGGCGGCTGGCGCAGGTCTGGCCCATGCTGCCGTCACTGCCGCGTTTGACAGCGCAGGCCCACCTGGGCCTGCTGCCGCGCGCGGCATTGCGGGCCGAGTTTCATGCCCAGTTGAGCGCCTACGTCCAGGTGATCGAAAGGCCGCCGAGCTTCATCGACGGGCACCAGCATGTGCACCACCTGCCCGTGGTGCGCAACATCATTCTCGATGCGGTGGAGCACATTCAACCGATGCCGGCGCTGCGCAGCACGGCACCGGTGCAGGGCGCCGGGGCCGGCCTGAAGCGTTGGCTGATCGAACACACCGGCGGGCGGGGGCTGAGGCGTGAACTGCGGCGGCGCGTGATCGCGCACAACCGCGCGTTGCTGGGCGTCTACGACTTCCAAGACACCGACTACCGCACGCTGATGCAGGGCTGGCTGGCCTGCCTTCCGAACGAAGGCGGGCTGCTGTTTTGCCACCCCGGCGGGGTTGCTTCGATCGACGCGCGCGACCCCATCGGCGCGGCGCGCGTGCGCGAACTGACCTACCTTGGCAGCGAGGACTTTGCGCTGGACCTGGCGGCCGCCGATGTGACGCTCGGTTCCGTTTGGCGCTGAGCCGCCGCAGCGAAGCGCCTATGCAATTGCGCGCCTTGCAGGCCGCGCCGGGCCAGTGGTCCGGCCTGAGCCAACCCTCACCACGCGGCCATCAATCGACCTTCGCGCCCGAGCTCTTCACGACCTGCGCCCACTTCCTGGTCTCGCCGGCGATGTAGACGGCAAACTCGGCCGGCGCCATGCCGCCCGGTAGCGCGCCCTGAGACAGCAGGCGTTCCTTCAAAGCGGCACCACCCAGCGCCTTGGCACTCTCCTGCTGCAAGCGGTTGACGATGTCCGCCGGTGTGCCGGCCGGTGCCAGCAAACCGAACCACGAACTGGCGTCGAAACCCTTCACGGGGCCGGCTTCGGCGATGGTGGGCAACTCGGGCACCGCCGCGCTGCGCTGCGCGCTGGTGACCGCCAGCGCTTTCAGCTTGCCGGCCTTGATTTGCGGCAGCGCCGATGGCAGGTTGTCGAACATCAGGTCCATGGTGCCGCCGATCAGGTCGAGCAGCGCCGGCCCGGAACCCCGGTACGGGAAGTGCACCATGAAGGTCCCGGTCATCGCCTTGAACAGCTCGCCGCTGAGGTGGATCGAGGTGCCGTTGCCGCTGGAGGCCATGTTCAGCTTGCCCGGGTTGGCGCGCGCGTAGGCAATCAGGTCGGCGACGCTGTTGATCTTCAGCGCCGCAGCCTTGGCCGGGTTCAGCACCAGCACATTGGGCACCCCGGCCACCAGCGTGATGGGCGCGAAGTCGCGCACCGGGTCATAGGTCATCTTCGGGTACAGCGCGGCATTGATGGCATGCGTGCCTACCGTGCCCATCAACAGCGTGTGGCCGTCGGCCGCTGACTTGGCGACCAGGTCGGCACCGACATTGCCGCCCGCGCCGGGTTTGTTCTCGATGATGAAACTCTGCCCGAACGCCTTGCCCAACTCGGGCGCCAACGCACGCGCCAGGATGTCGGTGGTGCCGCCAGGGGCGAACGGCACCACGATGCGCACCGGCTTGTTCGGCCAGCCCTGGACGGACGCCGCGGGCGCGCTGGCCTGGGCCCACAGTTGCGCCGGCAGCGCGGCGGCGCTGGCAGCGGCAAGAAGGTGACGGCGACGAATCGAATCCATGAACAAACCCTCCGTGGCTCAGGCGCTGCGGATCACCGTGATGTGCTCGGTGCCGCTCTCCGGCAGCCACACCTCGCCAGCGCGGCCGAGGATCTGGCGGATGTTCGCGGACGCGCGCGGCAACTCGAAGCGGGTGAACTTCTCGCTCGCCGGGTCGAAGCGTTGCATCACGTTGTCGCCCCACTCGCTGACCCAAACCTTGTCGCGCTCGTCCACGTACACCGCGTACGCCTGCGGCTTCGCGCCCGGCAATTTCCAGCTGCGCCAACTCTTGTCGGCGGGATTGTGCATGGACAGGTTGCCGGACGTCCATTCGCTGACCCAGATGCGCCCGCCGCTGTCGCTCCAAACGCGCCGTGCGCCCTGGCGCGGCGTGGGCGGCTCGACGACGACGGACTCGCCGGTGCGCCGGTCAATGCGGGCGATGAACGAGCCCGCCAGCGAGCACCACCAGACCTCGCCGCCCGGCGTGGCGCAAATGCCGTAAGGGCCGCGGCCACGCGGGGCGTCCTTCAGGCTCACGCTGCCGCTCTTGACGGCCAGCTTGCCGACCACGCCGCTCTGGCCGGTGAACCACAGGTCGCCGTCGCCGTCGAACGCGCCGGTGTTCAGGTTGGCATAGGGCGCGCCGTCGGGCAGCGGGAACACGCGCCGCTCGCGGCTGGGCCAGGCCACGCGCACGATGGCGTTCTGGCCGCTGTCGGTGACCCAGGCCGCTTTGTCGGGCCCCTGAATGACGCCGTGCGGCGACGACGAGCCCCCCAGCGCGATGAGCTCGGTGCGGCCGCTGCCCGGGTCGAACCAGCCCAGGTGGCCGCTGCGCTGGGCGGTGAACCACACACCGCCGTCGGGGGCCGGCGCCAGATCGTGAATGCCGGTGGGCCGCGCGGTGCCCAAGGGCCATGACTGCATCGCCGCAGCGGGCTGCGCGCGCAGTGCGGACGGCAAGAATGGGGACAGCGCGGCAGTGCCGGCCAGCGTGCCCAGCACCTTGCGGCGGGACGGTTGCTTCATCGTGTGGCCTCCATCGCGGTTGCCGGCCATGGTGCCACGCGGCTCGGCTGACGGTGTGAAAGACCCCGCTGCGAATGCACCGGCACCGGCGCCGGCGCCACCGCGCCGCTTCAGGCCGACGGGGCGGCGGCAACACGCCGCCTGAACATGCCCCAGCCTTGCATGCTCAGCACCACCTCGCCGTGCTGGTTGCACACCTCCCATTGCGAGCGGATCAGGCCCACACCCGGGCGGCTGGCCATGGGCCGCGCTTGGAGCACGTGGAAGCGCACGCTCAAGGTGTCGCCGGGGTAGACCGGCTTGAGCCACTTCAGGTTGTCGATGCCGGGCGAGCCCAGGCTGGCCGAGTCGAGCAGGTAGGCGTCGCACATCATGCGCATGGCCATCGCGCAGGTGTGCCAGCCGCTGGCCGACAAGCCGCCGAACAGCGAGGCCTGGGCTGCCTCGTCGTCGAGGTGGAAGGGCTGCGGGTCGAACTCGCGCGCGAAGGCGAGCACGGCCTCGCGCGTGACCCGCATTGCGCCGAACACGCGCACCTGGCCAACGGGGAAGTCTTCCCAGTGCAAAAGCTCGGGCGGGGGCGATGCAGCGGCGGGTGTGCGGTTCACGGCGGCGGGCGTCCGCAAAGGCTGAAAGTCCGCAGGATAGCGGCTCAACGCGGCCCAGCGTCGCGGCGTCGATGAAGCGCATGCCGCAGCAGGGCGCTGCGGCGCGCGAGCCAAGCCGGCGTCAGGCGCTCAGCGAGGCGCCGAAGAAGTGGCGAAACACCTCGGGTTCGTGAACCTCGCGCGTGGCCAGGCCGCTGAGCGTCTCGTTGAACGGCTGGGTCGGCGTGATGGACAGCAGGTCGGCCGGCATGGTGTTGTCCCAAGCCGCAACCTGCGAACCATCAAACAACCCGGCGCCACGCCTGCGCGCGTGGTCGTTGATCAGCCGCTCGGCCAAAGAGTCCGCCAGCGACGGCAACTCTTCCCACTCGATGGCGTCGCCGTGGGCGAAGAAGCGTTTCGACGCTGAAAAGCGCTGCAGTGTGGAGGTGGAGTGACGCATGTTGGTTTGCCAGTTGAGCTTTTGTGATACCCATGCTATCGGTCGCGCAAACGATCGATTCAACGGAATAGCGGGGTTGGCGTGGCGCTGTTTGCAGCCCGCTCGGAGCGAGTGTGAAAAGCGTCGCGCTTTGCGGCGCGCAAGGGCTTGACGCCACAATCGCGCCCATGCCAAGACTCTTGCCGCTGCCGCAGGCCGCCCCGGTTGTGAAGCTGCCGGCCCGCCCCAATGGCGCACGCGGCGACCCGCAAAAGTTTGCCGTGCGGGTGCGGGCCAGCCGCATCGATGGCCAGGGTGCCTTCGCGGCCGAAGCAATCCCCGCAGGACGCAAGATCGGCGAGATCCGCGGCGAGCCCATCGGTGTGCAAGAAGCGCGGCGCCGCGCCAAGGGTGCGGCTCGCATCATGATCGTCGCGCTGAGCGAGCGCCGCGCGATCGACGCCACACGTTGCGCCGACCCGCTGCGCTTTGCCAACCATTCGTGCGCGCCGAACGCGGTGCTGCGCATCCGCCAGGGCCGGGTGGAGATCTGCGCCGTGCGCGCGCTGGCGGTGGGCGACGAGATCACCGTCGACTACGGCCCAACCCACCACGCGGGCCAGCTGCGCTGCCGCTGCGGTGCGGTGGGCTGCGTCGGCCGGCTTTAGAGTTGCGGGCGCGGTACCCGGTACGCGTTACGCTGACCATCGCAGGCCGCAGGCCCACGGGTAACAGTGGTATTCAATCATTGCGGTTCGCCGCCACCGGCGTGGACCGGGCGCGACACGCCAGCGCGGGCCCGGCCCGCATGGCCATAGACTCCCCGACTTGCGCGCTCGCTCGCTCGCGAGCGCGGCATGTCACCAACACTTTCGCCGAGAGGCCCACACCATGAATCAAATCCCATCAGCGCCGCGGCGCGCCCGTTCACCGCTGCCGATGTGCGCCCCGCTCGCGCTGGCACTTCTCGCGGCCTGCGGCGGCGGCGGCGGCGGGCCCGATCCGGTGCCGACCGTCGCGTCGGTGTCGGCCAGCACGGTGAAATACAGCCAGCTGCTCGTGGTCACCGTCACCGGAACCGATGTGGACCAGGGCCTCACCGTGTCGTCACCCGCGTGCATCGGCATGGCGCTGAGCAAGACGGCTCCCTTCGTGAGCGGCACCGCGACGGCTTTCTACCGCTGCCGGGCTTCGGCGCTGGGTGCGAGCGTGGTGACGGTGGCGCGGGCCACCGACTCGGTGACGCTGGGCAGCGCGAGCTTCAACGTGGCGGCGCCGCAGGTGACAATGACGCTCAACTCCGGCGCGGCATTGCTGGGCAGCATCGTGTTCACGCTGGCCCCGGACAGAACCCCGATCACGGTGGACAACTTTCTGAACTACGTCAACACCGGGTTCTACGACGGCACCGTGTTCCACCGGATCGCGTCGGGCGCCTTGCGCTTGGTTCAAGGCGGGGGCTATCCGCCTGTCTCTCCAACCACCGGGGCCGTGCCCAAGCCTACCAACCCTCCGATTGCGCTGGAAGTCGGCAAAGGGCTGGGGAACTTGCAATGGAGCGTGGCGATGGCGCGGGGCGCCGAGCCGGGCTCGGCCACCTCGCAGTTCTTTATCAACCTGCAGAACAACCCCAGCCTGGACACGGCAGGCGGTGGTTACGCGGTCTTCGGCGCCGTCACGGCGGGCACCGATGTGGTGACGGCCATCAGCGCAGCGCCCTGCGGACCGGTCGCCGGCTTCCTGGATTGCGTGCCGAACCCCAACATCCTGATCACGACGGCCACGCAGACGCAGTAGGGCTTGCGCAACGGATCACGCTGCTCCCTTACGCGTACGCGTTGGCGTAACGATCCACCGTCAACCCATCCAGATCGATCTGCGGCGTGCGCCCGCTGATCACATCAGCCATCACGCGGCCGGTGCCGGCGGCCATGGTCCAGCCCAGCGTGCCGTGGCCGGTGGCGAGGTACAGCTTGGGCAGGCGGGTCGCGCCGACCACCGGGGTGCCATCAGGCGTCATCGGCCGCAGGCCGCACCAGAACTCGGCGCGCGCCGTGTCGCCGCCGTTTGGAAACAGGTCGCTGACCACATGCTCCAGCGTGTGGCGGCGCGCTTCGTGCAGCTTCAAGGTGTAGCCGGCCAGTTCGGCGGTGCCGCCGACCCGGATTCGCTCGCCCAGCCTTGTCACGGCGACCTTGTGGGTTTCGTCCATCACGGTGGATTCGGGCGCACCCCGGGCATCGGTGATGGGCACGGTGATCGAGTAGCCCTTGACCGGATAGACCGGGATGCGGATGCCCACCGGTTTGAGCAACAACGGCGAGTAGCTTCCGAGTGCGACGAGGTAGGCGTCGGCCTTGAATGTTCCGGCGTCGGTCAGCACGCCATCGATTTGCTTGCCGGCAACCAACAAGCGCTCGATGCGCGTGCCGTAGCGCAACCGCACCCCACGCTGGGCGGCGAGCGCCGCCAGGTTTTGGGTGAACTTGAAGCAGTCGCCGGTTTCGTCGCCGGGCAGCAGCAGGCCGCCGACGAACTTCTCGCGCACATGGGCCAGCGCGGGCTCGTGGCGTATGCAGCCGTCCCTGTCGAGCAGGTCGAAGCGCACGCCGTAGCGTTGCAGGATGGCAATGTCGGCGGCCGTGCCATCCAATTGCGCCTGCGTGCGGAACAACTGCAAGGTGCCTTGCATTCGCTCGTCGTAGCGGATGCCGGTTTGCTGGCGCAGTTCGCGCAGGCAATCGCGGCTGTACTCGGCCAGCCGCACCATGCGTCCCTTGTTGACTTCGTAGCGCGCGGCCGTGCAGTTGCGCAGCATCGCCAGGCCCCAGCGGATGAAATTCAGGTCCAGGTGCGGGCGGATCACCAGCGGCCGGTGCTGCATCAGCAACCACTTGACGGCCTTCAGCGGCACACCCGGCCCGGCCCAGGGCGCCGAGTAGCCGGGTGACACCTCGCCGGCGTTGCCGTAGCTGGTTTCCAGCGCGGCGGCGGGCTGCCGGTCCAGCACCGTCACCTCATGGCCGCTGGCTGCCAGCTGGTAGGCGCACGCCACACCGATGACGCCACTGCCGAGAACAATCACCTTCATGGGCTTGAAACTCCTTGGTGGGGCAGCTTATCCAGGGTGGCGCCAAATGTATCGCGCACTTGCGCCTGGTTGGCCGAACATTGCGCTGGCAAGCAGGCTGCCCGCGATGATCGACGACCCCAGCGCGCCGGCCAAGCCCCGTGTACCTTGCACGCCGCTGCCGCCACAATGCGAGACACCCGATCCCGAAACCCAGTGTTGGCAAACCCCATGAGATCCCAGTCCGCCTTTGTGGCGCCCACCCGCTTCGACGATCCAGCGGCGGCACTGGCGCAAGTGCGCCTGATCTACGACAACAGCGTGGCCCACCTGCGCGAAGCGCTGCAGGCCTTCGTCGCGGGCGACGTGCCCGGCGCCACGGCTCGGGGCCGCGACGCCCAGACGCGGGTGCGCGCCTGCTACCCGTTCGTGCGTGTGCACACCGACACCGTGGCGCGCGCCGATTCGCGCCTGAGCTACGGTTTTGTCGCCGGGCCGGGCACCTACGAGACCACGCTGACGCGGCCCGACCTGTTTTCCAACTACTACCAGGAGCAGTTCCGGCTGCTGCTGAAAAACCACCAGGTGACGCTGGAGGTGGGCACCAGCGCACAACCGATTCCGGTCCACTTTTCGCTGGCTGAGAACGACCACATCGAAGGCAGCCTCAGCACCGAGCGGCGCTTGCTGATGCGCGACCTGTTCGACCTGCCCGACCTGGCCGCGATGGACGACGGCATTGCCAACGGCACCTACGAGCCCAGCCCCGGCGCGGCCTTGCCGCTGTCGCTGTTCACCGCGCAGCGGGTCGACTATTCGCTGCACCGCCTGCGCCACTACACCGGCACGGCGCCGGAGCACTTCCAGAATTTCGTGCTGTTCACCAACTACCAGTTCTACATCGACGA
>JANNDW010000420.1:0-4642 GCA_031378125.1 Methylibium sp. | reverse complement strand
TACTCTGGGGAGAGGGTTGGGGTGAGGGGGGCGATGCGCCACGTCGCTGATCATGGTCGCCGATCAGGTCGGCGCTTGCCTTCACGCCCGCTCAAGTCATTGCGGAAAAAAGAATCCAGTTCTTGCCCAGGCAGCGCGTTCACGAACCCATCGAACCGACCCTGCTCGGCCATCAGCCTGGCCGCATTCGCGAACGCGCCCCACGCCGTGCGTGCCAGCGCACCGCCGACGCTGACTCGCCGAACGCCCAGCGCGGCGATGTCTTCCATCGTGAGCCCGCTGGCCGACCCGACCAGCAGATTGACCGGTTTCGGCGCGACCGCGGCCACCACCGCAGCAATTTCCTCGCGCGTGCGGATGCCCGGCGCATACAAGCAATCGGCACCTGCCTCGGCGTACCGCTTCAACCGAAGGATGGTCTCGTCGAGATCGGGCCGGCCGACCAAAAAGCACTCTGCGCGGCCGACCAGCAACGTGTCACCGCCCGCCTTGTCGATGGCCGCCCGCGCCGCGCGAATCCTGCTGACCGCGGTGGCGATCTCGAAGAGCGGGTTCGCGTCGTCACCGGTCGCGTCTTCGATCGACAACCCGGCCACGCCGGTCTCGATGGCGAGGCCGACGTTCACCCCCACCCCTGCCGCGTCGATCGCAAATCCGTTGCCGAAGTCGGCATTCACCGGCAAGTCGCTGGCCGCCACGATTTCCCGAAGGTGCGCCAGCACGCTGCCCAGCGGCATCGCGCCATCCGGGCAACCTTGCGACCAGGCGTGGCCGGAACTGGTGGTGGCGAGTGCCTTGAAGCCGAGGCTTTGCAGGTAGCGCGCACCGCCGATGTCCCAGGGGTTGGGAATCACGAAGCAGCCCGCTTCATGCAGACGGCGGAATGCGCGGCGCTTGTCAGTTGCGAGGGGTCGAGCATCGGTCATGAAGGGGCTCCTGAATTCCGAATGGATGAGTACCGCAGCGCTCACGCGAGAGTGGTTTCACCGCCAAGGCGCAAAGGACGCCAAGTTCGCAAAGAGAAAGCGCCCAGCACAGACTTCATCACACCTTGAAGTTCCTTTGCGTCCTTCGCGTCCTTTGCGCCTTGGCGGTAAAAAGAAGCCCGTCAACCCTCTCGGTTCTTGTCGAAGCGGCATGAGTCGGTCTGGGGCGCTCATCAAGCGAACATTGGAATGCGGGCGTTGACGGACGCACGCCAGGTCACGCCGCGAGCCAGTGCTTCCAGCCCCTCAGCGCCGGCCTGTTGAGCGATGTGTCGCCAGGCGCATTCGGCGACCGCCAACGCGGCGGGTCCGCCCTGGCAGGCATGCGCTCCCGCGCCGAGAGGCAGCGTCGTGCGCTGTGAACGGTCCAACCGAAATTCGTCGGGCGCGTCGTGTGCGTCGTACGCACGCAGATCGCGCGCTGCCGATGCCAATACCAGCAAGACGGTTTCTCCAGCGCGAACAGGCTTGCCTTCGAACATGGCGTCGGCCGCCATGACCCGTCGCGTGTTCTGAATCGGCGGGTCGTGGCGCAGCACCTCTTCACCGAAGTGATCCCAGCGCAGCGTGCCGGCAACGGCCGCGTTGCGCAGCCCCTCATCCGCGGCCAGCCTGAGCAGGCCCGCGCCGATCAAGCCGGCAGTGGCCTCGTGCGGTTGCATCAACACCGCCACGTGCGCGGCCGAATCGTCCAGGCCCTGGACGCCCCCCTCAGCGCTGGCGGCGAGCAAAGGCAGCAGACCCTCCATCGCGTCGACGGCGGCTGCGCGTTGCGCATCCGTGGCCAGCGGTGAGAGCCCCGCCACCCAGGTGTCGACGAACGCCAGCGTGGCCGCGAACGAATGAGGCGCAAAGCCGAGCGCTGCGAGGATAGCCATGACCGGCAGCGCACGAATCAGCTCGTTCAGCGATGCGCCGTCCATGCGCTCTCGCCAATGGCTGGCGACGGCTTCGATCACACGTGCCGCCCCGTCAGCGACACGCTCGCCGGTGAGTTTGCGCATGAGCAGCATCGTGCGTTCCCGCTGCGCTGCATGTGGCGGGCCGTCGCTCATGCGGGCCAGCCTGCCGAAGACCGCGCCGGCCTGCGTCTTCTGCAGAAAGGCAGGAATCGGTTCACTGGGCGGCCTGACCTTTGCATGCTCCATGTGGAATGCGGCGGTCACCAGCGGCGCGCTGACCAATGCCCACAGCTTGCGGTCCGCGAACCAGTGCACGCCCGACTCTGCACGCAGCGCTGCGTAGTAGGGGTAGGGGTCGGGATGGTTGACCGCAGCGATGGGATCGATGGGATCTTCCAGCATGGCTTGCAGCGAGCCTGTGTCTACCAAAGATTCTTGCCGTCGATCACCACGACTGGCGCGTCCGCTGCAACGTAGTTGTCGAACAGACGCGCATTCACGCCGATGCGGCGGGTGCTCTTGTCCCAGCTGCCATCGGGCTCGAATGCGGGGCTGTCGGTTAAGGTACCGCAGCCGCAAACCGGGCAGAAGTGATGGGCCACAAGCTTGGTGTTCCAGCGATAGGTCGCATCGTCGGCGGCCGGGCTGGTCAGTTGAAACTGGGCAGGCTGGTAGTACGCCCACAACACGCCGCGTTTGGAGCAGAAGGAACAGGTGCAGCGGGTCAGCTTCTCCGGGATGTCACCCTCGATGCGAAATGCAGATTTGCCGCAATGGCAGCTTCCCGTGATCGTCATGGTCACTCCTGTCTTGCGTTGGTGTCGGGCAAGGCTACTCGCGCTTGTGTCCGTACATGTAGCTGTAGACCGCCAGCGTTTGCTTGTCGCCAAACAACTCGGAGAAATTGACAGGGCCGTTCTCGCACCTGCCGAATGAAGAGTTCCAGAACGTTTTCATCAAGGGCATCGTGACCTTTGGTGAACCAGAATCAAATGCCTTGTAGTCCAGCGTGCAGCCTTGCGTCTGTGCGTCAGGACACATGGCTGCTTCGTGCGGGCGTCCGGTATGTTCCACAGCAACTTCACGTGGTTGCACGTCTGGTCGGCCAATGCGGGCTACCGCTACCCATCACAAAGGCGGTTCCTCGCCAGCTGGATTTCGATGACCCAGGTCGTTGGCCACGCTGATCAACAGCGGAATGAAAGCACCCAGGCACATGGCCGCCAGCACGTCCGACGGCCAGTGGACGCCGAGGACGAGACGAGAGACGGCGACCAGGCCTGTCCACAGCACCGCCAGCGCCATCGCCAGGGTCCCGGCTCGGGGCCAGATCCGCGCCACGCACAACGCGGCAGCGGTAGCAAACGCTGCGGTGCTGAGGGTGTGCCCACTGGGGAAGCTGGACCCCCAATACCACTGCGCCTCCCACAGCGCAGGGCGGGCCCGGCCGACGATGGCTTTCATACCCCAGACGACGAGTGTTGCCGTGACTACCGAGGCGCCCACGAGCACCGCCTCGAAGCGGCGCCGGGCAACAAGCAGTGCAACGGCGCTCATGGCTGCCACCGGCACCAGAAACCTTGCTGACCCGCTGAACGTGACCGCAGCGAAGAAGCCGTTCAGCGCTGAAGGCACATGATCTCGAATGAACCACAGAATGGCTTCGTCAACCGGTCCGGTTTCTTTGGCAACCACATCCTCGATCAGTTTGATTCCCCCCACGGCCAGCGTCAGGATTCCCAATACGGCCAAGCGGCGCTTCGTCAGATGCTCGGTCCACTGCGGCCTTCTGCGCCGTGCATAGGCACCCAGCAGCACATAGGCACACGCGATGAACAGGCTGAGTTTGGCGGCGTCCGCTGCAATGTCGAAGAGCATCCTTCATCGACCCCAGCGGCGCCTCACCAGTTTTTGCAGTTCGCTGTAAATCAACACCGCGCTGGCCATCGCCGCGCACACCAGCCACTGGTCCAGCGCCAGCGGTGCCGTGCCGAAGGCGATGTTCAGAAGCGGGACGTGGACGACGGCCACTTGCAACAGCAGCGAGAGTGCAGCGGCACCCCAAAGCCACGGGTTGACGAACAGCTTGGCGAACGCGCTGGTGGTGTCCGAGCGCGCGGTGAAGCAGGTGAACAGGCTGGTGAACACCAGCGTCGTGAATCCTGCCGTGCGGGCCGTGCTCAGGTCGCCAACGCCCTGAATCAACCCGCCGGGCAGGTAGAGGTCCATCGTCATCAAGGTCACCACGGCGATCACCACACCGGTCTGGATCACGCTCGACCACATGCGTGCGTCGATCAGGCGCTCGTTCACATGCCGTGGCTTGCGGGCCATCAGGTCGTCGGTGGGCGGGTCGACACCCATCGCGAGGGCAGGCGCCGAGTCGGTGATGAGGTTGATCCACAGCAGTTGGGTGGCGAGCAGCGGCAGCACGACAGCACCGCCGGCACCGGCTTCGGTTTGCTTCAGCCCGATCACGCCAGAGCCCACCACGCCGAGGAACACCGTCAGCACCTCGCCCATGTTGGACGACAGCAAATAGCGCAGGAATTTGCGGATGTTGTCCAGGATGGCGCGGCCTTCGCGCACGGCTTCGACGATGGTCGCGAAGTTGTCGTCGGCCAGGATCATCTTGGCCGCTTCCTTCGTGACCTCGGTGCCGGTCACGCCCATCGCGATACCGATGTCGGCGGCCTTCAAGGCCGGCGCGTCGTTGACGCCGTCACCGGTCATCGCGACGATGTTGCCGTCGGC
>JANNDW010000391.1:0-6580 GCA_031378125.1 Methylibium sp. | reverse complement strand
CCACAGGTTGCCCCATGTCGCAAGCGCTTCACCCCATGCTCAACATCGCTATCAAGGCGGCACGCAGTGCGGGGGCTCTGATCAACCGCGCGTCGATGGACCTGGACTTGCTGAAGGTCAACACCAAGTCGCCGAACGACTTCGTGACCGAGGTGGACCATGCGGCCGAGGCCATCATCATCGAAACCCTGCTCGGCGCCTACCCGGGCCACGGCATCCTGGCCGAGGAGTCGGGGCGCGCGCACGGCGCCAAGAACAGCGAGTATGTGTGGATCATCGACCCGCTGGACGGCACCACCAACTTCATCCACGGGTTCCCGGTCTACGCGGTCTCCATCGCGCTGGCGTTCAAGGGCCAGGTGCAGCAGGCCGTCGTCTACGACCCGACGCGCAACGACCTGTTCTACGCCTCCAAGGGCCGAGGGGCGTTCTTGAACGACAAGCGCCTGCGCGTTTCCAAACGCATTCGCCTGGCCGAATGTTTGATCAGCACCGGCTTCCCGTTTCGCAAGGGTGACAACTTCAAGCGCTACCTGCAGATGCTGGAAATCGTGATGCCGCTGTGCGCCGGCCTGCGCCGCCCGGGCGCTGCCGCACTGGACCTTTGTTATGTGGCCGCGGGCTACTGCGACGGCTTTTTCGAGACCGGCCTGAGCCCCTGGGACGCGGCCGCCGGCTCGTTGATGATCACCGAGGCGGGCGGCCTGATCGGCAACTTCACCGGCGAGGCCGACTTTCTCTACCAGCGCGAGGTGCTGGCGGGCAACCCGAAGATCTACGGGCAACTGGTTGCGCTGCTGTCGCCGTTCACGCGGGTGCTGAAAGATGAGCCTGCGCGGGCGGCGCCATCAGTCCCGTCGCTGGCGGAAGTTACCCCGCAAAGTGCGCTGGCGGCCACGCTGGCGGCGCCTGTCGAGCCGCCCAAGAAGGCGCTGCGGGTGCGCAAGTCGGCAGCCACCAGCGGCGACGAAGCGCCGTTCTGACGCTTGCCGCCCAGGCCGCGCGCCAGCTCCCTCGCCCGCCCTTGAGCCGCCCGCTCAACCGCGCATGAACTTGAGCGCGCCGCCCTCGCCCACCGATTTCAGCGGCCACACGCCGATGATGCAGCAGTACCTGCGCATCAAAGCCGAGTTCGCCGACACGCTGGTGTTCTACCGCATGGGCGACTTTTACGAGGTGTTTTTCGACGACGCGCGCAAGGCAAACCGGTTGCTCGACATCACGCTCACCTCGCGCGGCAGCAGCGCCGGCGAGCCGGTGGTGATGGCCGGTGTGCCTGTGCATGCGCTGGAAAATTATCTCGCCAAATTGATCAAACTCGGCGAGGCGGTGGCGATCTGCGAGCAAGTGGGCGAGGTATCGGCATCGCAGAAGGGCCCGGTCGAGCGCAAGGTGGTGCGGGTTGTCACGCCCGGCACCGTCACCGACACCGAGCTGCTGGCCGACAAGAGCGACGCACTGTTGTTGTCGGTGGTGCGTCAAGGCAAGACGCTGGGTCTGGCCTGGCTGGCGCTCAGCAGTGGCGAGCTGGGGCTGACCGAATGCAGCGAGCCGGAACTGCCGGCCTGGCTGGCGCGCCTGTCCGCGGCCGAGGTGCTGGTGGACCGGGACCAGGTACCCGCGGCCTTGCAGCAGCTGCGCATCGCCATCACCCACCGTCCCGCCTGGCAGTTCGACAGCGCGCTGGGCTTGCGCAAGCTGTGCGAACAACTGCGCGTGGCCAGCCTGGCCGGCTTCAATGCGCAGGACCTGCGCGCAGCTCAGGCGGCAGCGAGCGCGCTGCTGAGCTACGCCGAGCACACCCAGGGCCAGGCGCTGGCGCATGTGCGCACGCTGACCGTGCAGCGCGCCAACGAGCTGCTGCAACTGCCACCGACCACGCACCGCAACCTGGAGCTGACCCAGACGCTGCGCGGCGAAGACGCGCCCACCTTGCTGTCGCTGCTGGACACCTGCCGCACCGGCATGGGCAGCCGCGCGCTGCGGCAGTGGCTGACGCACCCGCTGCGCGAGCGCCGCGCGGCCAGCCAGCGCCACGACGCACTGGTGGCCTTGATGGACGGCCGCGGTGCCAACGGCAAGGCCAGCGTTGCCAGCCTGCGTGAAGCCTTGCGCGGTGTCAGCGATGTCGAACGAATCACCGCCCGCCTGGCCTTGCGCCAAATTCGCCCGCGCGAACTGAGCGGCCTGCGCGCGACGCTGCTGGCGCTGCCCGCGCTGCGAAAGACCCTGCCCACCGCCGACAGCGGCAATGCCGAACACGAAGCCGACGTCCACGCCAGCACCGCCGTCTTGCTCGACATGCTCGCCGTTGCCCTGCACCCACCGGCAGAGATCGCCGATCTGCTGGTCGCCGCCATCGCCGACGAACCGGCGGTGCTGCTGCGCGACGGCGGGGTGATCGCCACCGGCTTCGACGCCACGCTGGACGAACTGCGCGGCATCGGCGACAACTGCGACGCCTATCTGCTGGAACTCGAAGCCCGCGAGCGCGCCCGCACCGGCATCAACAACCTGCGTGTGCAGTACAACAAGGTGCACGGCTTCTTCATCGAGGTCACCCAGGGCCAGGCGTCCAAGGTGCCGGCCGACTACCAGCGCCGCCAGACGCTCAAAAACGCCGAACGCTTCATCACCCCCGAGCTGAAGACCTTTGAAGACAAGGCGCTGTCGGCGCAAGACCGTGCGCTGGCGCGCGAGAAGCTGCTGTATGACCAAGTGCTCGATCGACTGCAAAGCCATCTCGAAGCGCTCACCGCACTGGCCCGCGCGCTGGCCAGCCTGGACGCATTGGCCGCGCTGGCCGAACGCGCCGCCACGCTGGGCTGGTGCCGCCCGCAGTTCGTGCGCGAGCCGTGCATCGAGATCGAGGCCGGCCGCCACCCCGTCGTCGAAGCGCGCCTGCTGGAAACCGGCGCCGGCAGCTTCATGGCCAACGACTGCCGGCTCGACGCCACGCGCAAGATGCTGGTCATCACCGGCCCGAACATGGGTGGCAAAAGCACCTTCATGCGCCAGGTCGCGCTGATCGTGCTACTGGCCGCGATGGGTTCGTTCGTGCCCGCGCGGGCCTGCCGGCTCGGGCCCATCGACGCCATCCACACCCGCATCGGCGCGGCCGACGACCTGGCCAATGCGCAGTCGACCTTCATGGTCGAGATGGTCGAGGCTGCCGCCATCGTGCACGGCGCCACCGAATATTCGCTGGTGCTGATGGATGAGATCGGCCGCGGCACCTCCACCTTCGACGGCCTGGCGCTGGCCGGCGCGATCGCCAGCCACCTGCACGACCGCAACCGGTCCTTCACGCTGTTCGCAACGCACTATTTCGAGTTGACCGAGTTTCCGGTCAAGCATGGCCGTGCGCTGAACGTGCATGTGTCAGCGGCGGAAACACACACCAGCGGCGGCGACGACATCGTCTTCCTGCACGACATTCAGCCCGGCCCGGCCAGCCGCAGCTACGGCGTGCAAGTGGCGCGGCTGGCCGGCATGCCCGGCGGGCTGGTGCGCCAGGCGCGCGCCACGCTGGAAGCGCTGGAAGCACAGCAACAAGCCAACAACGCGCAGATCGACCTGTTTGCTCAACCCGCAGCGCAAGCGCCGCCGCAGCGCTCGGTGATCGACGAGGCGCTCGCGCAGCTGAACCCCGATATGCTTTCGCCCAAGGAAGCGCTGGATGCGCTGTATTCGCTCAAAGCCATCGCGCTCCAAGCCGCCCAAGGAAAACCATGACGTACTGTGTAGGCATCAAGCTCGACGCCGGCCTGGTGTTCTTGTCCGACTCGCGCACCAACGCCGGGCTGGACCAGTTCAGCACCTACCGCAAGATGATCGTCTACGAGCGTCCCGGCGACCGCTTCATGGTCATGCTGTCGGCCGGCAACCTGTCCATCAGCCAGTCGGTGCGCGAGATCCTGCAGGTCGAAAAACTCGACAATGGCGACGCGCCTCCCATCACCATCTGGAACGCTAGCAGCCTGTTCGATGCAGTGCGCGTGCTGGGCAGCGCGGTGCGGCGCGTTTACGAGCAAGACGGCCCGTCGCTGAAAGCGTCGGGCATCGATTTCAATGCGTCGATGATTTTCGGCGGCCAGATCAAGGGCGAGGCGATGCGCATGTTCCTGGTCTATTCGGCCGGCAACTTCATCGAGGCCACACGCGAGACCTGCTATTTTCAGATCGGCGAAAGCAAGTACGGCAAGCCCATCCTCGACCGCGTGGTCAGCCCGGCCACGCCGCTGGACGAAGCGGCCAAGTGCGCGCTGGTGTCGATGGACTCCACGCTCAAGTCCAACCTGTCGGTCGGCCTGCCGCTGGACCTGCTGGTGTACGAGGCGCACAAGTTCGAGACCCAGCAAATCGTTTGTGTGGACGAGCACAACCCGTACTTCCAGATGATCCGCGGCAACTGGGGGCACAAGCTGCGTGAAGTGTTCGAGTCCATCGAAGACCCGCAATGGAATGGTGGCAGCACCGGCACGCCGATTCGCGTCAGCTCGCCACGCTACGAACCGATGCGCAAGATCACCCATCCGGGCGAAAAGATCGTCTAGGGCGACACCTATAATCGCGCTTTACCACCACAGCATTTGTGAAAGCAGGTGCTGCACACAATGACCAAGTACGTCTTTGTCACCGGCGGTGTGGTGTCCTCGCTGGGCAAGGGCATCGCGTCAGCGTCTCTCGCTGCGATCCTCGAATCGCGCGGCCTCAAAGTCACCCTGATCAAGCTCGATCCGTACCTCAACGTCGATCCGGGCACGATGTCGCCGTTCCAGCACGGCGAGGTGTTCGTCACCGACGACGGCGCCGAGACCGACCTGGACCTGGGCCACTACGAGCGCTTCATCACCACGCGCATGAAGCGCTCGAACAACTTCACCACCGGCCAGATCTACAAAAGCGTGCTCGAAAAGGAGCGCCGCGGCGACTACCTCGGCACTTTGTAGATGGTGTCCACGTCCCACATCGAGATGACACCTTGCAGCGCCACGTTGGTGAAGAGCGAAATCTTGTCGCGCTCGTCATCGGGAATCTCGCGGTCGGCGCGGCACAGCAGCGCGTCGGGCTGGATGCCGATCTCGCGCATCTTCTGCACCGTGTGCTGGGTCGGCTTGGTCTTGAGTTCGCCGGCGGCGGCGATCCACGGCACGTAGGTCAGGTGCACGAAGGCCGAGTTGTTCGGTCCGGCGCGCAGGGCCATCTGGCGCACCGCTTCGAGGAAGGGCAGCGATTCGATGTCGCCCACCGTGCCGCCGATCTCGACGATGGCCACATCGACATCACTGGCGCCGCGCTTGACGAACTCTTGAATCTCGTTGGTGACATGCGGGATCACCTGCACGGTCTTGCCGAGGTAGTCGCCGCGGCGCTCCTTTTCGAGCACGCTTTTGTAGATCTGGCCGGTGGTGAAGTTGTTCGAGCGCTTCATGCGCGTGGTGATGAAGCGCTCGTAGTGGCCCAGGTCCAGGTCGGTCTCGGCGCCGTCTTCGGTGACGAACACCTCGCCATGCTGGAACGGTGACATGGTCCCCGGATCGACGTTGAGGTACGGATCCAGCTTGATGAGAGTGACCTTGAGGCCGCGCGATTCGAGGATCGCGGCGAGGGATGCTGACGCGATGCCCTTGCCCAGCGAGGACACCACACCGCCGGTGACAAAGACGTACTTGGTCATTGTGTGCAGCACCTGCTTCTCGCAAATGCTGTGGTGGTAAAGCGCGATTATAGGTGGCAGGTCCGCGGCTCTCAGGCCGGTTTCGGCAGCGCTTCGAAGCTCGTGATCCAGCGCAGCGTCTCGCTGGCGGTGTCCAGCGGCCGCTCGAACGGGAACAGGTGGGTTCCGGCGAGCAAGGAGACCCGGGCGTGGGTGATCCGCCGGGTGGCGTCGATGCCGACCTGGCGCAGTTCCAGCGACTGGCTGCCGCCGACAAACGCCGCGGGGCAGCGCAGCGGGTGGGCGCGCAGCACCCGCGCCAGGTGGTGCGGCAGCGAGTTGTAGATGGCGGTTTCAATCTCGCGCTCGAAGCTCAGGCGCTGGCCCTGGGGGTCGGGCTCGAAGCCTGCCGCGATGTAGTCGCGCAGCACCCCGGGGGCCCAGCGCGCGAAGGCCGGCTTGGCCGCGAAATGCTCGAACGCCGCCTCGGCGCTGGGCCAGTGCTGGCGCCGGCGCTTCGAGACATGGCCCGGCGACAGCCGTTCGCCCACCCCGGTGGCCTTGGCGACCTGCAGCAGCCGGGCGCGCCAACCGGCAATCAGCGGCGAGTCCAGCAGCACCACGCCGCCGGTCAACTCGGGCCGGCGCGCCGCCGCCAGCAGGCTCAGGTAGCCCCCCATCGAGTGGCCGACGAGAAAGGCCGGCCCACGAACCTGGTGTTCCATGAACTGGATCAACTGGTCGCGCAGGTGCGGCCAGTTGCTGGTGACGGGGAATCGCGGGTCGTGGCCGTACTTCTCGATCGCATGGACCTCGAAGCCGGCTTGCCGCCAGGCGGCGAACAAGGCGTTGTAGGTGCCCGACGGAAAGCCGTTGGCATGCGAGAAGACGATGGCGCGCGGCATCACGTGGACCTTTGCA
>JANNDW010000157.1:0-7035 GCA_031378125.1 Methylibium sp. | reverse complement strand
CGAGACCCCGAGATTGCGGCACGCCGGCCAGCGTATCGCTACCCTATGAACAGCAGGTTAGAGCGCCGTATGGTGACCAGTCCAATCTGGAGTTGTGGCCGCCCGCCCATGGTCGGCGCCGCTCGAATTCTCGGTCGCCTCAGGTGCGAACGGCTTCAGTGCGAGATGTGATGCTGACCAGCTTGGACAACTCGACGAATCCGATCGGCGGCACGGTCAGCCAGGCCAGCGTGAAGATGCGTTTGGCCAATCCAGTGGCCATGCGTTCCATCTGTTTGCGTTCGCCGGCCAGTCGCGCGGCCAGCAAAGGGTCGCGCGTGCCGGCCGCCAGTACGCTCTTGTTGAGCACCCAGGCATAGGGCTCGATGCTGGCGCGGCGAAGGTCTTCCTGCAGCGCGGCTGCCTGCGATACCGGGGTCACCTCTGGCAGCGTGACCAGAATGATCTTCGTGTACGCGGCGTCCTGCAGCCGCATCAAGGGCGTGACGACGCGAGCGGCACCGTGCCCTTCGAACTCGCGAGTCATTTGCCGGTGGTAGGCGCCGGTCGCGTCCATCAGCAGCATGGAGTGGCCCGTGGGCGCGGTGTCCAGAACAACGAAGGCGCTGCGACCTTCGCTGACGATGCGCGAGAAGGCATGAAAGACCGCGACCTCTTCGGTGCACGGAGATTGCAGGTCTTCCAGCAGCAGCGCCTGTTCTGCCGCGTCGAGCTTGGGAGACTTGGCGGCCATGATCTTGTCGATGTAGCGCTGCGTCTCGACCTTCGGATCGATGCGGCTGACGTTCAAACCCGGCACGTCGCCGTTCAGCGTTCCCGCCAGGTGGGCGGCCGGATCGGTGGTGCTGAGGTGCACGGTCTTGCCGCGTTGGATCAGTCCCAAGGCCAGGGCGGCGGCCACCGTCGTCTTGCCGACACCGCCCTTGCCCATCACCATGATCAGCCCGTGCCCGGCAGCGGCCAATTCGTCGGCCAGCGCGTCCAGGCCTTGAAGCTTCTCACCGCCGACTGCAACGGAAGTCATGGGCGCAGTGTTGGGGTCCGCACCGGTGGTCAGCAGTGCGCGCAAGGCGGGCAGGCCGACGGTATCGAAGGCCCGCAATGGCACGCGGTCCTGCGGCAGCGAACGCAACGACGCGGGCATCGCGTCCAGCGCCTGCTGCCCCAGGTCCTCGATGGCGCAGGCCACCGCGTCGGTGCGCTCGCTGGCGTGGAACACGCCGTTGATCGCCAGCCGCTGGTTGTTCAAACCCAGTTCATGCGACTCGCCCGAGGTGTGTGCCGCTTCCGCGATGGCTCCCTTGTCGGGCCGTGTCACCAGGATCACCGTCGTTTTCGCCGGATCGCTCAGGGCTTCGAGCGCAGCCTTGAAGCGCACCTCCTGCATCTTCAGTCCCGAATGCGGCCCGAGGCAGGAGGCGCCGCGATCGTTGCCGTCCAGAAACCCGGTCCATGCCATGGGCAGGCTGAGGAGCCGCAGGGTGTGCCCCGTCGGTGCCGTATCAAAGACGATGTGGTCGTAGTGCTCGGCGCCGTCGGCCAGGAGGGACGAGAACTCGTCGAAAGATGCGATCTCGGTGGTGCAGGCACCCGACAGTTGCTCACGCACGGTCGAGAGGTCTTCTGCGCTGGCACCGGCGCCCATCTGCGCCAGCACCCGTTGGCGGTAGGACTCGGCCGCGTTGTCGGGGTCGATGTTCAGCACCGACAGGCCCGGCGCACCGGGCACAGCAACAGGCGTGTTACGCAGCTCGATCCCTAGCATCTCGTCGAGGTTCGACGCGGCGTCGGTGCTGACAAGAAGCACCTTCTTGCCCGCGTCCGCCAGCGTCAAAGCTGCAGCGGTCGAAAGCGAAGTCTTGCCGACCCCGCCCTTGCCGGTGAAGAACAAATGCCGGGTCGGGTGGTTCAGAAACCCGATGGGGCCGGGCTTCAGCCAGGCCTGCACTTCCTCGTGCGAGGGGATGCCGCCGCTGTGGACGACCTCGCCGTTGATCATCACGGCCGGGGTGGCCTTGACGCCTGCATGCATGATCTCGTCGGGGTTCTCGACCTTGACGATCTCAACGTCGATACCCAAAGCCTGCGCGGCCCGTTCGATGATGCCGATGGTGCTGTGGCACTTGCTGCAGCCGGATCCCAGAACTTTGATTTCCATCTCGGACCAGCCCGAAGACTGAAGACTGGCCGAGGCGATCGTGCGCTATGTAAGACAGATGCCGCACTTCGTTGAACTGCAGCGAACGCGGCAGCGAGGGCCGCGCGGACAACGCGAGTTGCCCGGCATACTGCCGGTTCATGTCGACTCTAGAACCTCGGCGAGATCGGGCCCGGAAATTCAGCGATAGCTGAGCTGGTGCGCGCGTTGGCGTAGGAATTCGCGGCGAACCCTGCCGCCGGAACGAATGCCCGGAAGTCCTCGCCGCCGGACGGGCTCGGGGGCAGGCGACCAAGAGCCGTCCCTTGCCCACACTCGCGAGTGTTTGGGGCTGATCGCACCGCGTCAAGGGTTCGCTTCGCCGGGCTACGCCCGCCCTTGACCCGGTCCGATCAGCCAATACGACATTCATCAGACGCTTCTGCATCTGGACGGCGCTGAAGCGGGCGCTGGCGGTGCGCTGAGTTCGGCCATCAGCGGGTGCTCTCGACCGTCCGTCTCAGGTGCACGAATCTATGCCTATGCCCTCGCTGCAAAGGGCCAAGACATCGTTTTGCTCCTATCGCGGCCTAGTGTTTGGGAACCACCGACTGGTGGATGCCATGCTCGTGGACGACTCGCGGTCAACCAGCGGTCTGTGATCCGTGGGACCACCGGCAGCCGTTACACCGCGGGCCGTTGAGCAGCACCGGCCTCGCCGCCTTGAAGGGTCGCTTCAACCGAACCAGGTGATGCGTCCGGTGTGCAAATCGTGCATGGCTGAGACGATCTTCAGGTCGCCGGCAGCAACCAACTCGCGCAGCACGTCGCTGCGATCCATCAGCATTTTGGCGGCGTCCTGGGCGTTCTGATCGGCCACAGCCTGCACCAGGCGCTTGTTCTTGGAGTTGCGCGGACCATCGATCATGCTGACCTTGGCCACGGCAGGGCGGATGTTGGCCAAGGTGGCCGTGAGATTGCCCATCTTGGCATCGTCCACTGCGCCCTTGACCGCGCCGCATTCAGAGTGACCCAACACCACGATGAGCTTGGAGCCCGCCAGCTTCGTAGCGAATTCCAGACTGCCGATGATGTCGGTGTTGACGAAGTTCCCGGCAATTCGGGCAGCGAAGATGTCGCCGATGCGCTGATCGAAAACCAGCTCAGGCGGTACGCGGCTGTCGATGCACCCCACGATGGCGGCAAACGGGGCCTGGCCATCTGCGGTGGCTCTGACTTGCGCCATCAGGTCGCAATTGACGCTCTTGCCGCTCACGAAGCGCTCGTTGCCCGCCTTCAGGAGCTTCAGGGCTTCATCAGGGGTGACTTTTTTCTGCCGGTCTTTGTCATAGACCATGCAGGTCGTGGCCGATGGGGCGTCTTTGCCGGCTTGAGCCTGGGCTGTACCGGCGATTCCTGCCGCTGCGAAAGCGCCAGCGGCGGAGAGAAAGCTGCGTCGTGGGTTCATTGAATGACCTCGTGTTTCGGTTCAGGCGACTTTTTGGCAGGCGCCCTGCGCGGGCCACAGCGCCTGGTCGCTGCTTCAGGAGCCGATCACGAACGGCATCCGGCGTCGACGAATCGAGTGTGCCGCCGAGGCATGAACGGCAAGCCTGCGCTCAGATGAAGCGGAGCGGCATACAGAATGAACGCGAGATGACAAGTGCCGCGCGAACGTCGCGGGTCTCCATGCCTCGCTCGACACCGTTTCGGGGCGGGCACCTCAGCCGGCGCTGGGAGCTTCGAGCCGGTAGCCCAGGCCACGCACGGTGTGGATCAAGGCGGGAGCTCGCCCCTCATCGACTTTGCCGCGCAAACGGCGGATGTAGACGTCCACGACATTTGTGAGCGGGTCTTCATTGGTGCCCCACACGGTCGACAGGATCCGCTCGCGGCTGAACAAGCGTCCGGGCGTTGACATGAGCAATTCCAGCAAGGCCAGCTCGCGCGCTGTCAGTGCGATGGGAACGCCGGCCCGGCTGGCGCGCATGGTCTCCAGGTTGAGCTCGAGGTCAGCCACTTTGAGTGCGACGCTCGGGTTGGCGGTCTGAAGTCTCCCGCGTCGGCCCAAAGCTTCTATGCGTGCCAGGAGTTCCTCGAACTCAAATGGTTTGACGAGGTAGTCGTCGGCGCCCAAGCGCAGGCCGGCCACCCGGTCTTCGAGTGAACCAAGCGCTGTCAACATGAGGATGGGCACAGGCACCAGAGCAGCGCGCAAGGTTTGGCAGACCTCGAGGCCGCTCATCCCGGGCAACATCACGTCCAGGAGCATGACGGTGGCCGCATCTGCCTCGCCGACAGCGCGAGCCAGGGCCAGCCCTTCAGGTCCGGTGCGCGCGAGCTTGACGCGGTGACCTTCGGCCCGCAAGCCGCGCTCCAGGAAGCCAGAAATACGCGGGTCGTCTTCGACAATCAGGATATTCATGTGTCCGACAACAGCAAGGCGGGTTCGCTCAGAAGTGGCAGTCGCAGCCGAACGATGGTGCCACTACCGGGGTCACTTTCCATGTCTATGCGACCGCCATGCGCGCGGGCCAACGCAGCACCGATGGCGAGGCCGCGACCCGTACCGTCAGCACGGTGCAGGCGCGCCAAGGCCCCTCTGAAATTGCGTTCAAAAATGCGCGGCAGCTCGTCTTTTGGGATGCCAATGCCTCGGTCGGTTACGCACACTTCACAGTGCGGCCTCCCCTGTTCATCGGCCAGGGCGTGCAAGCTCACGCTGACGCAGCCGTTCGGATGGGAATACCGCACCGCGTTGTCGAGCAGGATCGAGAGCAGTTGCCGCAGGCGCTGTGCATCGGCGAGCAGCCAGAAGCCACCTGCCTCGCCCAGCTTGGCATCTATACGAACCCCGGCGACGCTGGCCAGAGGCGCGCATTGCTCGACAGCCTCGCGCAGTGCCGGCACCGGGTCGATCGGAACGCGCTGAAGTGCCAAAGCGTCGATGTCGCTGCGAGCCATGGTGAGCAAGTCTTCAATCACCAGGCCGAGTTGGCGGGTGGTTGTCACGATGCGCTGCAAGGCGGTGCGGTAGTCCTCTTCCGGGCAGTGGTTTCCACGCAGAATGACCTCAGCCTCGCCGCGGATCGCGGTGGTCGGCGTGCGCAGTTCATGGCTGATGTCGGCAAACAGCTGCCGACGCCTTTCGTCGGCTTCTTGCAGCGAAGCCAGGGCGTTGCGCAACTCGCTGGTTCGCTCTTCCACCAGGTCTTGCAGCCGCACACGGGCATCGGCTTCACGCTGGCGGTGGTCTTTCAGTTCAGAAGCCATGGCATTGACACGTCGCGCCACGGTCGAAAACTCGTCGCCCCGCTCATCAGGGATGCGGTGGTCGAGCCGGCCCTGCTCCAGCGCTTCGACACCACGGGTCAATTCCGTCAGCGGGCGGCGCAGCGCGGCGGCAAAGTACCAAGCCAGCAGCAAGGCCGCAAGTGCGAGCGCCGTGGCGGTGCCCAGCCAGAGCCCGCGCATCCATCGCAGGGTGCGGTCTGCTGCAGCGCGCTCGCGCGCCACCGAGGACTTGGCGCGCTGGATGTCTTCGGCGATCAGTTCGCGCAGGTTCCTGCCTTCGGACAATTCGAACAAGTTCGTCAGTGCATCCCAAGCCTCCTGCGCATTCGCGCCTGCGGGCAGGGGCTGAACTGTGTCGATGGCCAATGCCAGATTAGCAAAGCCGCGGCTCAGCACTGCGAGCGTTTCGCGGCGTTGAAACTGCACCTTGCGATCCTCGTCGCCCAGGCCCTTGCCGAGCAGGATGGCTTGTTCCGACAGTTCACGCAGGCGCTCGACGTTGGCGCGCAGATCGTCCTGTAGCCGCATGCGCTCGTCGGGTGCCGCACCTGCGCCCAACAGGGCTTGCGACACCCAAGTGCGCAGCCGCTGCTTGGTTGCCGACAACTCGACGAATCCCAAATGGATATCGGCAGTGATGCGGCCATGCTGGGCGTGGTGGTCTGCCACGCCCAGCGCCCAGACGGCGAAGGCGCCCTGCAGCACGGAGGCGATGGCCAGCAGGGCCAGGGCAACGGTGAGGCGCGCACGGAACATCCGATGAATTGTGGCAGCGTGCAAGTCGCCAGATACAGCGCTGATCATGAACGCCAGATGAACGCGGCTGTTGCCGGCATGCCCACACTTACAAGGCCAGGTGGCCGGAATACGCCGGCCGTGAGGCGTGCGTCTCGGCAATGATCGCGGCGGGCGGTGACTACAGTCGCGCATCGTTGCGCGTCATCCCTGCGCGCCGACGCGCCAGTGGTTCTGTCGCTGCCGTTCCCAATGGGCCTGTCACCGACCGCGCATCGGAACCTCGTAGCGCCCTTGCGAATGGATGCAATGCAGCGCGGCCACGCAGATGGCGCTGCCGTTGAAGACTTCCTGGCGCGACGGCACCTCGCGCCCAGTACTGTCACCGCTCACACTGATAAAGCCGCTCATCGAATGGCCGCTTTGCGGCGACCAGATTGACTGGTTCTAGGTCAGCAATGGGGTCGAATCCGGGTCTACCGACGACCAGCCATCGCCACGTGAAGCCGACGCAGATTGCACCTTTTGGGGCCGAGGAAGCGTACCGTACGCGCTCGGTGATCAGTCATGCGAGGAAGGGACTCGCCGACGCAGGCCTGAATGGAGTAACTCCAGCAGTAACTTGTCTGGCCGGATACGCCCACCTCGGGCATTGAAGCGCCTGTCAGTCCATCTTTCGATAGAGCCCCAGGAAATCGAAGCGGAACGCCTGCCCTGCCGAGAGTCCGGGGGCGACCGACGCATCGCTGTCGCTGATCTCGTGACCTACGCCATGCGAGTGCGGCGGGGTAGCCGGGGGCGACCTGCAACGTACCTGACGCCGGCCAAGGGCCTGGAACCGCCGCGGCGAGCTGGGTCGGAAGGGGGTG
>JANNDW010000371.1:0-10079 GCA_031378125.1 Methylibium sp. | reverse complement strand
GAACAGAACTACCGCTCCACCGGCGCCATCCTGCTGGCGGCCAACCAGGTCATCGCCTGCAACCCGAAGCTATTTGAAAAGAAACTGTGGAGCGACCACGGCGAAGGCGAGCCCGTGAAGGTGCTGGCCTGCGACGGCGAGGAGCATGAGGCCGAACGCGCGGTGGCCCGAATCCAGGCATTGCGCGCAGGCCAGGCGCAGAACAGCGGTGCGTTGAAGCTGTCTGACTTTGCCATCCTGTACCGCGCCAACCACCAGGCCCGTGTTTTCGAGCAGAAGCTGCGTGGCGCGCAGATCCCGTACAAGGTCTCGGGCGGGCAGAGTTTTTTCGACCGCGCCGAGATCAAGGATCTGTGCGCCTGGCTGCGCCTGCTGGTCAACAACGACGACGACCCGGCGTTCCTGCGCGCCGTCACCACGCCCAAGCGCGGCATCGGCCACGAGACGCTCAACCGCCTGGGCGAATTTGCGTCACGCTTCAAGAGCAGCCTGTTCGAGGCACTGTTCGCCGACAGCCTGGGGACCGTGCTGAATGCGCGCGCGGTAGGCTCGCTGCACGAGTTCGGCCGCTGTGTGAACGACCTCGAATACCGTGCCCGACACACCAGCGGCAGTGAGGACGCCAAGGCATTGCTGCTGGGCTGGCTGGCCGACATCGCCTACGAGAAACATCTCCATGAAGGCGAAGACAGCGAGAAGCTCGCCGCCAGCCGCTGGAGCAACGTGCTGGACTTCGTCGATTGGATCGCCAGGCGCTGCGGCGGCGAGATCGAGAACGACGGCGGCGCCACGTTCGAGACCGAAAGGAAGACGGTGATCGAGGTCGCACAAACCATCTCCGTCATCATCAGCCTGGCCGAACGCGGCGACGACCCGAACGTGGTGAGCCTGAGCACGCTGCACGCCGCCAAGGGGCTGGAGTGGGCGCATGTGGTGCTGGCCGGCGTCAACGAAGGCTTGCTGCCGTTCCGAAGTGAAGACGATCAGATGACGCCGCAGCGCCTGGAAGAAGAGCGCCGCCTGATGTATGTGGGCATCACCCGCGCACGCAGCACGCTGGCCGTCAACACGCTGCGCCGGCGCAAGCGCGGGCGCGATGTGGTGCAAGGCATTCCCAGCCGCTTCATTGCCGAGATGAAGTTGCATGAGGTCACTGCCAGGGAAGACCCGCGCGCGAAGCTGAAAGCATTGCGCGAAGCGGCGGCGCTGCGGGCGGCGCAGGGTCAGGCCATGGACAAGGACAAGGTGGTGTGATGAACGCCGTGGCGCGCTGGCAACCCTGGTTGCCCTGGCTGGCGGCCCTCAGCGCCGGCCTCACCATCGCATCCGCTTCGGGCGCGTTGCCGGCGTGGCTGGCATTTGCCTTCAAGCCGCTGACCACGCTGCTGGTCATTGCGCATGCCTGGCCGCGCGGGGGCTATCAGCCCCGGCAGCGCCAGTGGATTCGCATCGGGCTGCTGCTGTCGCTGCTGGGCGATGTGTTCCTGTTGTGGCCGCAGCAGGGTTTTTTGCCAGGGCTGGTGTCCTTCCTGCTCGCGCACCTGGCCTATATCGCCGCGTTCAGCGTGCCGTTGCGGTTTGGCGCCGGGCGCTTGCCGTTTGCGCTCTATGCGGCGATCGCCGCGTTGATCCTCCTTCAGCTGTGGCCCGGCATCCAGTTCGGGCTGCGCGTGCCGGTGCTGGCCTACGTGGTGTGCCTGGCGTGCATGGCGGCCCAGGCAGCGGCGTGGTGGCGTGCGAGCGCCGGCCTTCCAACCGAGAAGCTGGCGCGCAGTGCCGCGCTGGGAGGCATATTGTTCATGGTCTCCGACAGCCTGCTGGCGTTCAACAAGTTCGCGGCACCGCTGCCCTTGTCGGCGCTGTGGATTTTGCTGAGCTATTGGCTCGCGCAGTGGTGCATTGCGAACTCACTGGCGGCCGAGACGGCAACGCATTCCCGCGCTTGACCCGCGGCCAAGCGGGCAAGCCACCCGACGCGGCGCTCGCTGCCTATGCACCGCGCTGCGCCCGCTTCCACAGGGGCCGCAGGTCGAGCAGGCCGCGCATGCGCAAGGCCAGCGTCGGCGGGTTGGCCAAGGCCCCGCGCACGGGAGTCTCGTGAAGGCGCGGCCGAACCGGCGCGGCAGGCTGCACGATGGCGGTGAGAACCGGCGGCTCGTCGACCAGCGGCGATGGTGCCAGTGGCTGCGCGGGCGAGGGGTGATGCAGCGTCGATGCCGGCGCCACTGAGGTGGTTGATGCCGAAACCCGGCCCGTGGTCAGCACCCGCCTGGCCGGCGCGGCCTCCCGAACGGCCGGGTGCAACACCGGTGCCAGCCAGCGCAGGATGGGGCGCCACTGCAACAGGTCGGGCTGCACTTGGGCGACGGGCAGGTCGAACAAGCTCATGCCGGTTTCGATGCAGCGCACATAGGCTTGGGTGTCGCGCAACACGCCGACGAAGGGCAGCTGGAGCCCCTCGGCCCAGGCCTTGAGCACCTCGGCGGCGCGCGTGCGCGCGTCCAGCCGCATGCCCACCGCCGCCACGTGGCAACGGCCGCTGGCCACGCGCGGCAGCGTCATCAGTTCGGCATGGCACAGTGCCGCGGATTCGCGGTCGAACACCGAGTTGCAGACCGGCATCAGAACAGCGTCGGCAAACATCACCACCCGCGCCAGGTCGAAGCCGCTCAGGCCTCCCGGCGTGTCCAGAATCACATGCGTCGTGCCGGCCGGCGCGCGCAGGCCGCGCTGGGGGTCGACGGCCCAACCCACGATGGGTTGGCGCGCCACGCTGCGGTTTGCCGAGCGCAGCCGCAACCAGGTTTGGGTGGACTGCTGGCGGTCCACGTCGCCCAGCATCACCGACATGCCGGCATTGGCGCAGTAAGCCGCCAGGTGCGTGGCCAGCGTGCTCTTGCCGCTGCCCCCTTTTCTGTTGACGACGGCGATCACGGGCATGGTGCACTGCTTTCGGCGGTGGGTTGGGGCCATTGCAGCACCGGCCGGGCGCACCAGTGGGCGGATAAGACGGGTGAAAACCACCCGTCTGTGTCGCCGCAGGCCGGCGCCGAGGCCGAGGGCGCCGGGCGGCGTCGGGGCGGGCATGGCTGGTGGTCGGGCCGTGGGTGGGCCGTTGATCTTGCTCTGCTAACCTAGACATCTGACTGGTTTGAATGGGAGTGTTGTGATGAAAACCTGGCCTGTTCAAGACGCGAAGGCACGCTTCAGCGAATTTCTGGAAGCGTGCATTGCCGCAGGTCCGCAAATGGTGACCCGGCGGGGGGCCGAGGCCGCCGTCCTGGTGCCGGTGGCGCAATGGCGCCGCATCGAATCGACCGCGCGCCCTTCGCTCAAGCAACTGCTGCGGTCCGACGCGGCACGGACGATGAGCTTGACCCCCGCGCGCCGAACGGCGCGCAGGCGCAAGCTCACTACCGTGGAATAGCGGGACGCGGATGTACCTGCTCGACACCAACGTCATTTCGGAACTCCGCAAACCGCGTCCTCACGGCGGCGTTTTGGCGTGGCTGCATTCCACTGCCGATACCGACCTGCACTTGTCGGCGGTCACGCTCGGCGCAATCCAGGCCGGCGTCGAGCTGACGCGCGAGCAGGACGCCGGCAAAGCGGCCGAGATCGAAGCCTGGGCCGACATGGTCGCCGCTTCATACAAGGTGCATGCGATGGACGCCGCCACCTTTCGAGTCTGGGCGCCATTGATGCACCGAAAGTCCGACACGTTGTACGAGGACGCGATGATCGCGGCCACCGCGATGGTTCACAAGTTGACGGTGGTGACGCGCAATGTCAACGACTTTGCGCACTTCGACGTGCGGCTGTTGAACCCGTTCGAGGCAAGCTGAGACGGATCGGTCCGGACGCCGGCGCGCGCTTGCCGCTGCAACGAAGGCTTGGGCGTCATCGGGCTCGCAAAGCTCACCCCGTCTTCACATTTTCTCGACGAATGCTGCAAGGCACTCGATGACGCCAAAGTGTCGCTGGGCGGTGCGCCACGATCGGCCTTTCTCCGTGGCCGAGCGCTCCTTCAGTCGCGACGCTCGTGGCCTTTGCCCTTGCCCTTGTCATTGTCGTTGCCGCGCCCATGGCCGCGGCCCTCACCACGGCCATCCCGCTTGTCCCAGCCCCGGTGGCGCCCGCGATCCCAACCCGGGTGTTCCTGTTGATAGCGTTCGCGTACCCATTGGTCCTGAACGAAGTACACCGGCTGGCCGCAGGCGCTGTAGCGGCCGCAGTGCCGACCCCAGTCTTGCTGGTGGACCGGCGGCACGTAGAGGTAGATCGGTTGCCGCTCCGCCGCAACCCGCGAAGGCACGATGATGACCGGTTGGGGCAGCACCAGGGCCGGTCTCGGAATCTCGCCGATGTTGATTCGCCCATACACGCCGGGCTGGTTGATGCCGATCGAAACGCCCACGCTGGTTTGCGCAACGGCGGGGCCGATGGCGCTGGCGGCAAGAATCAAAGCGAAGCGTTTTTTCATGGTTTCCTCCGAGATTGTTCGTTCATCAACAACGCGCCTGAACTGCGCCGCGACGACGGGTTTTACGCTCGCTAAACCTCGTCGGACGCATGATTTTGCATCCCGGTCTGAGCCGCACCGGCGGTTCGATCTGTGCGGGGGCCCACGCAAGGCTGGGCAATCGGATCGCTTGCCGCGGGAATTCTCGCAAGACGGGCATCGAGCCCGTCATGCTCGCCCGCTCGTACGCTGGTCGATCCCCGTGAACGGGGGCTCTGCCTTCGCTCACGGTTGTTCTCGCAAGACGGGCATCGAGCCCGTCATGCTCGCCCGCTCGTACGCTGGTCGATCCCCGTGAACGGGGCCCCTCGCCCTTCGCTTCCTCGCTCACATGCCCTTGAACAACCCCGCAAAACTGCGGCTTACTTCCAGCTTCTCCGGATGCCCCTTCACGCTCACCAACTGGCGTCCGCGCATGTCGCGGCTGACGCCCGAAATGGCGCGGGTGTTGACCAGGGTGGAGCGGTGGATTTGCCAGAACACACTGGCGTCGAGTTCGTCGAGCAGCTCCTTGATGGGCTTGCGGATCAGTGCCTCTAGCGAGGCGGTCTGAACCCGGGTGTACTTCTCGTCGGAGATGAAGAACAGCACGTCTTCGACCGGGATCATCTGGATGCTCTGGCCCACCGCGGCCTGAATCCAGCGCAGGTGCGGCGCGGCGTCGGGGTTCATCTGGCGGCTGAGCTGCTGCAGCAGTTGCTGCATGCCGGCGGCGCCGACACCGGTGCCTGTGTCCGCGCCCGCGGCGGCGCCGCTGCGGAGCCCGTCCGCAAAATCGCCTGCCGGTTCAGCGCCGCGCTGTGCCAGGCGCTTCTTGACGCGCTGTACCGTGACCGCGAGCCGCTCGCGCTCGGCCGGCTTGAGCACGTAGTCGACCACGCCTTGTTCAAAGGCCTCGATCGCGTACTGGTCGTAAGCGGTGATGAACACCAGCTCGCAGCCGGGCCAGCCGTCGGGTGCGTCGTCGAAGGTCGGCAATTGCGCGATGGCACGCGCCGCTTCGACGCCGGTCATGCCGGGCATGCGGATGTCCAGGAACACCAGGTCGGGGTGGTGTTGTTCGGTCAGCTGCACCGCCTCTTGCCCGTTCTTGGCCTCGGCCATGATCTGCAACTCGGGCCACACCTCGGCCAGCCTGGCGCGCAGTTGCTCGCGCATCAGGCGTTCGTCGTCGGCGATCACGGCGCGCACGGCCGAAGCGTGGGCTTGGTTCATGCCGCCTCTCCTTTCCATGCCTCTGCTTCACGCGCCTGCGCCAGGTAGGGCACGGTCAAGGTCACCACGGTGCCGGTGGGCAGGTTCTCGGCCACCGTCATCGATGCCTTGTTGCCGTACAGCAGCTTGAGCCGCTCGCGAATGTTGTTCAGTCCCACGCCGGTGCCGGCCGTGGCGGCCTTGCCGAAGCCCAGGCCGGTGTCGGCCACGGTGACGGCCAGCTTGCCGTGGTTGATTTCGGCTTTCACCGTCAGGCGGCCCCCCTCGGGCTTGGGCTCCAGGCCGTGCTTGATGGCGTTTTCGACCAGCGACTGGATCATCATCGCCGGGAACTCGGCCGACAGCAGCCCGTCGGGCACGTTCACCTCGGTCTGCAGCCGCTCTTCCATGCGCACTTTCAAAATTTCGAGGTAAGGCTTGATCACCGCCATCTCGCGCCCCAGGTTGTGCGCCGCGGGCTGGGTGTCGCGCAAGGTCGGCATGCTGGCGCGCAGCAGTGCGATCAGGTTTTTCTGCATGGTGCTGGCGCGCGGTGGGTCGGTCTCGATCAGGTGGTCGATGCTGGCCAGCGTGTTGAACAAAAAGTGCGGCTCCACTTGCGCCTGCATGGCGGCCATGCGCGCCTCGACCACCTGGCGCTTGAGCGACTCGGACTCGGCCGTTTCGGTCGCCTGCGCCGCCTTCACCTCGGCCTGCATGCGGCCCTTGTAGGTGATCTTGGTGATGATGGAGGCGGCAATCCACAGCATCGCCAGGTCGGACAGGTGGTCGCCCAGCGTCACCTTGCGGATGCGTGTGCGCGGCACGCTGGCTGCTTCGGCCGTGGCCAGTTCGGCGTCGGCCTTGGCCGCTTCGGCTGCGTCTTGTGCCTCCTGCCGCGCTTCGTCGATGGCGCCCATGATTTCCCGCCGCGCTTCTTCGACCGCCGCGCGCACCGCGTCCGACGTGGCTCCCGGCGGCAGCTTGATGACCACAGCGCGCTCGCTGGCCGACGCGGCCAACCGGGCCACTTCGGAAGCCGCTTTGGCCGCCCGCTCGGCGGCGGCCTCGGCATCGGCTGCCAGCGGCTTGCCCTTGCGGATGCGCACACCGTCGTTGCCGATGGAGATTTCGATGTCGCCTTTGTCGGGGCGCTCGATCCGGATGGCCGGTTCGGGCTTGGAAGCGTCGGGCGCCTCGGCGGCGCCCGGCGCATTGCTTGGCTTCGGCGGCTTCGGCGGTTTTGGCGTGTCGCGCGCCACCGTTGTCACCGATTCACTGATCGTCCAGGTAAACGGCGGCAGCTCGCTGAGGATGGCGGTGCTCACCAGCAGCAACAGCGACAGCACGAAGAAGCTCTTCCAGCTGATGCCGACCAGCCAGTTGGCGTAGGCGTGGAAAAAGCGCACCGCTGCCGCGGCAAAGCGGTGCCAGGCCGAGGCAAAGCCTGAGTGTGTCGGGAGGGCGGCCATGCGGTGCGGTACGGGGAGTGCAATCTTGCGATGACTCCAACTGTACGAGCCTGCCCCGGCCGGCTCCAAGCGGCATGCGACGGCCCGCCGCGGCCGGCCGACAGGGTGCGCCCGTGTACGACGGGCAGGTGACGGGAAGGTGACTTCTACAAAAACGCCAGCCGCCTGGCGCTGCCGAAGTTCTTCAGGTTCGGCAGCACGCTGTCGAGCTGCGAATCGCTGGCTCCGAACCAGCCGAGCAGCGTCGCGGCGTACTGGTCCACCGAGGTGGTGGGCAGCCAGCGGCCCTGCAGCTCCCACGAATCGACGCCCACGTCGTTGAGGCCGCCGAGCACCAGCTCGGGGTAGCTGCCGTAGGTGGCGCCACCCTTCACTGCCCCGCCCAGCACCAGGTGCTGATTACCCCACGCATGGTCGGTGCCGGTGCTGTTGTTGGGCTTGAAGGTGCGGCCGAAATCGCTTTGCGTGAAGGTGGTCACCGCATCCGCCAGGCCCAGGTTCTTCATCGCGGCGTGGAACGCACCCAGCGCATCGCCCAGCTCCTTCAGCAGGCGGGCATGGTCGCCTTCGGTCGTGCTGCCGGTGACCAATTGGCCGCTGTGCGTGTCGAAGCCGCCCAGCTCGGTGAAGAACATTTGCCGGTTGCCCAGCACGGTGGCATTGGCGGCCACCAGCTTGGCCACCTGGTAGAGCTGCCGGCCCAGGCCGGTGGTGACCTTGCCGTTGGCAATGATCGGTGCGAAGCCGGCGTTGATCTGCGCGGAGGCGTCGGCGTCGCCGGGCTGCGTTTTAACCACCGCCGCCAGGCGTTGCGAGATGCCGAAAGCGTCGCGCTGCATCTGTGTCTGCGCGCTGGCCAGCGTGAGCTCCTGTGTTTGCGCGTAGAGCGAATCGAGCGCCGCTTTGCGCAGTTGGTTGGGTGCCCATGCCAGGTCGGCGGGCTGCGTGCCGTAGGCACCGAAGGTCGAGCCGGGCCCGGGCAGCACCAGCGGTGAGCGCAACCCTTCCAGCCCGAAGCGGCCGTTGCCGCCGAGCGAGATCACCGGGTTGACGGTGGCCAGCGCCTGGCTCGCGCGGCCGCCCCAGCCGGTGCGGGTCAGCGCGTCGGTGCTGCCGGTTTCCCACAGCACCTGCTGGTCGGAATGCGAAAACAGGCTGTCGGGCACCAAGTCGCTGCTGTCCGGCGCGGCGCGGAATTGCGCCTTCGTGAGCGGCGCGAACAGCGGGCCGACGTTGAACACCGGCGCCAGTTTGCCTTCGGTCCACACCGAACTCAGCGCCGACAGCGCCGGGTGCAGGCCATAGTCGCTGCCGGCCAGCGCCAGCAGGTTCGCCTTGGGCAGGGCCAGGCCGGCGCGCACGCCGCTGTACTGCGTGTAGCGGGCGGTGTCGGTGGGCACGATGGTGTTCAGGCCGTCGTTGCCGCCGTACAGAAACACGCACACCAGCGCTTTGTAGTCGGCCGCGAACGCAGGCTTGGCGCCCAGCATCAAGTGGCCGATGCTGGCCGCGCCCAAAGCGCCGGCCAGCGCGGTGCCGGAGGTCTTCAGCCATTGCCTGCGCTGCAGGAAGGTGGTGCTGGCGGTGGCGGTGGCGTTGTTCATACCGTTCGTGTTTCTCATGGCGGCCTCCTCAGCGCTGGACCTGGTAGTTGGGCGATGCGAAGACCAGGTAGGCCGCGGCCCGCACCCGGTTGCGTTGCCAGTTGGCCGAGTCGGTGGACGAGGTCCACCACGACACGGCCTTGATGACCTCGGCACGTGGCGTGGCCGGCAGCGCCTGGCCCAGCGCCAGATTCGAGAGGCGGTCGACCAGCTTGGTGGCATCGGCCGCATCGGTGATGAAGGCGCTCAGATCCGCCTTGGTGCCGATCGCGGATGGCAGGTTGGCATCGGCGGCGGAGCCGTCCCAGTCGAGCAGGTAGGTCAGGAAGTTGAGGCGCTCCAGCGCGCCGTTGACGTTGTGGATGCCGAACGCCGGGCCCACCAACGGTGTGCCGGCCACCGGATAGTCGCTTGGGTAGAAGCTGAACACCGACGGCGGGCGGAACATGTGCTGGCTCAAGGTTTGGCCCCACCACCAGGCCAGTGTTTCACCGTCGGTCTTGCCGTTCAACGCGCGCAGCACGCCGGTGAACATCAGCACGGGGGGGCGCAGCTGGCCTGCGTTGGCGGTACGCGTCGCGGAGCGTGCATCGGCATCCAGCAGCACGGCCGCCACGGTGGCGGCCAGGTCGCCGTTCGCGCCCGCGCCGAAGGTCTTGGCGCCGCTGGTGAAGCGGCCGCTGGTGAACGCGCCCACAACCCGCTGAACATAGGCCGGCGACGGGTTGCTCGTCACCAGGTGCTGGATCATTTGCTTGGCGATGAAGGGCGCGGTGTTGGGGTGCGCCATCAGGCTGTCCAGCACGGTTTCCAGCGCGCCGGCGGCGTTGCTGGAGGCAGCCACCTTCAGGCCGGACAGCAGCGGCCGCTCGGCGGTGTCGTGGTAGGCGGCTGCCGGCACCATGTCGCCACCATAGAAACGGCAGTTGGCACCGGCGGGGTAGCAGCCATAGCTGGTGGCGCCGCCGGCCGGGTAGGTCCAGCCGGTCAGTGCATAGGCATAGTTGCGCACCACGTCGTTGCTGTAGGTGGCGGTGCACACGCCGCCCTTGAGGCTGCCGTCGGCATTGAGTTGGCAGGTGCCGATGGAAAACAGCTGCAGCAACTCGCGTGCGAAGTTTTCGTTCGGCGCCGCCTTGTCGTTGTTGGCGTTGTTCAGGAAGTCGCCCATCACCGGCGACAGCACCACCTTTTTCAGCACTTGGCGGTAGTTGCCGAAGGCGTTGTCGAGCAGCATGTTGTGGTAGTTGCGCAGGCCGTAGGTGCCTTCGAGCGAGGTGCCGGAGA
>JANNDW010000366.1:0-2746 GCA_031378125.1 Methylibium sp. | reverse complement strand
CGGACCCCCGTTTTGCGGTGATGCGGCCACGTGAAACGCGATAGCGTGATTTACCGCACCCCACATTGTTGGCGGCGACCGGCTGAATGAAACAAGCCGTTGAACGACGCAACAAGGCGCAACGCCGAAGGACGAAACGGCCTGGATCGCGCAAGGGTCGGAGAGTGCTGCGCGCGCTGCGGGCGCCGCGTGACGGAGCGTTAGCGCTCAGGCCGCGGAAGGGTCTCGCGTGCGATAGTGGTAGGCGTAGGCATCGGTGAAACCCAGCCGGCGGTAGATCGATCTTGCCGGCACGTTGTCGCTCTCCACTTGCAAGTAGGCGTGGCGTGCGCCTCGCTCGCGGGCGATCGCCAGCAGATGCCGGCACAGCAGCTGGCCATGACCGCGGCCGCGCGCGGCGGGCGCGGTGTAGATGTCGTACAGGCCGACCAGATCGGCCTCGATGGCCAACTGGCCACAGCTCGCCAGCTGGCCGTCGACATGCAGTTCGAAAGCGAAGAAGGGCACCGGCGCATTCACCAGCCGCTGGCCATGGGCCTGCCTTTGAGCCAGTGGCGAGCCGCGCAAAGCGCCGACCCGCTGCGCGAACGGTTCCAGGCCGACCGAGTGCAGCGACACCCTTGCGGGCACGCGGGGCGCATCCGCTGCGGGCAAGTTGGGCAGCACCATGACGCGGGTGTCGTCGAAGCGGCGCAGGCCACGCGCTTCAAGGGACGCATCGAGGTCGCCCGGGACCGTCAACGGCGTGATGCGCACGATCAACGGCAGCCCGGCTTCGGTGAACACCTGCTCGCACAGCGCGAGCTTTGCATCCAACGGCAAGCGGCCGGCCGCCACGGCATTCACGCAGCGCGCGCGTTTGGCCTTGCCGGGTGAGAAGCGCAGCAGCCAGCCGTCCAGCCAGCGCTGCTGCGGCGGCGCACTTGCGTTGAGCCCGGCGTCTTCCACGCGGGACAGCAAGACGGGGTCAAAGCGTTTGTCCAGCATCGGTATCGGTATGGGAATCGGCATTGGCATTGGCACCGGCACCGACGCTCGCACCGGCCCCCGCATCGGCATCAGCAACTCGCAGCGATTGGACCCGCCGCACCATCTCGGCCGCGAACTCGACGAAGGCCTGCGCGCCCTTGGAGGCGGGATCGAACACCACGCCCGGCAAGCCATAGCTGGGTGCCTCGGCCAGGCGCACATTGCGCGGGATGACGGTGCTGAACACCTTGTCGCCGAAGTGCGTGCCGAGCTGGTCGCTGACCTGCTGTTGCAACGTGATTCGCGGGTCGAACATCACGCGCAGCAGGCCGATGATCTGCAGGTCAGGGTTCAGATTGGCGTGCACTTGCTTGATGGTGTTGACCAGGTCGGACAGGCCTTCCAGCGCGAAGTATTCGCACTGCATGGGCACCACCACGCCGTGCGCGCTGCACAACCCGTTCAGCGTGAGCAGGCTCAGCGATGGCGGGCAATCCACCAGCACGAAGTCGTATTCGCCATCCACCGCGACGAGGGCCGACTTGAGGCGCTTGTCGCGCCGTTCGAGCTGGACCAGTTCGACCTCGGCCCCCGCCAGCTCGCGGTTGGCGCCCAGCACGTCATAGCCCACCTTGGGGTTGTGCTGGCGCGCTTCAGCGATCGTCGCACTTTCCAGCAGCACGTCGTACACGCTGAGTTCAAGGGCGCGTTTGTCGATGCCCGAACCCATGGTGGCATTGCCCTGCGGGTCCAGGTCCACCACCAGCACACGTTGGCCAATGCGGCTCAGTCCGGCCGCAAGGTTGACGGTCGTCGTGGTCTTGCCGACCCCGCCTTTTTGATTGGCAATGCAAAAAATTCGGGCCATGGGCAGCAGGTGTCAGGTTCCGGGGAGGGCGTCAGCGCGCGGCTGCCAGCAGACTGGCTTTGGGGTGCTTGGCGAGATGGCTGTCGAACGTGACGGTCGTCTTGCAACCCGCATCATCGGCCAGTTCGGCGAGCAGGGCGTCGACGAAGCCGTGGCCGTCTTCAAACGCCTGCAGCGCGTTCCACGCGGCCGGCAGGTTGTCGAAACGAAGGGCGTGCGCCGTGAGCAGGCCGCGCGCAATATCGGCGAAGCGCAGACTGTCCACGCCATAAAGACGCGTCAGAACCGAGTGCAACTCGGCGAGCACCAGAGCGCTCACGAAACCCGGCTGGTCGACCGACAGGTGGGTCTCGATCAGCGCGGTGGCGAGGGCAGATTCCAGTTCATCGTCTTGCGCGAGGTAGCGCACCAGCACGGTGGTGTCGAGGCCGATCATTTTCGGGTGCGTGGCGCTGAGGGCGAGGGGCTCACCCGATAGCTTGATGGTGGTTCATCGAGCCGGGCCTCATCCGGGCTCGACGGGGCGCCGCCCCAACCCGCGCTGATGGCGGAACTCATCGCAACCACGCTGACAGGGGCGGCGGGCAGCGGCACGGCGCCGCGCAAGGCGCGAATGTCGCCCTGCCTGGGAACCAGCTCGATGCGTTGGCGCGCATTGACGATGAACTCCACCTGTGTGCCCGCCTCCAGGCCGGCGGCACGGCGGACTTGCACCGGAATCG
Organism: Methylibium sp.; assembly: GCA_031378125.1. Taxonomy (GTDB): domain Bacteria; phylum Pseudomonadota; class Gammaproteobacteria; order Burkholderiales; family Burkholderiaceae_C; genus LGRD01. The sequence continues at coordinate 187 of JANNDW010000366.1, read as the reverse complement.
TGATCTGACCTTTGGACGTAATAGTAGAAATCAAGGCAGCGTTCCTTACTTTCTGGCGTGTTGATTCTAAGTAAGGATTCGAGACCGTGGAAGACACATCGGGAATCAGTTGCGAATCAGCCGAACTCCGAAGCCGATGAGAAAAACCCCTGCCAGTTTCTCCAAGCCCCAGGCCAGCCGGCGACGC
>JANNDW010000364.1:0-1590 GCA_031378125.1 Methylibium sp. | reverse complement strand
GGTAGGTGCCAACCGGCGTCTTGTTGCTCATCCACAAATGCGAATCGAGCTTGACGTGCGGCACGCGGTACGGCCCGCCCATGAACTGCACCACGTTGCGCGCGCCGACCGCGCCGTTGGTGCGCATGTACGCGCCCATGTCGGTATGCACGTCGCCGCGCAGGCCGATGATGGTGCCATCGCGTTCGCAGGCGATCTCGATATGCGCCTCGGTTTCTCGGGCGTGGTTCATCGCCATCAGGTTCTCGCGGCGATCCTCGATCCACTTCACCGGGCGGTTGACATGCCGCGCAGCGAACGGAATGAGGAAATCCTCCGGGTAGAATTCGCCCCGCGCGCCGTAGCCGCCACCGACGTCGTTCTCGATCATCTCGATGGCGGATTCCGGCAGGCCGATCTGCTTTGCCAGGATGCGGCGATTGAAGAACGGCACCTTGGCCGCACCCGAAATAGTGAGGCGGCCTTTGCCGGCATCCCATTCGGCCATCACGCCGCGCGGCTCCATGGTGAGGCCGTAGTGCCGCCCAGTGCCGAGCTTTTCCTTGCGCGTGTAGGGCGCGTTGGCGAACGCCGCGTCGGCGTCGCCCTTGCGCGAATAGAAGATCAGCGAGCGATTGGTGCCGGCCTGCTCGAACAGCAGGCTTTTGTTCTGGGCGGCGACCTGCCACTCCGAGAACGCCGGCAGGTCGTCGATCTCGACGGCGATATGCTCCAGCGCGTCTTCGCCGATGGCAACGCTGGAGGCGAGCACGACCGCAAGCGGTTCGCCGACGTAGCGCACCTTGTCGTGGGCAATCACCGGCTGCTCGAACGGCTTGAACTCGGGCAGCGGCTGCAGCCGCATCGGGATGATCGGCGGGCCGTCCGGCATGTCCTTGGCGGTGAAGACGCTGTGAACGCCTTCGATCTTCAGCGCGGCGGAGGCATCGATCGAGCGGATGCGGCCGTGCGCCACCGAGCTGCGCAGCATCACGGCGTAGAGCAGGCCCTCCGGCACGAGATCGTCAACGTAGGTGCCCTTGCCGCGCAGGAAGCGCAAATCCTCGCGGCGCTCCATCGGCGCGCCGATGAAGGTGTTCTTCATCGCGCGCCGTCCTTCTTGTAGGCCCCGCGCGCGTCAAGCACCGCCTCGACGATCGAGATGTAGCCGGTGCAGCGGCAGATGTTACCGGAGAGAACCTCTCGCACGCGGTCGGCGTCGCAGTCCGGCTCCTCGGTGAGCAGCGCATGCGCCGTGGTGATGAAGCCCGGCGTGCAGAAGCCGCATTGCAGGGCATGATGCTTGCGGAACGATTTCTGCAGCGGCGTCAAGTCCGCGTCGTTCGACAGGCCTTCGACGGTCACCACCTTGGCGCCCTCGGCCTGCACCGCCAGCATCAGGCAGGATCGCACCGCGTCGCCGTTGACGATCACGGTGCAGGCGCCGCACACGCCGTGCTCGCAGCCGATGTGGGTGCCGGTGAGGCGCAGGTTTTGGCGCAGGCAGTCGGCCAGCGTCAGCCGCGGCTCAACATCGACCTCGACCGGCTTGCCGTTGACTTCGAATTTGGTGGTCATGGCAATTATTCCGCCGCGCTTTTCAGCGCGCGT
>JANNDW010000360.1:0-2799 GCA_031378125.1 Methylibium sp. | reverse complement strand
GACCTCGACCAGAGCGAGCTCTCGGCACGCATCGTCGCCAACCTACGCGGCGATCCCGCGCTGCGTTTGAGCGAAGCGTTCGCGGCTGAGGCCCAGGCCCAGGTTCGCGCCGGCAAGCAGCGTGCGGCCGTGCTCCTGCCTGCCGGCTTCGGCGCGCAGGCCTCCAAGGCCCTGTTCGGCGGTGCCACCAAGCCCGAGGTGTTGGTGTTCTACGATCCCTCTCAGGCGATGGTGTTGCCGATGGTCAAGGGGCTGCTGGCCCAGCATGTGATGCAGCCGGTCAGCCAGTCGGCCTTCAGCAACAGCGGCCCGGTGGTGCGCGGTATGCGCGCGCAGATGCAGCAGGCCGGCAACCTGCCTGAAGAGCGGCGCCAGGCCCTGGTGTCGGTGTTCGACAGCATCGCCCGCGTGCAGGCGCTGCCGGCCCCTGCGTCCGCGGCCGATGCCGCTGCAGCGCCCGCGGCGACTTCCGCGTCTGCCGCAGATGGCGCAGCGGACCTGGCCCGCGGCCTCGGCATCCCGTTCTCGACGCGCGACGAGGCGGCCGTGTCCGAACTGGGTGCCCAGTACAACAGCTACGCCCACTCCTTCGCCGGCATGGGCGTGCAGTTCATCCTGCTGATGGGCGTGGAGATGGGCGTGGGGCTGCTGCTGATGCGCCGCATGGGGCTGTGGAAGCGCCTGCGCGCCGCGCCGCTGTCGCGGGCACAGTTGCTGGGCAGCCGGATCGCGAGTTGCGCGCTCATCGGCCTGATCGTCTTTGCCGTCGTCTACGCAGTGGCCGTGGCTTTCTTCGGCGTGCGCATCAGCGGGAGCGTGCCGGGCTTCGTCGCCGTGCTGGTGGCGTTCTCGCTGCTCACCTCCAGCTTCGGGCTCATGGTCGCCGCACTGGGTCGCACGCCAGAGGCCACGCGCGGACTGGCCATCCTGGCCACGCTGCTGATGGTGATGCTGGGCGGCGCCTGGGTGCCGTCGTTCATCTTCCCGCCCTGGCTGCAGAAGGTGTCGATGTGGATGCCCACGCACTGGGCCGTCGATGGCCTCGATGCCATGACCTGGCGCGGACTGCCGCTGCAGGCCGCGCTGCTGCCCGTGGCGGCACTGCTGGGCTTCACGCTCCTGTTCTCGGCCGTGGCGCTGGCGCGCTTCCAGTGGGAGGAGTAAGGCGCATGCGGGCTCCGATGAGCTGGGCCCGCTACCTGTGTGTGCCTACCTCTGTGTGGCCACCTCGCGGTCTCCTCCAGCTTGGGGATTTCGAGACGGGATGCCAGGTACCTGCCTGTCGTCAGCGGCAGGAACTGGCCGTCAAGAACCGCCCGCGAACGGCCGCTTGGCCGGCGCGGCCGGCGAGACACACGCTGCCTGGAACCGCTGCGCGACGGTGCCTGCGTCAATCCTCGTGGCAAGTGCGGGCGACCATGCGAGCGAGCGCCGCGGCCAGAGGTGGCAGATCCTGATCGACGACGAGCCAGACTGCCGCGAGGTCGATCCCGAGGTAGCCATGCACGATCACGTTGCGAAAGCCGGCCAACTCGCGCCACGGCACCTGCGCCTCGGTGGCCTTGATGTCGTCCGACAGGCGTTGGCTCGATTCGGTGAGCGTCTGCAGGTTGCGGATCACCGCGTCTTGGACAAGTCGCGAAACCTCGAAGCGTGAGCGATCACCTGCGGTGTACTCGCGGATCCGCTCGATGCACTCGCCCATGTGTGCAAGCAACACGCGGTCGGCCTCGGGCCCCGGAGTCACAGCGGAACCGCGTCAGCAAGCACCCGGTCGCGCAGCGCCGGATGCAGGCTCGCTTCGGTGACGACGTCCACGCGGCGGCCGAGCAGTTCCTGCGCATCCAGCAGCAAACCGCCGAGTGCCAGCGCACTGGTGCCCGGCGCCAGCGTCACCAGCAAATCGACATCGCTGTCCCCGCGTTCTCCGCCGCGAACCATCGAACCGAACACGCGCACATCCGTGACGCCGCGGCGGCGGGCGAGCGACAGCAATTGTTCGCGGTGGGCTTCGATCAGCGCGTGCATGCGGTCAGTGTAACGGCGAGCGCAGTCGACCCCGCCGCGTCATGAGTCCGACGACTCTCACCGACGGCGCAGCACCTTCGGCGGCTCAGTCGGTTTGGCGTTCGTCTGCGGTAAGGTCCGGGATGGCGCCGTCGTCGGTCCAACCTGTTCCAGGCCACGGCTCCAAGCACCCCGAACCCCGTGCTACAGAACTGCTACAGACCCCGCCACAACCCGCATGAATGCTGAGCACAGTGTCCAGTCCATCATCGGGGCGACGGACAGACGCCAGGGTTTAAGTGGTTGATTTGATTGCACTAACTTTCTCTTTGTCGGTTCCCACTTTAGTGGGACGGACCGCGTAGATCTGTCCACAGCCGGAATCCGATTTGCGCATGGTAATCAATGACTTGCAAACGATGATCTTGCGCCAGCGAGACAGGTTGGCGGGGCACTTGGCGGATCGTTGCGGTGCGCCAGTGCTACGGATCTGCTACGGCGATCAGGCGTGATTGCCACAGCACCGACGCATCTTGCGATGACCAAACATGAGTTCTCATGTGGCCTGCGGAGGGCATCATCTCTGCGCCTGCTATCGGGCAGTTCAGTTGACCGACCGTGGGGCGCTTCACGACCCCAAGCGGCCCTATAGCCGCGCGATTCGGTGCCACGAAGCTGTCCTTCAACGGCGAACAATCCGCAGACGGGAGTGCACACGCGAAAGCGGCACGACTGTCGCCTGCGGCCAGCCGCCGCATGAACCCCAATGCCTGTCCGGGCCGCGCACCTACA
>JANNDW010000356.1:0-57474 GCA_031378125.1 Methylibium sp. | reverse complement strand
TACGCGTCGATTGCGCTTGAGATGGCGCGCAGCGGTGACTGGGTCACGCCGCGCCTGAACGGATTGCTGTACTTCGAGAAGCCGGCGCTGCAGTACTGGATCGGCGCGATCTTCTTCCAATTGCTCGGGCCGACCGAGTTTGCCGCCCGGCTTTGGCCGGGGCTGGCGGGGTTCCTCACGGTGCTGCTGGTGAGCTTCACCGCCACCCGTCTGTGGGGGCGCGAGACCGGGTTGCGCGCGCTGGCGATCGCCGCATCGACGGCCTGGATCGCCGCCAACGGCCACTTTCTCTCGCTCGACGCCGGGCTGATGTTTTTTCTGACGGTCACCTTGTGCGCGGTGCTGCTCGCGGAGCAACAGGCCGCGCCCGGTGCGGCCCGGCGCCACTGGGTTTGGCTCGCGTGGGCGGGCATGGCCGGCGCGGTGCTCAGCAAGGGCCTGGTGGGGGTGCTGATCCCCGGCTGCGTGTTGTTCGTCAGCGCGCTGTGGCTTCGTGATGCCGGCCTGTTGCGACGCTTGCACTGGTGGTCCGGCGCGGCGCTCTTCCTGGCCCTGACGGCACCGTGGTTCGTGCTCGTGTCTCAGCGCAACCCGGGCTTCGCCGAGTTCTTCTTCGTGCACGAGCACTTCGCGCGCTATCTCAGCAATGTGCACAAGCGCGAAGGTGCCTGGTGGTACTTCGTGCCGATCCTGCTGGTCGGTTTGCTTCCCTGGGCCAGCGCCCTGCCCTGGCTCGGGCGCCGCGATCTGGTTGAGGAACCCGACGCCCAGCGCAAGGCGCGCACGGTGCTGGTCGTTTGGTCGGTCTTCGTGTTCGTGTTCTTCAGTGCCTCGGGTTCGAAGCTGCCGTCCTACATCCTTCCGATGTTTCCCGCCCTGGCCTTGCTGATCGCGCTGCGGCTGCGCGAAACGCGGGCGGCGACGCTGCGCTGGCATCTGCTGGTGCCCATGCTAGCCTGGGCCGCGATCTTGCTCGCGTCGGAACAGGCACATCGCTTTGTGTCGGCCGGCACGCCGGTCGAGGCGCTGGCGGAGTTCAGCCGCGTTCTGCGAGCGGGTGGCTTGCTGTTCTTCGCGGCTGCCGCGCTTGGCTGGTGGTTGCTTTCGCGGCAGCGGGTGACGGCGGCGGTCTTGTGCGTGGCGTTCGGGAATTTGGGCGCCACCGTGATGGCGCTGCAGGCGCACGACGCCTTCAACGAAATCAAGAGCGCCGAGCGCCTCGCGGGCACGCTTCGCCCGCTGATCGACGAGCGCACCCCCGTATTCTCGCTGCGCAGCTACGACCAGACGATGCCGTTCTATCTGCGGCGCAGCATCGTGTTGGTGGACTACGTGGATGAGTTCGCCTACGGCCAACAGCACGAGCCCGGCAAGTCGATCGCCACGCTCGACGCCTTCGTGGAGCGCTGGCAGGCCGTGCCGCAGGCGGCAGCCTACATGACCGAGGCCACCTGGCGCGAGTTGCGCGAGCGTGGCGTGCCGATGCGCATGGTCTACCAGGACGCGCGCCGCCTGGTGGTGCTGAAACGATGAAGGGCGCCGACTTCTTGTGGGTGATCAGCGGCGTGCTGCTGAATGCGGTGGCGCAGTTGTTGCTCAAGGCCGGCGCATCGAGTGCCGGGCCGATCCTGGTCAGTGAAGCCGGGCCGGCGCTCGCCCGCAGCGCGCTCAGCCTTGCACAGCACCCGGCCATCCTCGGCGGGCTTGGCTGCTACGCGGTCAGCGTGGTGGTGTGGATCGTGGCGTTGTCGCGCGTCGACGTCAGCATCGCCTATCCAATGCTGTCGATCGGCTATGTGATCAACGCGCTGCTCGCGGGGTGGCTGTTCGGCGAAGACGTGAATGCGCAGCGCTGGCTCGGCATCGGCGTGATTGTCGTGGGCGTCGTGCTGGTGGCGCGAAGCGGGGGGAATACATGAGCGCGCCGGGCCGCCCCAAGGCGAATACCGCAGTGCAAAGCACGGAGGTTTCCTGATGAGCGCGCCGGGCCGCCATGGGCCACGAAGGGGCCCACTTTGTGGACCCCGGGCGAATACCGCAGTGCAAAGCACGGAGGTTTCCTGATGAGCGCGCTGCCTTTCCTGCCGCTCACGCGGCCGTCGATCGACGAGGCCACCATCGCCTCGGTGGCCGAGGTGCTGCGCTCGGGCTGGATCACCACCGGGCCGAAGTGCGGCGAGTTCGAGGCGGCGCTGTCGGCGCGCTTCGGCGGGCGGCCGGTGCGGCTGGTCAACTCCGCCACCGCGGCCATGGAACTGGCGCTGCGCCTTTGCGGCATCGGCCCCGGCGATGAGGTGATCACCACCCCGCTGAGCTGGGTCGCCACCGCCAACGTGGTGCTGGCCGTCGGCGCGACGCCGGTGTTCGTCGACACCGAGCCGGGCAACCGCCTGATCGATCTGGATCGCATCGAAGCCGCGATCACGCAACGCACGCGGGCGCTGTTGCCGGTCGACCTGGCTGGCCTGCCGGTCGATCGGAACCGGCTCTACGCCATCGCGCAGCGGCACGGCCTGCGGGTGATCGAGGACGCCGCGCAATCGTTCGGCGCGCATTGGGGTGGGCGCGAAATCGGCAGTTTCGGCGACCTGGTGTCGATCAGCTTCCATGCCAACAAGAACCTCACCACGTCCGAGGGCGGCTGCCTGGTGCTCAACACCGACGACGAGGCGCGCCGGTTCGAGAAGCTGCGCTTGCAAGGCGTGACCCGCCTGCCCGACGGCACGATGGATGTGCAGGCCTGGGGCGGCAAGGCCAACCTCACCGACGTGGCCGCCGCGATCGGCCTGGGCCAGTTGCGCCAAGTCGACGCCTTCAATGCGCGGCGCGCCGTGCTGGCGCGGCGCTACTTCGAGCGCTGGCCCGCGGGGCTGGGCTTCGAGCTTCCGCCGGCCGATTTCGAGCACAGCAACTGGCACATGTTCCAGCCGCTGCTGCCTCGCCCGATGGCGGCGCGGCGGGGCGCCTTCATCGAGGCGATGAAGGCGCAAGGCGTCGGCGTCGGCGTGCACTACCCGGCGATGCACCTGTTCACGCTGTTCCGCGAGCGTGGCCATGCGCCGGGTGACTTTCCCGTGGCCGAAGACATCGGCGCGCGCACCCTGAGCTTGCCGCTGTTCGCAGCGATGGAGGACCGCGACGTGGACCGTGTCTGTGCCGCGGTCGCCCACGCGGTCGAGGCCTTGCAACGAGTTTGACGATGCCCACCCACGAACCCATTCAACTGGCGACGACGCGGCCGACGCCGAGCGCGGGCGCGAGCGCTCCCGTGCTGAGCGTGATCATTCCGGTCTACAACGAAGAGCCGGGCCTGGACGGTTTATTCGCTCGCCTGTACCCGGCGCTGGACGCGCTCGGCGTGCACTACGAAGTCGTCTTCATCAACGACGGTAGCCGCGACCGATCGGCCGCGTTGCTGGCCGCGCAGTTCGAGCGCCGCCCGGATGTGACGCGGGTGATTCTCTTCAACGCCAATTTCGGCCAGCACCGCGCCATCCTGGCCGGCTTCGAGCATTGCCGGGGCGAGCGCGTCGTCACACTCGATGCCGACCTGCAGAATCCGCCCGAAGACATCGCCCTGCTGCTCGCGGCCATGGACGCCGGGCACGACTACGTGGGATCGATCCGGCGCGACCGGCAAGATTCGGCTTGGCGCCGCTGGGCCTCGCGCACGATGAACCGGCTGCGCTGGCGCCTCACCCACATCCAGATGACCGACCAGGGTTGCATGATGCGCGCCTACAGCCGCGCCGTGGTGCAGCTGATCAACCAGTGCAACGAGATGAACACCTTCATCCCGGCGTTGGCCTACCAGTTTTCACAACGCCCGACCGAGGTGGTCGTCGGCCACGAGGCGCGGCATGCCGGCGAATCCAAGTACTCGCTCTACAGCCTGATCCGGCTGAACTTCGACCTCGTCACCGGCTTCTCGGTGGTGCCGCTGCAGGTGTTCTCGATGCTCGGTCTCGTGGTGTCGCTGCTGTCCGGTGCGCTGTTCGTGGTGCTCGCCGCGCGGCGCATTGTTCTCGGTCCCGAGGAGGGCGGTTTGTTCACGCTGTTCGCGCTGGTGTTCCTGATGATCGGGCTGGCGCTGTTCGGCATCGGCCTGCTCGGCGAATACGTCGGGCGGATCTACCAGGAGGTGCGCGCCAGGCCACGCTATGTGATCAACGCGATCCTGGAGCGCTTGCCGTGAACACCATGACCACGCCGCCGAGCGCGATCGTGTTCGCTTATCACGATGTTGGCGTGCGGTGCCTGCGCGTGCTGCTCGACGCGGGTGTGCAGGTACCACTGGTTGTGACCCACCGCGACGATCCTGCCGAGAACATCTGGTTTGCGAGTGTCGCCGAGGTGGCCGCCGAACAGGGTCTGCGTTGCGTCGCACCGATGGACCCGAACGCGCCGGAGTTTTTGGCGTCGGCGCTGGACCAAGCAGTCCGTCCTGACTTCTTGTTTTCGTTCTACTACCGGCACATGCTCAAGGCTTCCTGGTTGGCCGCCCCGAGGCTAGGCGCATTCAACCTGCACGGTTCCCTGTTGCCCCAGTACCGCGGCCGGGCGCCGGTGAACTGGGCAGTGATCCACGGCGAACGCGAGACCGGCGCAACGCTGCACGTGATGAACGAGAAGCCCGACAACGGTGCCATCGTCGATCAATGCGCGGTGCCGATCCTGGGCGACGACAGTGCGCGCGAGGTGTTCGACAAGGTCGTCGTGGCCGCCGAGATCGTGCTCGCGCGCAGCCTGCCGAGGCTCGTCGACGGCAGCGCCCGATTCACACCCCAGGATCTGACGCTGGGCCGCTATTTCGGTGGCCGCCGGCCCGAAGACGGACGCATCCCCGATGAGGCGAACGCCCGCCAAATCCACGACCTGGTGCGCGCACTCGCACCGCCTTACCCGGGTGCGTTCATGCAACTGAATGGGCAGCGCGTCGTCATCGAGCGCACTCAGCATGCGCCAGCGCCGTCGGGTGCGACGGGCCGTGGCTTGCGGCTGCTGAGCGACGGTTCGGCGCTCTGGCTTGTGACGGCCGGTGGCGGCGCTCTGCGGGTCCTGGCAGCGCGCCTTCAAGGCGACGCCGCAGCACTCGATGCGCACCGTTTCGAAAGCCGCTTTTCCACCCGCTGCCTGGCTGCCGACGCCTGAGCGCGCGAACCCTCCACCCAACCCCATACGCCCATGCTCAAAGTCCTGATTCTTGGTGTCAACGGCTTCATCGGCCACCACCTGACGCGCCGCATCATCGAAACCACCGAGTGGGAGGTGTACGGCATGGACATGCAGTCGGACCGCGTCTCGCCGTGGATGGCGCATCCGCGCTTTCACTTCTTCGAGGGCGACATCACCATCAACAAAGAGTGGATCGAATACCACGTACGCAAGTGCGACGTGGTGCTGCCGCTGGTGGCGATCGCCACGCCCGCGACCTACGTGCGCGAGCCGTTGCGCGTGTTCGAGCTCGACTTCGAGGCCAACCTGCCGATCGTGCGGCACTGCGTCAAGTACCGCAAGCGCATCGTCTTCCCATCGACCAGCGAGGTCTACGGAATGTGCGGCGACGATGCCTTCGACCCGCAGACCTCGCACATGGTCTACGGGCCGATCAACAAGCCGCGCTGGATCTACGCCTGCTCCAAGCAGCTGATGGACCGCGTCATCCATGCCTACGGCATGCAGGAAGGCCTGCGCTACACGCTGTTCAGGCCCTTCAACTGGATCGGCCCGGGCCTGGACAGCCTGCACACGCCCAAGGAAGGCTCGAGCCGCGTCATCACGCAGTTCCTCGGCCACATCGTGCGCGGCGAGCCGATCCAGCTCGTCGATGGTGGCAGCCAGAAACGCGCCTTCACCTACATCGACGACGGCATCGCCGCGCTGGTGGAGATCATCGCCAACGCGGGCGGCATTGCTGACGCGAAGATCTACAACATCGGCAACCCGCTGAACAACCATTCGATCCGCGCGCTGGCCGACATGATGCTGAGGCTGGCGCTGAGCTTGCCCGAGTACCGCGAGAACGCGGCCCGCGTGCGCTTGACCGACGTTGCGTCGGCCGACTACTACGGCAGCGGCTACCAGGATGTGCTTCACCGCGTGCCCGACATCTCGCAGACCATCGCCGATCTGGCATGGCACCCGGTGGTGGGCATGGAGCAAGCACTGGCCGCACTGTTCGAGTACTACCGTGACCCGGCCGACGCCGCCGCCGACCTCGTGAACTGACCCACATGGCACGCATCGCGCTGAAGGTCGATGTCGATACCTGGCGTGGCACGCGCGAGGGCGTGTCGGCGCTGGTGAAGGTGCTGTGCGCCGCACGTGCGAGCGCCAGCTTCCTGTTCAGCCTCGGCCCGGATCACACCGGCCGCGCTATTCTGCGGGCGCTGCGTCCGAGCTTCCTGCGCAAGGTCTCGCGCACCTCGGTCCTGGAGCACTATGGCCTGCGCACGCTTTTGTATGGCAGCCTGCTGCCGGGACCCGACATCGGCAAGCGCGAAGCCGGGACGCTGCGGGCCGTGCGCGACGCCGGTTTCGAGATCGGCGTGCATTGCTGGGACCACGTGCGCTGGCAAGACTGCCTGCTGAAGCGCAATGCCGCATGGGCAGAGGAAGAGATGCGCCGCGCCACCGACCGCTACGCCGAAGTGTTCGGGTCGGCGGCCCGGCTGCACGGCGCCGCCGGCTGGCAGTTCAACGAAGCGGCGGCCCGCGCCGAACTTGCGCTCGGCATCGAGTTCGCCTCCGATACGCGCGGCACCCATCCCTTCATCCCGGCAGCGGCGAATGGCGAGGTGATCGGCCCCCCGCAGTTCCCGACCACGCTGCCCACGCTCGATGAGTTGATCGGCTTGCAGGGCATCACGGCGGACACGGTGCACCAACACTTGCTCGCGCTCACCGAGGACGCGCCGCAAGATCAGGTCTACACGCTGCACGCGGAGCTGGAGGGCATGAAGCTGCGGCCGGTGTTCGAACGCCTGATCGCCGGCTGGCGGGCCCAGGGTCACACGCTGGTTGCGCTTGGCGAGCTTCACCGCGACAGCTTGCCGGAGCCGCTGCCCAGGCACCTGATCGAACTCGGCCAGGTGCCGGGTCGCGGCGACAGACTCGCTGTCCAGGGAACGTGCTTGGCCGCGGCTGAAAGCGCGTAGCGCGCATTGCCGAGCGGCGGCGAGGCGGTGTCGATTTGCGCCGCAACGTGCGCGGTTTCGCGCGAAACGGGAGTGATCGGCGGTGAGACCCGGGGTGGCCCTGCCGGGCCGGGCACGAGTATCGCGCCCAGTCACAAACGAAGCCTACTGCTCGATGACGTCGGCGCCGGGCGGCGGTGTGAACTTGAAGCCGTCGGCGGGCAAGACCACATTGGCCACGAACTGGCTGAACTGCAGCAACGAGCGCTGGCCGAAACTGTCGACGATCTCCACGGCCGCAAGCTCCTTGCCTTTGAAGCCCACGCGCATCGATTGAAACGCACCGTCCTGGGTGCGCGGAAGGGCCTGAACCCAGTCGAGCCCGTCCTTGGGCGGCAGCGCCGAGAGATCGAAGTCCTTCTCCAGCGAACCGCCCGCCAACAGCGCCGCGGGCGTGCTACCCAGGGCGGCGGAAAGCTTGCGCGAGCTGGCCTGGTTGAGGTCGACATCAAAGATCCACACCTTCTGCCCATCGGCCACGATCAGCTGCTCAAACGGCTTGAGGTAGGCAAACCGGAAACGGTTTGGGCGCGAGAACTCGAACGTGCCGCTGGAGTTCTTTTTCTTCACGCCATCGGGTGATGTGACAGTCTGGGCAAAGGCCGCGCGCCCGGTTTTCACCTCGCGCACAAATTCCTTCAGGGTATCGACGGCATCGGCTTGCGCCCACCCGCAGGCAAGCGCAAGCACGGAAAAGCTGAAGAACTTGATCATTCGGCGCGGGCCGGGACCATGATGTCGCGGTTGCCATTGGTGGACATGGCCGATACGAGCCCGGATTTCTCCATTTGTTCCAACAGTCTGGCCGCGCGGTTGTAGCCAATGCGCAAATGGCGCTGAACCAGCGAGATCGAGGCCCGGCGATGCTGCAAAACGATGGCCACGGCCTGGTCGTACATCGCATCGCTTTCGCCACCGGCCCCCGCGCCTCCGGCGATGTCTGCATCGCCCCCTTCACCGTCGAGCGTGCCGCCTTCAAGAATGCCCTCGATGTAATTCGGCGCACCCTGGCTCTTGAGGTAGTTCACCACACGGTGGACCTCGTCGTCGCTGACAAACGCGCCGTGCACGCGCACCGGGAAGCCGGTCCCCGAGGGCATGTAGAGCATGTCGCCCATGCCCAGCAAGGCCTCGGCACCCATCTGGTCGAGGATGGTGCGGCTGTCGATCTTGCTGCTGACCTGGAAGCTCAGGCGGGTTGGAATGTTGGCCTTGATGAGGCCGGTGATCACATCGACGCTGGGCCGTTGCGTGGCCAGAATCAGGTGGATGCCCGAAGCCCGCGCCTTCTGCGCCAGGCGGGCGATCAACTCTTCGATTTTTTTGCCCACCACCATCATCAGGTCGGCGAGCTCGTCGATCACGATCACCACGAACGGCAAGCGCTCCAGCGGCTCGGGCAACTCCGGCGTGAGGCTGAACGGGTTGGGCAGCTTCTCGCCACGCTCGGCCGCATCGACGATTTTTTTGTTGTAGCCGGTCAGGTTGCGCACGCCCAGCTTGCTCATCAGCTTGTAGCGGCGCTCCATCTCGCCGACGCCCCAATTCAGCGCATTGGCGGCCTGCTTCATGTCGGTGACCACCGGGCACAACAGATGCGGAATGCCTTCGTAGACGCTCATCTCGAGCATCTTCGGGTCGATCAGGATCAGCCGCACGTCGCGCGCTTCGGCCTTGTAGAGCAGGCTCAGGATCATCGCGTTGATGCCCACCGATTTGCCCGCGCCGGTGGTGCCCGCCACCAGGCAATGCGGCATCTTGGCGAGATCGGCGACGACGGGGTTGCCAACGATGTCTTTGCCCAGGCCGATGGTCAGTTGCGACGCCGCGTCGTTGTATGCCTGTGAGCCGAGAATCTCCGAGAGCCTGATCGTCTGGCGCTTCGGGTTGGGCAGCTCCAGCGCCATCGTGGTCCTGCCGGGAATCGTTTCGACCACGCGGATGCTGACCAGGCTGAGCGAGCGCGCCAGGTCCTTGGCCAGGTTGACCACCTGCGCGCCTTTCACGCCGGTGGCCGGCTCGACCTCGTAGCGCGTGATCACCGGGCCGGGTGACGCCGCCACCACGCGCACCTCGACGCCAAAATCCTTCAGCTTCTTTTCGATCAGGCGCGAGGTCATCTCCAGGGTTTCGGGAGCCACCGATTCAACGCGGCCGGGAGATGCATCGAGCAAGTCGACCTGCGGCAGCTTGGTGTCCACCAGTTCGGTGAACAAGGGCTTTTGCCGCTCCTTCTGGACGCGCTGCGACTTGGGCACTTCCAACACCGGCGCTTGAATGACGATGGGCGGGTGGGTGTCCTGCCAGAACTGCTCGTCTTCCAGCTTCAACTCGCGCTCGCGCAGAGCCTGTTCACCCAGACGCAAGTCTTCGGCGCGCTCGATGCGCTCGGCCCGACGTTCGCGCCGCGACTCGAGCCAGGCGCCAATGCCTTCGGCCACACGAAGCCATGAAAACCGAAATGCCAGCGACGCACCTGCCACCAGTGCCGCGATCCACAGCACGCCAGAGCCTGCGAAGCCCAGCAGTTTCATACTCAGAGTTCCGAGCGTGAAACCGAGCGCACCGCCCGCATGCCCGCCAGCCACCCGCGACTCCCACTGGTAGAGCCGGGTCCATTCAATCGATGAACTGGCGGCAAGAAGCAGCAGCAGGCCGAGCCAGAACAGCCAGCGCGGCAGCCGATGCTTGTCTGGTGCAGCCGACTCGCCGCGCAACAGGGCGGCGAACCCCATCAGGCCGACGCGCAAAGCCACCAGCACCGCCCACCAGACCGAATAGCCAAATACGAAGTACGCCAGGTCTGAGAACCAAGCCCCGGCCAGGCCCGCTTTGTTCAGCGGGGCCGAGGCCAGGCCCGACGTGGAGAAAGCGGCATCGCTGGCGTTGTGGGTGGCCAAAGCCAGCACCGCAAGCGCCCACAACACGCTGCCAACCAGCAGCCCAAGCTGAGTCCGCCAGGTGGTGTGCGCTGCGTCTGCCCCGGCAACGCGTTCGGGAGGCGCGCCGCGGCGCAGCGTGCCAGCGGGGCTGGTGTTGTGCTGCCCCGGCGCTTCGGGCCGCAATGAACCAAGAGGGAACGTCATGTGCCCATTGTGGACGAGTGCACCCGCCCCCGCGCCGCCCGCACTACTTGGCCAGGTCCTTGATGACGACCGAGCCGTTTTCTTGCGTCTGAACCATGCCACGCTCTTCCAGGTCCTTCATCACGCGGCTGACCATCTCACGCGAGGCGCCGACAATTTTTGCCAGATCCTGGCGTGACACCTTGTTGCGAATGATGCGCTGGTCGCCAATGGTTTCTGCCATCTCAAGCAAGGTGCGCGCGACTCGCCCGTAGACATCCAGCAATGCCAGCGACTCGATTTGCCGGTCGGCGCTGCGCAAGCGCTGAACCAAGCCGCGCATGATTGCGTAAGACAAACTGGAGTTTTCCGGAAGACAACGAGCAAATTCGGTGCGGCCGAGAATCAACATGTCGGTCTGCACCTCGGCGCGCACGGTGGCCGAGTGCGGCTCGTTGTCGATCAGGCTCATTTCGCCGACGTAGTCACCGGGCTGTAGAACCGCCAAGATAACTTCCCGCCCCCGAGAATCGGCGGTGAGCACACGGGCGCGGCCGGTGAGCAGAATGAAAAGTGCATTCGATTTCTTGCCGAACTCCACAACGATCTCGCTGCGCCGGAATCGCCTCTTGACCACGGCATCGGCAATTCCCTGGGCCTGGTCGTTGGTGAGCAGAGAGAACAGCGGGACCCGCCGGATCAGGTCAAGGTTGGAGAGCATCGCCATACGAATCCGCCTTTCGGGTTGTCTGTCTTGTTGAATCGGCCTGCAATCGGGTTGCAGCAAACGCGAAGTTCTCACGTTTTGCGGAATATCGCAACTGTCGTTCAGGGGCACGGACTCGATGTCCGCTGCAGCGTGCCGTGCGCTTTACCCTTGCCGCAAGGGCCCGTGCGGAGCCCGGCCGCTTGAAGCCGGATAAAAAAACAATGGCTATAATCGTTGTCTTTGCGACATGTCGCATTGCAACAACCCAACCTCGAAATGCCAATTCGTTGGCCGGGGTTCGTTGTAGCACCGAGTGGGGCGGCCTCAAGGCACTGACTGAAAAGTGAGTCCCGCAGGCACCGATCCTGAAACAACAAGTCAACGGAGAAGCGTCATGGCACGCGTATGTCAAGTCACGGGCAAGCGCCCGATGGTGGGGAACAATGTTTCCCATGCCAACAACCGCACCAAGCGCCGCTTCCTGCCCAACCTGCAGTACCGCCGTTTCTGGATCGAAGCCGAAAACCGCTGGGTGCGTCTGCGCATCACCAATGCGGCGTTGCGGCTGATCGACAAAGTGGGCATCGAACAGGTCCTCTCCGACCTGCGCGCCCGCGGTGCAGTCTGAAACTGAGGAGCAGATTCAATGGCTAAAGGTGGACGCGAAAAGATCAAGCTGCAGTCTTCTGCCGGCACCGGTCACTTCTACACGACCGACAAGAACAAGAAGACAACGCCTGAGAAGATCGAAATCATGAAGTTCGATCCGAAGGCCCGCAAGCACGTGATGTACAAGGAAACCAAGTTGAAGTGATTCGACTCGATCCGCAAAAGCCCGCCCTGCATTGCTCGGCGGGTTTTTTACGGCCTCAAATGACCGAAGCGCCCGTGCGGGCGCTTCGACATTCATCAGCCAGCGAAGATGACTTCAGGCGCGCGCCGCCCTGAGCTTCAGTGAAAACTCCTGCAGCGCCGCGATGCCGCTTTCTTCAGCCTTCTTGCACCAGGCTTGAAGGTCGGCAACGAGTTGTTCCGCGGACACGTTGGTCCGGGTCCACAACTGCCGAAGTTCTTCTCGCATTGCAACCAGTTTGTGCAAGCCGGGGCTTTGAGCGCAGGCATTGGCCACTTGGGCTTTCACGCCCAGCGGAATCTTGTCTTCATCGCGGTGCAGCCACCGGTTGGCAAGGCACATTTCTTTCCATTTCGCGGTGTTCTGCGAACCCTCGGCCTTCATGCGGTCGAGTTCAACGCGGCAAGCGCTGCGCAGATGCCCGGCGTACTTGGCCATCACCTCGTAGCGGTTGGCGATGATCGCCTCCAGCGTGTGCGAGTCGGCAACCGGCCGGATGTCGCCCAGCCTGAGCGCCGGCGGCGTCTTGCGAACCGTGGCCAGTCCAACAATCTCCAGGCCGCGGATGTACATCCAGCCGATGTCGAACTCGTAGGGCTTGACGGACAGCTTGGCCGATGTCGGATAGGTGTGATGGTTGTTATGCAGCTCTTCGCCGCCGATGATGATGCCCCATGGCGATATGTTGGTCGACGCATCGGGCGCCTCGAAGTTGCGGTAGCCCCACCAGTGGCCCAAGCCGTTGATGATTCCCGCCGCAGTGACGGGGATCCATGCCATCTGCACCGCCCACACGGCCGCGCCGATGGCGCCGAACAGCATCAAGTCGATGGCCAGCATGACACCGACGCCCTGCCAGCTGTAGCGCGCGTAGAGGTTGCGCTCGAGCCAGTCGTCGGGCGTGCCGCGACCATATTTGTCGAGCGTTTCCAGGTTCTTTGTCTCGGTGCGGTAGAGCTCAGCGCCTTTGAGCAAGACGGTCTCGATGCCGTGGGTTTGCGGGCTGTGCGGGTCGTCCGCGGTTTCGCACTTCGCGTGGTGCTTGCGGTGCACCGACACCCATTCCTTGGTGACCTGGCCGGTGCTGAGCCACAACCACAGGCGGAAGAGATGCGAGGGAACCGGATGCAGGTCCAGCGCACGGTGCGCTTGAGCACGGTGCAGGAAGATCGTGACGGAGGCAATCGTGATGTGCGTCGCGATCAGCATGACCAGAGCCACCTGCCACCAGGTGGTTGCAATCAAGCCGTTGGCGAGCCACTCCACCACGCCGTCCAAAACCGTCATCAGAACGTCCATTCAATTGCCCTTGTGGAACCCATTTGTTGTACGCAGGATTGTAAGGGCCGCATCCAGCCTGGCGAACGAAATCTTCACGCTGGCGCAACCCGCATTCAAGCAATATGGCGACAAATGTCGCTTGTTCAACGTCGCTCCCAGATCGCCGTGAAAAAGCCATCGGTTCCGTGGCGGTGCGGCCACAGACGCAGGAAGTCCCCACGAACCAGCGATTGCGCATCGTTCACATGGGCGCGGACCAGCGCCGCCGCCACGGCAAGCGGCTTGAAGGTTTGCGGTTCGGCTTCGGTGAACGCCAGTGCAACGGCTTCGTTTTCTTCCTCCAGCAAACTGCAGGTCGCATAAACGAGGCGGCCTCCCGGCTTGAGCAAGCGGGCCGCACTCGTCAGAATCGCCGCTTGCTTGATCTGCAACTCTTGCACCGACGCAGGCGACTGGCGCCACTTCATGTCGGGGTTGCGCCGCAGCGTCCCCAAACCGGAACAAGGCGCATCGACCAGCACACGGTCGATTTTCCCGGCCAACCGTTTGATGCGCTCATCGCGCTCATGCGCAATCTGCACCGGATACACGTTGGACAAACCGCTGCGCGCCAACCGCGGTTTGAGGGCTGCGAGACGATGGCCGGAGGTGTCGAAAGCGTACAGGCGCCCGGTGTTGCGCATCGCCGCACCCAGCGCCAAGGTCTTGCCGCCCGCACCGGCGCAAAAATCAACGACCATTTCACCGCGCTTGGCATCGGTCAGCAGCGCGAGCAATTGACTGCCTTCGTCCTGAACTTCGACATCGCCGCGCAGAAAGACATCGAGCTTGTGCAGCGCGGGCTTGCCCTGAATCCGCAAGCCCCATGGCGAATAGGGGGTGGGCCGTGCCTCGATGCCCTCGGCCTTGAAAGCGGCCTGCGCGTCTTCGCGCTTGGCCTTGAAAGTGTTTACGCGCAGGTCCAACGGCGCAGGGAGGTTCAGGCTATCGATCAGCGGCCAGAACTCGTCAGCCATCGCCGGCATCAATCGCTCGGCCAGCCACTCCGGCAGGTTGTGACGCAGCTTCTCGGGCAATGCGCTGCGATCCACCGCGGCGACCTGCACCCGCCACTGTTGCTCAGCCTCGCTCAAGGCGGCGCGCAAAAAACCGTCATTGCCCTGCCACGCCAGGATCGCCAGCCGGCGCTCCATCTCGCCCTTGCCGGACTGCGCCAGATGCTGGAACAACAAGCGCTGGCGCAACACCGCGTAGGTGGTCTCGGCCAGCGTGTGGCGCTCGCGCACACCGAGAGCGCGTTGCTGGCGAAAGAAATCCGACACAAGGTTGTCGGCCGGTTGTTGGAACTGCAGCACACGGTGCAGCAGTTCAGTGGCAAGTTCCAGCAGGGCGTTGGGATGCATCGCTTGATTATCCTTGGCGCCCCCAGCGTCACAACAGCAGTTGCGGCGCGCCAGCCTTGTGCGTGACCACGCCGTCTTTCAACTGCAGCCAATCGCCCACCAGCCAGCCCACCACACGCGGGTAGAGCACATGCTCGGCCGCCAGCACCCGTGCCGACAGGATCGTTTCGGTATCCCCAGGGAGCACGGGTACCGCGGCTTGCGCAATGATCGGACCGTGGTCCAGTTCAGGCGTCACAAAGTGCACCGTTGCACCACTCAGCTTGCAACCCGCTCGCAGAGCGCGGCGATGCGTGTGCAAACCCGGGAAAGCCGGCAACAACGATGGGTGCAGGTTGATCAACCGACCCTCAAATTGACGCACAAATCCCGGCGTCAGAACTCGCATGAAGCCGGCAAGCACCAGCAGGTCGGGTTCGAAGCCGTTGATCGTCGCAGTGAGTTCCGCGTCGAAATCCTCGCGCAATGCAAACGCCCGGTGATCCACGACAGCCGTCGCTATCCGCCGCACCGTCGCGTACGCCAGCCCCGGAGCATCGGATCGGTTGCTGATCACCGCGGCGATGCGTGCGTCCCAGCCTTCGGTGGTGCAGGTCTGAACGATGGCCTGCATGTTGGAGCCGCGGCCGGAGATCAGGATCACGATGTTCTTCATGCGCGCCGCAGTGTATCGACCCCAGGCGGGATGCGCGGCCACCTACAATCCGCGCCTTCAACTGCGAGCCTTCGATGAAACAACGCGTTCTCTCCGGCATGCGCCCCACTGGCGCGCTGCACCTCGGCCACTACCACGGCGCGCTGAAGAACTGGGTCCGCCTGCAAGCCGACTACGATTGCTTTTATTTCGTGGCCGACCTGCATGCCCTGACCACGCACTACCAAGACCGCCAGGTGATCGAGAAACATGTCTACGACATGGTGATCGACTGGCTCGCCGCCGGCCTGGATCCGGAAGCGTGCACGATCTTCCTGCAGAGCCGCCTGCCCGAGCATGCCGAGCTGTTCACGCTGCTGGCGATGGGCACACCGCTGGGCTGGCTGGAGCGAGTGCCGACCTACAAGGACCAGATCGAAAAGCTGAAGGACCGCGACCTGGCGACCTACGGCTTTCTGGGCTACCCCTTGCTGCAGGCGGCCGACATCCTGATCTACAAGGCGGCTTTCGTGCCGGTGGGCGAAGACCAGGCCTCGCATGTGGAGTTGACGCGCGAGGTGGCCCGTCGTTTCAACCACTTGTATGGCCGATCTGCGGACTTCGACGCCAAGGTGGCCGCCGCCCTGGCCAAGCTGGGCAAGGACGATGCGCGCTACTTCGAGAAGCAGCGCCACACGTACCAGGAAAGCGGCACGCCCGAGTCAATGTCCAAAGGCGAAGCCATCGTCGCAAAAGCCAGCGGGCCGCAATCCAAGGCGCTGGGCTG
Organism: Methylibium sp.; assembly: GCA_031378125.1. Taxonomy (GTDB): domain Bacteria; phylum Pseudomonadota; class Gammaproteobacteria; order Burkholderiales; family Burkholderiaceae_C; genus LGRD01. Next base: position 41,546 of record JANNDW010000356.1, on the reverse strand, counting down.
GACGCTTGAGGACAGTGAGATGCTGCTTGCCCACCTGAAGGGAACCGGCAGAACCGTTCTGCACGAACCGCAGGCGTTGCACACCGAAGTGCGCAAACTGCCCGGTCTGGACGGCGAAAAGATGAGCAAGAGCTATGGCAACTTTATTGCCATGCGCGAGGAGCCGGCCGAGGTGGAGCGCAAGGTCAGGCGCATGCCCACCGATCCGCAGCGGGTGCGCCGCACCGACCCCGGCGACCCCGAGCGCTGCCCGGTGTGGCAGTTCCATTTGGTCTATTCGGACGCCGCCACCAAGGAGTGGGTGGTCAAGGGCTGCAAAACAGCCGGCATCGGTTGCCTGGAATGCAAGCAGCCGGTGATCGACGCGATCAAGCGCGAGCAGCTGCCTTGGCGGGAACGCGCCGAGGCCTATCTCGGCAACCCGAAGCAGGTGCACTGGATCGTGGAGGTTGGCACCGAACGGGCCCGCACCGTGGCGCGCGAAACGATGCGTGGGGTGCGGGATGCGATGGGCTTGAATTACTGAGCGCCCCCAGCCCGCCGCCTCGCGGGTGTCAAGGAAACTTGGGACGGCCCGGCGTTTCCTTGACAACCTTCATCGCCCGCATTCGTTGGCGCGGGCGTCGCGATGTCTGCGGCGTCGCGTCAGATCAGCGCCGCTGTCACCACCACCTCGATCCTCCATTCCGGCCTGGCCAGCAGCGCCTGAACGGTGGCGCGCGGTGGCGCGTCGCCGGGGGCTACCCAGTCGTCCCAGATGTCGTTCATGCCCGCAAAGTCGGCCCTGTCGGCGAGAAAGATCTGGCACATCAGAATGTGCGCGCGGTCGGTCCCGGCCTCGGCGAGCAGTTTGTCAACCATCGCCAGGACTTGCGCGGTCTGGCCGCGAATGTCTTGCGTTGCATCGCCGGGAACCTGGCCTGCGAGGTAGACGGTGCCGTTGAAAATCGCCATCTCCGACAAGCGGTCTCCCACATGGAATCGATGCAGACCTTGGCTCAGGTTCATGACTTGGCTCCGTGTTTGTGATCGTGCTTCTGATCGGGCTTGTGATCGGGTTTGTGATCGTGTTTGTGCCCGTGCCTGTGATCGTGTTTGTCGAGCCGAGCGTGCGTGTGGGCCGAGGGAGGCGACTTCTGCCCCAGCTTGCTCTCGGTCCCGTTGAACAGCTTTTGAATGTTGGCGCTGTGCCGCCACACCAGCAGCAGGCCCATCACCGTGATGGCAATCGCCTCCGGCCCGCCGCCCCAGATCAGCAGTTGATAGAACGGCGCAAACACCGCCGACACGATGGCCGCCAGCGACGAGTAGCGGAAGAACACCACGACGATGACCCAGGTGGCCAGGGTTGCCAGACCGAGCCAGGGGTTCAGGCCCAGCAGCACACCCGCCGCCGTGGCCACGCCCTTGCCGCCGGCGAACTTGAAGAACACCGGCCAGAGATGACCCAGGAATGCCGCCAGGCCCACCATGGCGATCGTGCCCTCGCCCAAGCCGAACCTTGCGCCGAACTGGCTGACCAGGAACACCGGCACAAAACCTTTCAGCGCGTCGAGCAACAGCGTCAACACCGCGGCCGATTTGTTGCCCGACCGCAGCACATTGGTCGCCCCCGGATTGCCCGAACCATAAGTGCGCGGGTCGTTCAGCCCCATCAAACGGCTCACGATGACGGCAAACGACAGCGAGCCCACCAGGTAGGCGGCCAGCGTGGCGGCAGCGGGGAACAGAGTCTCCATGGTCTGGGCGCAGGGGCTTGCGCGCGAGTGGTTTGTGGCTATTTTGCGCTCGACGAGGAGGCGCCCGAAAGCGGCCGGAGCCCGCCATGGCGGCCAGCGCTCACAAAGCGCAACTCACCGGCTTCGCGTCCAGCAGCCGGGTCAGCACCTCGGGCGCCAAGCCGACCAGAAAGCCGCGCCGTCCGCCGTTGATGCAAATGCGCGGCAGTGCGAGCACGGTCTGCTCGACCCAGACTGGCATGGCTTTGCGGGTGCCGAACGGCGACGTGCCGCCCACCCTGTAGCCGCTGTGACGTTGGGCCGCACCCGTTGTGCAGGGCTCGACCGACTTGACGCCGATCCGGCGCGCCAGGTTCTTGGTGCTGACCTGCTTGTCGCCGTGCATCAGCACGATCAAGGGCAAGGCGCGTTCGTCCTGCATCACCAGGGTCTTGATCACCTCGTGCTCGGGCACGCCCAGTTGGCGCGCCGGCTCCGCCGTGCCACCGCGCTCGACATAGTCGTACACATGCTCGGTGAAGCTCACGCCGTGGTGGCGCAGGAACTGCGTCGCCGGTGTCTCGCTGACATGCGCACCCTTCTTGGCCACGGCCGGCTCACTGTGCCGGGTCGCGGTGCGCCCATCGAATCGCGTCGATCTCCGCCAGCAACTCGGAGGACAGCGACGTGCCCCAGGCGTCGATGTCCTGATCGAGTTGGGCCCGCGTGGTCACACCGATGATGGTGCTGGCCACCCGCCAATTGGTGTAGCAAAACGCCAGTGCCATCGTGGTGGGCGCCAGACCGTGCCTGCGCGCCAGCGCGTTGTACAGACGCCCTGCAGCCAGCGTCTCGGGCCGGCCCCAGCGCTGTTTCCTGAACGCCTCGAACAGCGCCAGGCGACCCGTCGAGCCGGCGCCCTCGAAACCCGTCGCGTCGTACTTGCCCGTCAGCACGCCGAAGGCCAGTGGCGAATACGCCAGCAGCGAAACCCCTTGCCGGTGCATCATCTCGTCCAGCCCGTTGTCCACCACGCGGTTCACCAACGCGTACGGGTTTTGCACGCTCACCACCCGCGGCAAGCCATGCTGGTCGGCCAGCCGGACGAATTCGCTCAGACCCCAAGGCGTTTCATTGGACAGGCCGATGCAGCGCACCTTGCCCGCTTTCACCAGGCCGGCGAGCGCTTCGAGCTGGCGCTGAATCGACGTGAATTCCTTGTCCTTGGCCGGTTCGAAATACAGCTGGCCGAACATGGGAGTGTTGCGGTTCGGCCAATGAATCTGGTACAGGTCGATGACCTCGGTGCGCAGCCGTTTCAGGCTGTCGTCGCAGGCCAGCACAAAGTCGGCCGGCGTGACATTGGCGCTGCCATTGCGAACCCAGTCCATGTTGCGCGACGGGCCGGCAATCTTGCTGGCCAGCACCACCTTGTTGCGCGCACCCGGCCGCGCGGCGAACCAGTTGCCGATGATGCGCTCGGAGGCTCCAAAGGTCTCGCGCCGCGCCGGCACCGCGTACATCTCGGCGCTGTCCAGAAAGTTCACGCCACGCGCCAACGCATGGTCGAGGATGTCGTGCGCGGCGGTTTCGGAGACCTGCTCGCCAAAGGTCATGGTGCCCAGGCAGATCGGGGTCACGCGCAGATCGCCGCGGCCCAGGCTATTCAAAGGGAGTGTGTTCATGGTCGGCCAGTCTAGCCGCAACAACCGTTCGTTGAGACCCGCTGCCTGTCCCGCTGCCTGTCGCGCTGCCTGTCCCGCTTCGAGACACGACTGCGAACAACAAATCGGCCGCCTCGGGTGCGCTGGCGCCAGCGCGTCGTGTACGCTTTCGCCCATTCCATGCACCGCGCTACTGGAGACTGCATGCTTGCGAGCCGCGTCCTCACGATTGTCTTTTTTTGCCTGTTCAGCGGCCTGGCGCAGGCCCAGATCGCCGACCCCTGGAAGGACTGGCTGAGCGCCGACAGCGCGCACTTTCGCATCCACTACCGCTCCGAACATCGCGCCCAGGCCGAGCGCGCGGCGCTGGCTGCCGAACGTGCCTACCCGCGCGTCACCGCGGCGTTGCAGTGGGAGCCGCGCGGCCGCACCGAGATTGTGTTGTTCAATGAATTCGACCTGCCCAACGGCTACTCGACGCCACTGCCGTACAACACCATCGGCGTGGTGCTTGCGCCGCCCGGCGAAGGCCAGTTGCTCGACAACTCCAACTGGCTGGACCTGTTGCTCGCGCACGAGTTCACCCACGCGGTTCATCTGGACAAGGTGCGCGGCGCACCCAAGGTGCTGCAGTCGATTTTCGGCCGGGTGCCGTGGTTCTTTCCAAATTTGTTCCAGCCGGGCTGGGCCGTGGAAGGGTTGGCGGTCTACAACGAAAGCGACCCCGCCAATGGCCGCGGCCGGTTGCGCGGGCCCACGTTCGAAGCCCTGCTGCGTGCGCAGGCAGCGCACGGCTTCCCGTCGCTGGCCGAGCTGAACGCCGATGGCCGCACGCTGCCGGTCTCCAAGGCTTATCTCTACGGCGCGTACTTCTACGACTTTCTCGGCCACCGCTATGGGCCGGACGCGATCTTCAAGTACGTGGAGCAGTACAGCGGCAACATCGTGCCGCGCCTGCACACCAACCCGTACGACATCACCGGCAAGACGCTGGACTTGCTGTGGGACGAGTTTGCGGCCGACCTGAAAGAGCGCGTCGCCGAGCGCAGCGAAGCGCTGCGCCGGCAGCCCGAGACGGCGGGACAAAGGCTGGTGGGGCCGCTGTTCGACATCGGTGCCGTGGCAACCCTCGGTGATGGGACCGCAATGGCCGTGCTGGACGATGGTCTGGGCGCCACACAACTGGTCCGGGTCGCGCCGGACGGCACCCAGAAGGCGGTGGCCAAGGTGCATGCCGGCACGCACATCGACGTCGCCCCCGACGGCCGGGTTTTGCTGACCCAGGCCGATGTCTGCAACGGCCGCTACCTGGTCTATGACCTCTACCGTCTAGAGGCTGACAACTCGCTGCGGCAGCTGAGCTCGTGCGCGCGCCTGCGCCGTGCGGTGCAGGTGGGCGAGGCGATCGCCGCGTTGCATCAAGACGGCGGGCGCACCCGGCTGCTGCTGCTGGACGGCGCAGGGCGCGAGCAGCGTGTGCTGATGGCGCCCGCGGCTGACACCGACCTGATCGACCTGGCGGCCTCTCCCGACGGCCGCAGCATCAGCGTGATCGCCAAGCGCGAAGGCGACTGGCAGGTTCACCAGATCGACCTGGAGCGCGCGGACGCGCCGCCACGCCTGCTGTTCAACCACAACGCACCGCTGCACGGGCTGCGCCATGGCGCGTCGGGGCTGGAGTTCGTTGCGGTGAGCGACGGCGTCTACAACGTCTGGCGGCATGACGGCGCTGCGCTGCTGCGCCTGACCCACAGCCACACCGGCGTGGTGGCGCAGGGCGGCACACAAGCCGATGGATCGCTGATGCTGGCCGTGATCGCCACCGATGGTTATGAGCTGCGCCGCATGGCGGGCACCCCGGTGCTGCAGCGTGTTGCGGCGCGCTCCGCACCAACGCCTGCCGCCGCAATGCCCGCGGCAGGGGCGGCTGAGCTTGCGCAAGGCCGCAGCTATTCGGCGCTGCGTTCCCTCTATCCACGCTCATGGCTGCCCGCCATCTCCGCCGACCGCGGCCTGCAGGCCTATGGCGCCAGCACCTTCGGCGCCGACGCGCTGGGCTGGCATCAGTATGCCGCCGCGGTGCAGTGGGAAACCAGCCAGCGTGAGTTGCTCGGCAGCCTGGAGTACTTGTTCATCGGCCAGCATCACTTTGCGTTGCAGCGCGGCCTGAGCGCCAAGGCCTGGGTCGGCAACAGCGGCAATGAGCGCACCACGGTGTACGAGCGCCACACCCAAGCGCAATGGCTCAGCGCGCTGCCGCTGGTCAAGCTCGATCGCACGCTGGTCTTTGCCGTGGGCGCCGCACTGGACCGCATCGACAGTGTGCAAGTGGATGCCGCCACCAGCACCCGCCCGCGCGACGAACGCGTGGCCGCCGCGCTGGTCGAATTCGACACCCGCGGCAGCAACTGGTGGAGCGAGGGCAGCAACCGCGGCCAGCGCAGCAGCCTGCTCTATGAAAGCTACAAGCCGTTTGCGCGCAACGGTGGCACCGGCTACGACGGCGAGGTCGTCCGGCTCGACTTGCGCGGCTACCTTCCGCTCGGCCGCAGCGTGTTCGCGATCCGCCACACCGAGGCGCGCGCGCGCGGCCGCACCGAGCCGTTTCAGCTCGGCGGCGCGGTCGACACGCAATTGCAACTGGGCCTGCAGCTCAACGAGCGCGACATCGCCCTGCGCGGCTACCGGGGTGATGAGGCCGTGCTGCGCGGCACCGACGCGCGCGTCACCAGCCTGGAGTGGCGCATGCCGCTGGCCGACGTGGACCGCCACTTCATGAGCCCGCCGCTGGGTCTGAACCGCTTGTCCGGCGCGCTGTTCTTTGACATCGGCGGGGCGTGGACCGCCGGGCGCGGCCCGCAGCGCTACCAGCGCGGCGTGGGCGTGGAGCTGCTCGGCGAGGTGAAGCTGCTCTACGCACTCGGCCTGCGCCTGCGCGCCGGCGTGGCCCGCGGGCTGGACGACCCTGTCGGCACACGCGCCTACCTGAGCCTCGGACGGATGTTCTGATCCATCGACCCGGATTTACGCTGGCGACTTGGGCTCGTCTTCGCAGCGTGGCATTGGCGCAAGCGGCCGGCCGGTGGACGCCCTCAGTTCGTCGAAGCTCTGGTCTTGCAGCAGCATCACAAAGCCCGGCTCGGGCAGCCAACGAACCGCTGCCGAGACCCTCGCCGACGTGTCGAAGGCACCACCCCGGGTGCACAGCCGGGGATCGGCCTTCAGCTCGAGCCGGCTCTTGCGCTGCCCGTCGCTGGATTTCGAGGCGATGAGTTGCTGCCGAAAGCGCCGCAGCCGCTCGCTGTCGGGCGCATCGAGTTCAAGCACCACCCAGCGCTGGCCACGACCGACGATCGCCGGCAGCCCGGCCGACATTGAAGCGACGGCGCGCTCGCGCATCCAGAACGACGCTTCGGACTGCTCACCCGTGGCCTCACGGGTGAGCTTGATTTCCACTTGCAAGCCGTCCGGCCTCAGTGCCAGGTTGGCCGGCAAGCGCAGGGCCACACGCAGTTCGCCGGGATCGAAGGTCTCGAAGTCGAACTTGCGCAGCTGCCACAACGACGCTAGCGGCAGGTCGGTGCATGCCGCGAACGACGCGGCCAGCAGGGCCGTGAGCAGCCTTGGCCACCCGTGGTGGTTGTGAGAGTGGGTCATGCCTGGGTTGTTTTTCACGATGTTGTAAAACGTTGATTACTTATTGTTTTACAGTAAACTAAAAAATCATCAATAGAGTCAAGCCCTCTCCACATTCAAGACTTGAACCGGCCTCATTGCGTTGAAGGATTCGCCCATGCCCGCCATGACACCCCGCTCTTCGCGGCCCTCTCCCACCGAGCGTCTGCGCCGCATGTCCCTCTGGATGCGAGCCCTCATCGCGGCGGGTGCCGTGATCCTGGTGCTGGTGCCCGGCCTGTTCTGGACGGCCGGGCCCGCCGAGCTTCAAAAGGCGGCTGCCGACTTGATGCCGGCATCGGCCCAACCGAGCCAGTTCACGATCACGCCCGAGGTCAAGCGCTGGGTCATCCCGGTCGTCGCGATCAATGTGGCAGTGGGGCTGTACGCGCTGCTGCAGGTGTGGCACCTGTTCGGCGCCTACGGCCGTGGCGTGGTCTTCGGGCCCGAAGCAAGCAGCCGTTTGCGCAAATTGGCTTGGGCACTCATGGCCACCGCGTTGGTGCGACCGCTAACGAAGACGGCGGTGATCGTGCTGTTGACCTGGCACAACCCACCCGGTCAGCGCCAGTTGGTCATCAGCCTGGCCTGGGAAGACTACCTGAGCCTGCTGTTCGGCGGCCTGTTGCTCGCCATGTCGTGGGCCATGGCCGAGGCGCGCCGCATCGAGCAGGAAAACGCCGGCTTCGTCTGAGCTTCCACCGATGCCCATCGTCGTCAACCTGGACGTGATGCTGGCCAAGCGCAAGATGCGCTCGCGCGAGCTGGCCGAGCGCATCGGCATCACCGAGCAGAACCTGTCGCTGCTCAAGTCGGGCAAGGTGCGCGGCGTGCGGTTCGAGACGCTGGGCGCCATTTGCGAGGTGCTGCAATGCCAGCCGGGCGATCTGCTGGAGTTTCAGCCGCTGTCGCCGGAGCCGTAGCTTGTTGACACCCGCCCCTGCGGCCGCCCGGCGGCCCGCCCTGTCGCCGGCTCGACCCATCGGGCTGGTGTGCGTGGTGTTGCTTCACCTCGGGCTGGCCTGGATGCTTCGGGACGCGAGCACATGGCGGCCCCGCCAGACGCACGCCGCGGTTGATGTCCGCCCCGTGGCGGTTCGCATCTTGCCGGCTTCGATGCCCACGCCAGGGCCCGGGCCGAACTCGACGCCCGCGTCCACGAAGCAACAAGCCACTGCACGGCCCAGGGCCAGCGAACCCCCGCCTGCCGCACGCACGGCAGCGCGCAGACCACGTCCCCCAACACCAAGCGTCGAGCAACGCCCTTCCTTTGAACCCCCTTCCTTTGAACCCCCTGTCTCTGGCTCAACCGTGACCCCCGCAGCGCAGGCCATCACGTTACCGGCGCCACCGCAACACGCGAGCGCTGCGGCCAGCGCCACCACTGCACCCGCTTCACTGCTGGACTCCGACGCCACGCTGCGTGCCATTCGCGCCAGTGCACGTTCCACGTCGATTGCCGAACGTGCCGCGGCAGCAAGCAACGAGCCCGCCCCGGTGTCCCGGCAAGACCGCATCAGCGCCTCGATGGCGGCTGCGGCCAAGGGCGACTGCGCCAAAGGCGAGTACCTCGGCGCCGGCATGGGTGTGCTGAGCCTGCCATTCCTGGCCGCCGCCGCACTCCGAGGCCAATGCTCGCCACGCTGAAGAACCCGTCAGCGCCGCGCCCGTTCTTCTTCCTGCAGCCGCAACACCCGCCGCTGCACCTTGCCGGTGGTGGTCATCGGCAGCGCGGCGATGAATTCGATTTCCTTGGGGTACTCGTAGGGCGCCAGCTTGCCGCGCACGTGCATCTGCAGTTCGTCCACGAGCTGCGGCGTTCCGTCGAAGCCCGGCGCCAACACCACGTAGGCCTTGACCACGGCACCACGCTGCGCGTCGGGCTTGGGCACCACGGCGGCATTGGCCACCGCCGGGTGTTTGACCAGGCAGTTCTCGATCTCGCTGGGCCCGATGCGGTAGCCGGCCGCCTTGAACATGTCGTCGCCGCGGCCCTGGTACCAAAGGTAGCCGTCCTCGTCCATCAGCGCCGTGTCGCCGGTTCGGCACCAGCTGTTGCTGGCGTCACCGGTGTACTTGGCCAGCGTGGCGTCAACGTCCTTCCAGTAGCCGAGAAAGAACACCGGGTCGAGGTGGCCATGAACATCCCGCCGGTGCACCGCCACGTCGCCCGCGGTGCCGCGCGCGCATTCATTGCCTTCGTCGTCGATGACACAAACGCGGTGCCCGGGGTAGGCGCGGCCCATGCTGCCGGGGCGCGCCGGCCAGCGCAGCGCGCAGTTGCCGACGATGTAGTTGATCTCGGTCTGGCCGAACATCTCGTTGACGGTCACGCCGAGCTGGTCGCGGCAGTAGCCGAACACCGCGTCGCCGACCGCCTCGCCAGCGCTCATGATGGCGCGCAAGCGCAGGTCGTAGCGGGCGCGAGGCCGGGGCACGGCCTTCATCATGGCCTTCAATGCGGTGGGGAACAGAAAGCTGTGCGTCACGCGGTAGCGCTGCAACAACTCGAACGCGCGTTCCGGTGTGAAGCGGCCCTGGTAGCCGACTATTGTGTTGCCGAAGTACAGCGTGGGCAACAGCGCGTCCATCAAGCCGCCGGTCCAGGCCCAATCCGCAGGGCTCCAGAAAACGGGGTTTGATGTGGCACAGCCCGAGTCGGCCGCCGCGGCGCTGCGCTCGGCATCGGCATCGGCATCAAAGCCGAACCAGTTCTGGCTGCACACAAAGCCGCTCAGGTTGCCGATGAGCGCACGGTGCGGGATCAGCGCGCCCTTGGGCGGGCCGGTGGTGCCGCTGGTGTAGATCAACACAGCGGCCTCGTCGGCGCGGGTCGTGACCGGGCTGAACGAGCCGCTCTCGCGCGCCAGCGCAGCGAGCCAATCAGCGTCGCCCTGCCCCGCCGCGCCGCCGACCGCCAGCACGGTCTTCAACATCGAGCACGTGGGCCGCACCGCCGTCAGGTTGACGATGCCACCTTCGTCGACGATGGCCACACGGGCCTCGCTGTGGTTCAGCCGGTATTCCAGCGCGTCCGGCCCGAACAGCATCGACAGCGGCATCGCCACGGCGCCAAGCTGGTAGATCGCCATGTGCGCCACCGCGGTTTCAAAACGCTGCGGCAGCACGATGGCGACACGGTCGCCGCGCTGCACACCCAGGCGTTTGAGCGCATTGGAGAGCCGGTTCGCGTCACGCTGCAACTCTTCAAAGGTGTGTGATGCCGTCGCGCCGTCTTCATGTTCATGCTGGATCGCCACCGCTCGGGGCGTGCCCCGCGCCCAGCGCGCGCAGCAGACCTCGGCGATGTTGAACAGTGCCGGCACCTGCCAGCGAAACGATGCATGCAGCTCGGCATGGCGGTCGGCGGCGGCGCCAGTCATGAGCTCAATCACCAAAGGCTTGAAGTGCATCCCCCGCGATGCGGCAGATGCGCCAGTCGGGCATCACCGCGGCACCCATTCTTTTGTAGAAGCGAATCGCGCTTTCGTTCCAGTCCAGCACGCTCCACTCGAAGCGGCCATAACCACGCTCCACCGCCAGCCGGCCCAGGCGCGCAAGCAGCGCCTCGCCGATCCCTTGGCCGCGATGGGCAGGTTTGACGTACAGGTCTTCCAGGTACAAGCCGGGCTGGGCGAGAAATGTCGAGAAGTTGGTGAAGAACAGCGCGAACGCGACCACCTCGTCGTCCAGCTGAGCCACCATGGACTCGATCACCGGTCGTTCACCGAACAATTGCGGCCGCAGCTTGTCGGGCGTGACCTGCAACAAGTGGCCGAGGTTCTCGAACTCCGCCAGCTCGCGGATCAATTGAACGATGGCGTTCAGGTCGCGCAACTCGGCGGCGCGCAGGGTGAACGGTGCGGGCTTGATCATGGCTTGATTCTCGCATCGGCTGCGGCCTCGATGCGCCTCGAACAAGCAGTGGCACGCGCTCCTGTCACGCGTCCAATGTCACGCGTCCAACAGCGCGACACGCAGCCGCCGCGTACAGTGCCGGGCATGAACCCGACCGACTACACCGCCCGGCGCCATTCGCAAAGCCGTTTTGTCCAGCTGCGCGGCCTGCGCTACCACCTGCTGCAGTGGGGCGAGACCAGTCTGGCCACGCCGCAGCGCCCGCCTCTCGTGATGCTGCACGGGTGGATGGACGTTGCCGCGTCGTTCCAGTTCGTCGTCGATGCGCTGCCCACCGACCGGCTGGTGTTGGCGCTGGACTGGCGCGGCTTCGGCCTGACACAAACCCCCGCGGCCGATTCATATTGGTTGCCCGACTACCTGGGCGATCTGGACGCCGCGCTGGACGCGCTGGCGCCCGGGCAGGCCGTCGACCTGCTCGGCCACAGCATGGGCGGCAACGTGGTGATGAGCTTTGCCGGCGTGCGGCCGGAGAAGGTTCGCAAGCTGATCAACCTGGAGGGCTTTGGCATGCCGCGGACGCAGCCCAGCCAGGCACCAAAGCGTCTTGCGCAATGGCTGGACGAACTGAAAGAGCCCGCCCGGTTGCGCACCTACGACAGCGTGGCCGCGGTCGCGCAGCGCTTGCAAAAGACCAACCCGTTGCTGTCGGCGCCGCGCGCGGCCTGGCTGGCGCCGCACTGGTCGCGCCAACGCGAAGACGGTCAATGGGAAATCCTCGGCGACCCGGCGCACAAACGCGCGAACCCGGTTCTGTACCAGGTGGACGAAGTGCTGGAATGCTGGAAGCTGATCCGCGCGCCGCTGCTGTGGGTCGAAGGCGACCGCACCGACACGGCCAAGTGGTGGGGCACGCGCTACACCAGGGAAGAATTCCACACCCGGCTGAGCGTGGTGGCGAATGTCGAAAAGCACGTGCTGTCACCGGCCGGGCACATGCTGCACCACGACCAGCCCGAAGCGTTGGCGATGCATCTGGAGGCATTCCTGCAGGCGTAGTTAAAATCGCGTCCTTCACGAATCGGAATCTCACCCCATGGACGTCGAACACATCAATGCCATTGGCAACTCCCTTGCCGATCTGACCAAGCGCACGTTGGCGCTCAGGGGGTATCTTTGACTACGACCGGAAAGCCCTGCGGCTGAACGAAGTCAACGCCGCGCTGGAAAACCCCAAGGTCTGGGACGAGCCGAAGCGGGCCCAGGAACTGGGCCGCGAAAAGCGCACGCTCGAAACGGTGGTGCAGACCATCGACCACCTCACGAGCAACCTGTCGGACAACACCGAGCTGTACGAGATGTCCAAGGCCGATGCCGACTTCAACGGCCTGCTGGCCATCGAGGCCGAGGCGGCCAAGCTCGAAGAGACGGTGGCGCAACTCGAATTCCGCCGCATGTTCAACAACCCGGCCGATCCGAGCAACTGCTTTGTCGACATCCAGGCCGGCGCCGGCGGCACCGAGGCCTGCGACTGGGCCGCGATGCTGTTGCGCCAGTACCTGAAATACTGCGAGCGCAAAGGCTTCAAGACCGAAGTGATGGAAGAGAGCGAAGGCGACGTGGCCGGCATCAAGAGCGCCACGATCAAGGTCGAAGGCGACTACGCGTTCGGCCTGCTGCGCACCGAAACCGGCGTGCACCGGCTGGTGCGCAAGAGCCCGTTCGACTCCTCCGGCGGCCGCCACACCAGCTTTGCCAGCCTGTTTGTCTACCCCGAGGTGGACGACACGGTGGAGATCGACATCAACCCCGCCGACGTGCGCACCGACACGTTCCGCGCCAGCGGCGCCGGCGGCCAGCACATCAACAAGACCGACTCGGCGGTGCGGCTCACGCACATCCCGACCAACATCGTCGTGCAGTGCCAGAACGACCGCTCACAGCACCGCAACCGCGACGAGGCCTGGCAGATGTTGCGCTCGCGTTTGTACGAGCACGAGATGCGCATCCGCATGGCCGCACAGCAAAAGCTCGAAGACACCAAGACCGACGTCGGCTGGGGCCACCAGATTCGCAGCTATGTGCTGGACCAAAGCCGCATCAAGGACCTGCGCACCAACGTGGAGATCAGCAACACACAGAAGGTGCTCGACGGCGACCTGGACCCGTTCATCGAAGCCAGTCTGAAGATGGGCGTGTGATGCCCTCCAACCACCCTTGTTTCCCAACGAAAGCAGCCCCCCATGCGTGAAGGCAGCTCCCCGCTGATACGCCGCCAGGACTACACCCCGCCGGCTTTTTGGATCCGCTCGGTCGACCTCACTTTCGACCTCGATCCCGCCAAGACCATGGTGATCAACCGCATGCGGATCGAGCGAAACCCGGACCTGGCGGCCCTGCAGGCGCAGCCGCTGCGCCTGCACGGCGAAGATCTCAACCTCACGCGCGTGCAGGCGAACGGCCAGTCGGTGTCGTTCCGGCATGAAGACGGCGTGTTGGTAATCGACACCCTGCCCGAAGGCCCGTTCACGCTCGAAGTGCGCAACACCTGCGCGCCCGACAAGAACACCCAGCTCAGCGGGCTGTACACCTCGGGGGGCGGCTTCTTCACGCAGTGCGAGGCCGAAGGCTTTCGCCGCATCACCTACTTCCTGGACCGGCCCGATGTGATGGCCGTCTACAGCGTCACGCTGCGCGCGCCCAAGGCCGCCTACCCGGTGCTGCTGTCCAACGGCAACCTGGTGGAACAAGGCGAACTGGACAACGGACGCCACTTTGCCAAGTGGCACGACCCGTTCCCCAAACCCAGCTACTTGTTCGCGCTGGTGGCGGCCGACCTGGTGGTGCGCGAGCAGCACATCCGCACGCGCGCCGGCAAGAACCATCTGCTGCAGGTGTACGTTCGGCGCGGCGACCTGGAGAAGACCGAACACGCGATGAACTCGCTGGTTGCCTCGGTGGTGTGGGACGAGGCGCGCTTCAAGCTGCCGCTGGACCTGGAGCGTTTCATGATCGTCGCGGTCGGCGACTTCAACATGGGCGCGATGGAGAACAAGGGCCTGAACATCTTCAACACGAAGTATGTTCTGGCCAACCCGGCCACCGCCACCGATGCCGACTTCGCCGCGATCGAATCGGTGGTCGGGCACGAGTACTTTCACAACTGGACCGGCAACCGCATCACCTGCCGCGACTGGTTTCAGCTCAGCCTGAAGGAGGGCCTGACGGTCTTTCGCGACCAGGAGTTCAGCCAGGACATGGCCGGCCCCGTGGGCGCTGCTGGCGGCGCTGGCGGCTCCTTCTCTCCGTCGGCCACGGCGCGTGCGGTCAGGCGCATCGAGGACGTTCGCAACCTGCGCCAGATGCAGTTCCCCGAAGACGCCGGGCCGATGGCGCATGCCGTGCGCCCCGACAGCTATGTGGAGATCAACAATTTTTATACCGCCACGGTCTACGAGAAGGGCGCCGAGGTCGTGCGCATGATGCAAACCCTGGTGGGCCGCGACGGGTTCGCCAAAGGCATGGCCCTTTATTTCGAGCGCCATGACGGCCAGGCCGTGACCTGCGATGATTTTGCGCAGGCCATGGCAGACGCCAACCCGGCCAGCGAACTGCAGCGCACGCTGGCGCAGTTCAAGCACTGGTACTCGCAAGCCGGCACGCCACGCATCAGCGCGCGTGGGCGCTATGACGCGCCGACGCGCACCTACACGCTGGGCATCGAACAACGCTGCGAACGCTCGCCTGGCCAGCCGGAAAAGCTGCCGTACGTCATACCGGTGGCGCTGGGCCTGCTGGCACGCGACGGCCGCGCGCTGCCCCTGCAACTGGAAGACGAGCCGCCCACGGCCGCCACCGAGCGCGTGCTGGTGCTGCAAGAGGCGCGCAGCTTCTTCACCTTCGTCAACGTTGACGTGGAGCCGGTGCCGTCGCTGTTGCGCGGCTTCTCGGCGCCGGTGGTGCTGGTCGATGCGCTCACCGATGCCGATCTGTTGACGCTGCTGAGCTTCGATCCCGACCCCTTCAACCGTTGGGAGGCCGGCCAGCGCCTGGCGCTCAAGCGCCTGCTCGCCGCCGTTCATGGCGAGGTCGATGCCCCCCTGGACAGCGGCTTCACCGAAGCGATGCGCGGCGTGCTGCGCCACCCGGCGCTGGACGCTGCGTTCAAAGAACTGGTACTCACCCCGCCCAGCGAAACCTATGTGGCCGAGCAACTCGACAGCGTCGACCCGCAGCGCATCCACGCCGCGCGCGAGGCCATGAAACAGCAGCTGGCCCAAGCCTTGCGCGACGATTGGGTCTGGGCCTTTGAGGCGCACCAGGTCAGCGGCGGCTACTCGCCCGACCCGGTCTCTTCGGGCCGTCGCGCACTGGCCAACCTGGCGCTTGGCATGTTGTGCCTGGACGCAAGCACGCGCAACGATTCGGTGTGGCCGGGGCGGGCCTACCAGCGCTTCAAGGACAGCGCCAACATGACCGACCGGCAAGGCGCGTTGGGCGCGCTGCTGGACGCGCACCACGAGCTGGCAACCCCCGCGCTGCAACGCTTCCACGCGCTGTTCGAGAACGACCCCTTGGTGCTGGACAAGTGGTTCGCACTGCAGGCCATGGCGCCGGAGAAAGACGGCCGGGTGTTCGCCAAGGTCAAGGCCTTGCTGGCCCACCCCGACTTCACGCTCGCCAACCCGAACCGGGCGCGCAGCCTGATCTCGTCGCTGTGCACCCACAACCCGGCGGCGTTTCACCGCGCCGATGCGGCGGGCTATGTGTTCTGGGCCGAACGTGTGCTCGAACTCGACGCCATCAACCCGCAGCTGGCCGCCCGCATCGCCAGGGTGATGGACCGCTGGAGCCGCCTGACTGAGCCGTACCGCAGCGCCGCCCGCGAAGCGATTGGCCGAGTCGCCGCGCGCAGCGAGCTGTCCGACGGCGTGCGCGAGATCGTGTCGCACGCCATCAAAGATTGACCGCGCAAATCAAGACAAGGGGAAATTCACACCATGGCGAAGAAGAACGCCTTCTATGCACAGTCCGGCGGCGTCACGGCCGTCATCAATGCATCGGCGTGCGGCGTGATCCAGACCGCGCGAGCGCACAAAGACAAAATCGGCAAGGTGCTGGCCGGCCGCAACGGCATCATCGGCGCGCTGACCGAAGACCTGATCGACACCAGCAAGGAATCAAGCTCGGCGATCGAAGCGCTGCGCTATACCCCGTCGGGTGCGTTCGGCTCGTGCCGGTTCAAGCTCAAATCGCTGGAAGCCAACAAGCGCGAGTACGAACGCCTGATCGCGGTGTTCAAGGCGCACGACATCGGCGTTTTTTTCTACAACGGCGGCGGCGACTCGGCCGACACCTGCTTCAAGGTCAGCCAGTTGTCTGAAAGCATGGGCTATCCGCTCCAGGCGATCCATGTTCCGAAGACCATCGACAACGATCTGCCCGTCACCGACTGCTGCCCCGGCTTCGGCTCGGTGGCCAAATACGTGGCGGTGTCCACCTTGGAGGCATCGTTCGACGTGCGTTCGATGTGCGCCACCTCGACCAAGGTGTTCGTGATGGAAGTGATGGGCCGCCACGCCGGCTGGATTGCCGCGGCCGGCGGCCTGGTCGAAGATCACGGCATCCCGGTCGTGATCCTGTTCCCCGAGATCGCGTTCGACCAGGCGGCGTTCCTGGCTCGCGTCGACAAATTGGTCAAGCAGCACGGCTACTGCAGTGTGATCGTCTCCGAAGGCTGCCACAACGCCGACGGCACGTTCCTCGCCGAACAAGGCTCGCGCGACGCCTTCGGCCACGCCCAGCTCGGTGGCGCCGCGCCGGTGGTCGCCAACATGGTCCGCCAAGCCTTGGGCCACAAATTCCATTGGGCCGTGGCCGATTATTTGCAGCGCGCCGCACGCCATGTGGCGTCGAGGACCGACGTGAGGCAAGCTTATGAGTTGGGCCAACGCGCGGTCGAGTTGGCGCTGAAGGGCCACAACGCGGTGATGCCCACGGTCGACCGCATCAGCGACTCGCCGTACAAATACAGAATCGGCATGGTGCCGCTGGCCCAGGTCGCCAACGTCGAGAAGTTCATGCCGCGCGACTTCATCACCCAAGACGGCTTCGGCATCACCGACAAATGCAAACGCTACCTGCGGCCGCTGATTCAGGGTGAGGACGCGCCGAAGTACAAGGACGGTTTGCCGGTGTACGTCACCTTGAAAAACGTGGCGGTGGCGAAGAAGCTGGCGGCGTTCAAGCTCAAGTAGGCGCGCCCGATCCATGGGCTAAAATGCGCCTTTAGCCACGCTGAGCCATGCTCAGAAGCGGTGGGCCGGCGTAGCTCAGTTGGTAGAGCAGCGCATTCGTAATGCGAAGGTCGGGAGTTCGACTCTTCTCGCCGGCACCAAGAAATGGCAGGGGTTAGCAGGTCAAAACCCGCTAACCCATTTGTCTTTCTGGGGCCGGATGTGAGGGCGGAGGTAAGACGGTTTGCGAAACTCCGCGACGGCCGCTGATGAACCCGGCGTAGCGGCGGGCGCCTGTTGAGGCTCTTCCGCTTTCGTCACTACACGCAGCGAAACCGCACCTCACCCGACGCAACGCGGCCAAACCCGCCAGGGGTGTCCGCTTCAGCGATGGTCTGAAACGATTTCCCCTTCTCCTTGCAGAATGCTTCGGCCGCCCTGAAGGCCTTTGCTTTCTGCTCGCCCCCAGACGAATAGCCCATGACCCCATGGGCGGAGACCATGTAGGCCCCGTCACCGGTGGGCACGACATCGGATGTGCGGGCACAGCCAGCCACGACCACCAGAGCAAGCGCTAGAAACCTCATGTGGGGTCCTCCTCAGTGATGGCATCGGTTGAGCGTGGGAGGCTACTCCTAGGGCGGGGTCCTAGGCGGCATCTAGGTTGTGCAGTTGCTCACGAAGGGCGCGCGCCAGTTCCTTGAGAATTGGCCGCACCCCTCCCTTCCAGGCATTCCGGGCGACTACAGCTTTTCCTGCTTTCCGAGGCATCGCGTGAAAGTGGCCTTCCCCATCATGTCATCGAGCAGTGGGCGCAGCGCTTGCGCCTTCGCCTGGATCTTCTCCTCGATCTCTTGTGCAGTGTGCAGCCCGAATGGATTTAGCGCCAACTCCAATGCTTCTGTGTATGCCTTCGTCGCATCGAGGTGCGCCTTTAGCGCGGCCATGTAGGCGTCGAATTCCTCTTGGGTTGGGGCCATCATGGGTTCTCCTGGTGGTTGCGGGACAGAGGCAGTATCGCGCGGCGCGGCTGCAACGAGAAGAGGCGGCGGCATGCCGGATTCGCGCGTCTAGCCCCAAGTTCCACCGAGGCGAGGGGTGGAAAGACTTCAACATCGCTTGGCATGAATCCGCGTCTTTTTGCCTTTCGGCAAGTAGATGAATAGGATTCAATGTTGGCTTTGGTGTCGTTCGGAAATTCAGCCGGACTTCTCGATATCCGACTTGCTTTTCCGAACGCGCGCACGTTCCTCGCTAGTTCGCTTTTGAGCGTTTTCTACCAAGTTCTCGATAATGCCTCCAGCGGAATGGCGGTCGTTCAGCAATAGGAGATAGGGAACGTACGCCCGCAGTGCGTCCCTCTCGGTACGGTCACCGAATTTTTCTTTGCCAATCCTCACCGCGTCTAGAAGCATCTCAGTACTCACGTTGAGGCGTAGCTTGCGGCCGCGTTTCGATGGCGGCCTGAAAGGCAAACCCTTGAGCATGCTTTCAAGTGCATTGCCGGTTAACCTCCTGCTTGGCACCAGCTTGGACTTCGGCAGCAACTTGGCAAGTCGGGCACGGCAATCTTGGTGCTTTCGCTTTGTCCAAGCAAGCCGACGTTCGGCGCTGTGGCACCGCTCCAGAACGTCATCAAATGCAGGGCCCAAGACCCTGAGTGAGTTCCGCAACTGAGCGGGAGTCCACTCATCAAATGGCGCGCCGATGTCGTCTTCGAACTGGACGAGAACGGGCCGCTCATCATCGTCATGGTCGTCGGTCATGGCACCCCTTCGATTCAGGCCGCGTGTGCGCAGCAGCCTCGCGCCAGAACTTCCGGGCAGTGGCATCGATGCCGCAATGTGAGCGGGAACAGCCATTGGATGCAGTCGTGCGTCAGCTCAAACCACAGGTCGTCCTGTTTAAGAATTTCGGCCAGCATTCGGCCCCGGTGGTCGGGGTGGCTGCCGTAGCAAAAGGCGAGCAGGCGGTTCATCGTCAACCGTTCGCGTCGGGTGGCTGGATTGCGGCCTTGCAACGGCTCAGGGGTGAATTGGGCCCTGCGCCTCGTCAATCTGTCGCAACGCGGCCAGCAAGGCGTTTTGCCCGCCGGCTTGCTCGGCTTCGTCAATTGCGGCGGCGAGATACACGGCGGCGAACTCGGGGTCGGCCTTCAGCAGGTCAACCACCGTTTCATCGTGCGGGCGGGATGCTTGCATGGTCGGTCAAGCGATCACGGGCGCCGGTTGAACCTGCATCGGCTTGGCTTTGAATCGCTGGGCGGCCTGCCACACGTCATAAGCACTTTGCTCTGCCAGCCACAGGCGGGCCTCGCCTCCGCGCTTCACACCCAGCCATGCCTCGATGCGCAAGGCCATCTCAGGCGAAATGGCGGCACGGCCATTCAGCACGCGCGACAGCGTGACGCGCGACACGTCAAGCTGTTGCGCGGCCTGGGTGACGGTGAGACCCAGCGCGGGCAAAACGTCGTCGCGCGGCGTCAGGCCGGGGTGCGGGGGGGTTGAACATGCGTGCCATCGTCGTTGCTCCGTTTTCAGTGGTCGTCCTGATAGTCCACCAGCACAGCGTCCGCGCCGTCAAAGGTGAAGGTCATTCGCCAATTGCCTCTGGCCCACACCGAAAGATGCCCCTTGAGGTCGCGCCCCTTTGACGGCGCCCCAGCTTGCGGGCCATGCGTCCACTTCCTTGGCTGTCGCGTGCAGGCCGGCTCGCTGGTACTCCTACCATCCTCTGATGCCGTCTTGGCGACAGGCCTCGCGTTCTTCTTCGCGCGCGCATTCGATTCGATCGGTTGTCGGCACAGCGGTATGGTTGCGCACTCAGAGGAGTCGCGCGGGCTGGCCGTGCGCGCTCAGCAAGGCAACCGCCTGTTTGTCAAAAGAAACGAAGGTTTCGCCGCCCAGCCAGGTTCCTTCGTAGGCAATAACGCCATCGGCGAAGTCTCCGTTCGCTTCGAGCATCGACAGGCCGGCCTCCACCGCGGGCCTGTTCACTTGAACATTGGCTGCGGCAAGCAGTGCACGGATCGCAGCCGCTACGTCCTCGGTTTGGAAGCTGTAGACCTTGCGCAGCACCCACACGAACTCGCACAGACACGGCAATGCAACTGCGATCACCTCGGCTTCGTTCAAGACCTTGGCGGCGACTCGCGCTTGTGCCGCATCGTCGCGAACGACAGCGCGAACCAGAACGTTGGTATCGACAACAAGCTTCACTTCTTGCCGGCCCAGCCACGCGCCGCCGCTTCGTTCATTTCTTCGACGGTGGCCACCTTCTTGGTCCGGCCAGCAAGCAAGCCGACAAACGAGCTGATCGTTCCGGTGGGCCGGGCCGCTTTGAGCACGCCGCGGCCGTCTGGCAGCAGGTCCAGCTCAATCTTCTCGCCCGGCTTGATACCAAGGTGTTGCAGCACTTCCTTCCGAAATGTCACCTGCCCTCGTGCAGTAACCGTCAATGTGGCCATGCTCGCTTCCTCGCAGCGTTGAGGTCGGCATAGTAATGCAAAGTCGCCTTACCTTCAACGCGGGGTCTTGCGGTGTGTTCTTGCGGTGCCGGCTTCTTGCCTTGCCGTGAGGCGTCATGCGCGACCAGGCAGAGCTGGAGCGTCGCGCAAATGGATTGCGTAGCGCTACGGGCAGCAGCCTGGTCGGCGCCGGGCATTGCACCAGTTGCCACCCTGTGCGCATTGGCGCAACATCGTCGTCCCCCTGGGTCCGGAGACGCATGATGAAAAAGGCCAGCACCGATCTTTCCCCCGCCGAGCAAGCCCTGCGCGAGGCCGCGCTCGAATACCACCGCTCACCCACCCGCGGCAAGATTTCGGTGGCGCCGACCAAGCCGCTGTCGAACCAGCGCGACCTGTCGCTGGCGTACTCGCCCGGCGTGGCCTACGCGTGCCTGGCGATCGAGGCTGATCCGTCGCTGGCGTTTGAATACACCTCGCGCGGCAACCTGGTGGGGGTGGTGACCAACGGCACGGCGGTGCTGGGGCTGGGCGACATCGGCCCGCTGGCGGGCAAGCCGGTGATGGAGGGCAAAGGCTGCCTGTTCCAGAAGTTCGCCGGCATCGACGTGTTCGACATCGAACTGGCCGAGCGCGACCCCGACAAGCTGGTCGACATCATCGCTGCGCTCGAACCCACGCTGGGTGGCGTGAACCTGGAAGACATCAAGGCGCCCGAGTGCTTCTACATCGAGAAGAAGCTGCGCGAGCGCATGAAGATCCCGGTCTTCCATGATGACCAGCACGGCACCGCCATCATCTCGGCGGCGGCCTTGCTGAACGGGCTGGAGCTGGTGGGCAAGAAGATCGGCGAGGTGAAGATCGCGGTCTCGGGTGCCGGTGCCGCGGCCATCGCCTGCCTGGACCTGATGATCGAACTCGGCGTGAAGCGCGAGAACGTGTTCATGTGCGACTCCAAAGGCGTCATCCACAACAAACGCGAAGACCGGCTGGACGAATCGAAACAGCGCTATGTGCAAAAAACCCCGGCGCGCACGCTGGCCGATGTGATGATGGACGCCGACGTGTTGCTGGGCTGCTCGGCCGCCGGTGCGGTGACTGCCGACATGGTGAAGTCGATGGCCAGGCAGCCCATCATCCTGGCGCTGGCCAACCCGGAACCCGAGATCCGCCCCGAGCTGGCCAAGCAAGTGCGGCCCGACTGCATCATCGCCACCGGCCGGTCGGACTACCCGAACCAGGTCAACAACGTGTTGTGCTTCCCGTACATCTTTCGCGGCGCGCTGGACAGTGGCGCCACCTCCATCACCGAAGCGATGAAGGTGGCCTGCGTGCGCGAAATCGCCGACCTGGCCAAGGCCGAGATCAGCGCCGAAGTGGCCACCGCCTACGCCGGGCGCGAGCTGCGCTTTGGGCCCGACTACATCATTCCCACCCCGTTCGATTCACGCCTGATCCTGCGCATCGCGCCTGCCGTGGCGCAGGCCGCATTGGCGTCGGGCGTGGCCACGCGTCCGATCAAAGACATGGATGCCTACCGCCAGTCGCTGACCCGCTTCGTCACGCACACCGGCATGTTCATGCGGCCCGTATTCACGGCCGCGCGCGCCAACCCGAAGCGGGTCGCCTACGCCGAGGGCGAAGACGAGCGCGTGCTGCGCGCGGTGCAAGTGGCGCTGGACGAACAACTGGTCAGGCCGATCCTGATCGGCCGGCCGGCGGTGATCATCGCGCGCATCGAGCGTGCCGGCCTGCGGCTGTGCAGCGGGCGTGACTTCGAGGTCGTCAACCCCGAAGACGACGCTCGCTTCCGCCAGTACTGGGAGGCCTATCACGCGCTGAACGCGCGCGACGGCGTGACGCCCGAGATGGCCAAGGCGGTGGTGCGCCGCTCCAACACCACCATCGCCGCCTTGATGGTGCACCTGGGCGACGCCGACGCGATGCTGTGCGGCCTGGTCGGCCGCTTCGACGGCCACCTGGACCATGTGAAGGAAGTCATCGGCCTGCGCCCCGGTGCCCGCGCCTTTGCCGCGATGAACGCGCTGATGCTGGACAAGCACACGCTGTTCATCACCGACACCTTTGTCAACGACGACCCGAACGCTGAAGCCTTGGCCGACATTGCCGCGCTGGCGGTCGAAGAGGTGCGGCGCTTCGGCCTGCCGCCCAAGGTGGCGTTCCTGTCGCACTCGATGTACGGCAGCAGCAAGCGGCCTTCGGCGCTGAAGATGCGGGCCGCGCGCGACCTGTTCGTCCAACGCATGCCCGACGTGCAGGCCGATGGCGAGATGCATGGCGACGCGGCGCTGAGCGACGAGCTGCGCCATGTGCTGATGCCCGGCTCGACGCTGGCCGGCGCCGCCAACGTGCTGGTCTGCCCCAACCTGGATGCGGCCAACATCTTGTTCAACGTGCTGAAGATGACCGGCGGTCACGGTGTCACGGTGGGGCCGATCTTGCTGGGCGTGAATGCGCCGGCGCACATCCTGACGCCGTCGGCGACAGTGCGGCGCGTCGTCAACATGACGGCGCTGGCGGTGGCGCATGCCGGCGCGGAGGCAAAGACGCGCTGAAAAAACGGTTCAGCGGATCCCTTCAGGCCGCGCGCTCACAGGCGCGGTTCACGCAGCGCAGGTTCGGTTCTTGCCGGTGCGCTTGGCCTCGAAGAGCGCCTGATCGGCACGCTCCAGTGCGTCCTCGATGCGCTCGCCGCTGCGGTAGCCCGTCACGCCGGCCGAGAACGTGACCATGACGTTCTTGTGCTCGTGCATGAACAGGCCGCTGCTCAGGTTGCGCTGCAAGCGGGCCAGGATTTGCTGGGCATCGGGCACCGACGTCTGGGGCAGCAGCACCACGAATTCCTCGCCGCCGTAGCGGGCCACCGTGTCGGTGGGGCGCAGGCTCGTCTTCACCAAAGCGGCAAGCGACTTCAGTGCCTCATCGCCGGCGTTGTGGCCCAGCTCGTCGTTCAAACGCTTGAAGTTGTCGATGTCCAGCAGGCCCATCGCCAGGTTCCCGCCATGGCGCTGCATTCGGTGGCACTCGGCCTCAAAGTCGCGCAGCAGACCGCGCCGGTTGGCCACCTGCGTGAGCTGGTCGGTCGAGACCTCGCCCGACAAACGGTGCAGCTCGCCTTCCAGCACGCTCACGCGTTGGGTCAGGTCGCGCGCCTTGGTGTGTTCATCGCTCAGGCGTTGCTGGGTCAGCGCCACCAGCGTCTGCACGCTGTGACTCTCTTCCACCATCTCGCGCACCACGCCGGTCAGCGTCTCCAGCGATTCCGACTGCTCGATGACGTCGGCATAGCGACCCACGTTTTCGTGGAAACGGCCGGTCTGCTCGCCCAGCTCGCCGAGCTCGCTGAGCATGCGGGTGATCAGCGACTTGAGCGCGTCGCGCGCGCGGTTGCGCTCCAGCCGCATCTGGCGCTGCCGGTCGCGCGTGGTGCGCAGCAGCTCGGTGACCGACTTCACGCCGCGCGCCGTGATGCCGTCTTCCAGGGTCGTGCGCATCGCCTCGCATTGGCCCTTGGCCCAACTGTCGTCCTCGGCCAGCTCGGTCAGGCTGGCCGTCAGCTCGTGACACAAGCCGCCGAGCTGCTCAATGAGGTGATGGCGATGCTGAAGCAAGCGCGCGGCGTCCTGGCAATGCCCGGCCAGCTCGTCGACGAGCGCGGGCGTCGCCCCTTGGCCGCGGATGCGCTGCGCCACGTCCCCCAGTTGCTGGGCGGCGGCTTTGCCGGAGGGTTCGGTCTGCGGCAGGGCTTCGGTCAGCGTGGCCAGAAGGTGGGTCAGCAATCGATCCCACGCCAATTCCGGCGCTGGGCTGGCCGCGGCGTCCATCGGCGGCAGCGCTGTCGGCGCCGATGCTTCGGCAGAGTCGAGGCGGCCGGCCGCCCCGGTCTCCACCGGCTCGTCCGGCGTGTCAGACTCCCACCGCCCCACCAGCTGGCTCAGGCGTTGCTGCATGCGGCGTGCATCGGCGCGGCTGCCGTCCAGAACACGTTGCAGGCTTTCCTTTTTGCGCGCCAGGGTCCACTGCCGGCCGCCCCGCTCCATGCCACGCGCCACACGATCGATCAGCTCCGCGAGTTGCCGGCCATCCTGGCCAGCGTCCCCAAGCAGCGAATCGGCCTGCTCCCACAGACCTTCGGACAGCGCCTTGCAAAAGTGGTTGGCGCGCGCTTCTCCGTCGTCTCCCATCGCGCGCACGGCCAGGCGTTGAACCAGCACCAGCGCGGGGGCTGGCAACGCGGGAGGCCGGGCGCCGCCGGACTCCATTCGATACGCGAGGGCGTAGTTTTCAGGGGTGGGTTCGAGTTTGTCCAGCGCCAAGCGCCGCAGCGCGTTCTTGGCGCGTTGCGCCACCGACGCGCCGGGCACATTGGCGGGGGCTGGAGGGCGCAGTATCACGGTCATGAAAGTACGTCAAGCAACAAGCTGCGCGGCCGCCGCTTCACGCGACACGCTGGTGCTTGTCGAACGGAGCCGACTGGACAAAGGGATGCGCCAAAGCAAACTCGGCGTTGGCCGCGATCCAGGGCGCCTGCCTCGAATGCAGCGTCTGGTGCAACCAGGTTTCCAGGTCGTCCGGCCGTTGCGGCTTGCTGAACAGGAAACCTTGCATCAGGTCACAACCCAGCCGGCGCAAGGCCTGCATCTGGCGCACGTTTTCGACACCCTCGGCCACCACGCGCAGACCCAGCGACCGGGCCAGCGCGACGATGGCGGTGACGATGGCCGAGCTTTGCTGCGTCAGCCCCAAGTCGCGCACGAACGAGCGGTCGATCTTGAGTTCGCTAAGGGGCAACGAGGTCAGGTAGGAGAGCGAAGAGTAGCCGGTGCCGAAGTCGTCGATGGAGATCTGCACGCCAATTTCCTTCAGGCGCTGCAAAGTCGGCATGACGTGGTGCAGGTCTTTCATCAGGCCGGTCTCGGTGATCTCCAGCATGATGGCGCTGTGCGCGAGCCCATGCTCCTGCACGGCGTCTTCGATCTGAGCCGCCAGGTCGTGGCGCTCGAACAGGCGGTTCGGCAGGTTGACGGCAATCGAGTCGGAAAACCCGAAACGATCCTTCCACACGCGTGATTGACGCGCCGCCTCGCGGAGGGCCCATGCGCTCATCTCGACGATCAGCCCGGTCTCCTCGGCCAGCGGAATAAAGTCGCCGGGCGGCACCAGCACCGTGCCGCGCTGCCAGCGCATCAGCGCTTCCACACCCACCATGCGCGCGCCGCGCAGGTCCATCTTGGGTTGGTAGTGCAGCACCAGTTCATTGCGCTCCAGGGCCTTGTGCAGCGCGCTTTCAAGCTCCAGCTTTTCGCGGCCCTTGCCCGCCAGCGCCGGCCGGTACGAAGCGGCGGCGTTGCGCCCGTCGGCCTTGACGGCGTACATCGCCACATCGGCATTGCGCATCAGCTCGACCACCTGCAGGCCATCGCGCGGGTACATCGCAATGCCCACGCTGGCGGTGACGAAGCACTCCTGGTCGCCGACGATGATCGGCGCGCGCATCGCCTGGACAATGCGCTGCGCAACGCGTTCGGCCTCGGCCTCGTCGGCCACCTCGGGCAGCAGCGCGATGAATTCGTCGCCGCCCAATCGCCCCACCGCCTCCAGCGTCGGGTGGGCGCGCGAGCCGGCGGATTCGAGCGCGGCCTCGACCACCTGGTCGGAATGGCGCACGCACAAGCGCAGGCGGCGCGCCACCTCCAGCAGCAACTCGTCGCCGGCGGCGTGGCCGAGCGTGTCGTTGACGATCTTGAAACGGTCCAGATCGATCAGCAGAAAAGCGAAGCGGTGGTTCAGGCGGCGCGCGTGGTCCAGCGCGCGCTCGCCGCGCCAGATCAGTTGGCGCCGGTTGGGCAGGCCGGTCAGGGTGTCGTAGTTCGCCAGATGGCGAATCTTGTCCTCGGCAATCCGCCGGTCGGTCACGTCCTGCACGATGCCGCTGTAGCCCCGCAGCTTGCCATGCTCATTGAATTCGGGCTCGGCCTCGGTGTGGATGACGCGCTGCCTGCCGTCAGCCAGGATCACCGTCACGTCGGTGTCCAGCACCGAGCTGTGGAGCAGGATTTCCTTGAACATGCCGACCAACATGCCGCGGTCTTCCTTGGGCACCATGCGCAGCAAGGCACGAAAGCCGGGTGTGTCGTCCCGGCTCAGGCCCAGCACGCGCAGGCCCTCCGCAGAGAATTCGGGCGCACCCTGGCTGGGGCGCCAATCGACGCTGCCCATGCGCGCCAGGTCCTGCGCCCTGGCGAGCCTGGACTTGCTGCGCTCCAGCTCCAGGCGCGCGCTTGAGGCGCGCAGCAAGTAGCCCAGGCGCCCGGCCAGCAGCGTCCATTGCATGGACTTGACGATGAAGTCGGTCGCACCGGCTTCGTAGGCGTGGGTGATGGACGCATCGTCATCCAGCCCGGTGAGCATCAGCACTGGCAGGGATGCGGCACCCGGCATGCCACGCAGCATTCGACAGGTCTCAAAGCCATCCAGGCCGGGCATCAGCGCGTCGAGCAGCACCACATCGGGCACACTTTTCGAGAGCAACTCCAGGGCGCGCTTGCCGCTGTTCGCTTCCGTGATGTCGTACCCGCGATCCCGCAACGCGATCGAGGTCAACAGCAGGTTGACTTCGTCGTCATCGACGAGCAGCACCTTGGGGCGCTCCACGGCGCGGGTCTTGCTGGGGGCGGGAGGGGTGTTCATGTTCGGGTGGCCGGCAGGCTGCGCAAGACGCTGAGCACGACGTCGATCTCCGCGACCATCGCCTTGACAAGGGTGTCCAGGCCGTCGCTCTGGCCGGCACGGATCTGCCGTTCGATTTGAGCGCACAACTGCGACAGCTTGACGGCCCCGATGCTGGCCGACGCCGACCGCAATGTGTGCGCCACCTGCCGCACCCCATTCAGGTCGCCGGTGCGCAGCCCTTCACGCAGCGGAGGGATCAGGCGCGTCGCCGAGCTCTCGAACGCCTTGAGCACCCGTTCGAGCAGCCGGTTGACACCGTTCGGGTCCAGTTCGCACAAGAGATTCAGGGTGTTCTGGTCAAGCACGCCGGCAGGGTCCCCACTGCGCACCGCCGCGGCGCCTGTCTCCAGCCGTCCCGCGTCCTCGACCGCGCAGGCAGGCGCCGGCTCTGCCACGGTCCCCTCGGGCAGGTGCTTCTCGCTGCGTCCAATCAACAGCGCCAGCGCGGCCGCCGCCACGGCCACAGCGGCCACCCAGCTTCCCAGCGGGACAGGCAGCAACAGGGCCAGGCCGGCCGCCAGGGCGGCCCACCAGATCGCGAGTCTTGACAGCAGGGATCTCATGACGAAAGACAAAACGCAAGGTCCAGGGTTGTGTGATTGCGAGGACACGCACTGGACTTTTCGGCTGCAAGCTGCACAACTTGAACCGTTTTGAGCCGGCGGCACCCCCGAATCCACCGAGACGGCTCCTTACAATTCGGCCGATGCAGTGCACGGACACGATGGACACCGGCGGTCATGGCGGCAAGGTGGCGTTGTCCAGTCTGCTTCACAACGCCGTGTGGGCGGCGCTGGTCGCTTCGAACACCGCGCGAGCCCAGGCGGCCCTGCCTTCTGCCGGCGGCGCCGCAGGGTCCGGGCTCGTCGCCGCGCTGCTGGTCGCGCTGGTCGCGCTGGGCAGCACCGTGGTCTGGTTGGCACTGCGCCAACGCGCCAGCGCGCAACGCCTTCACCAGGCCCAGGTGCAATTGCACAGCCTGGGCAACCTGCTCGACGTGTGGCTGTGGCGCAGCGACGCCCAGCATCGCATCACGCGAATTCGGCCGCCCGCTGGTTCGGCAGCGTCGCAATGGTCGCGGCGCACGGCGGGGCAGTCGCTCTGGGAGCAGTTCCCCACCCCGATCGAAACCGCGCTGCGCGCGCAACTCGACGCCCATGCGCCGCTGGACGGCATCGAAGTGAGCGTGGCGTCGGCCGACGGTGGGACGCAACCGGCCTGGCTGCGCGCCACCGCGTTGACCAACGCGCAAGGCCGCTTCGACGGTTACCTGGGCATCGTGCGAGAGCACGGCCCGCCCGACGCGGCGGTCGCCGACGCCCGCCCTCCCGCGGCGCAGGCGACGGCCGCCGAAGCCTTGAGCGACAGTTCCGACGAGTCGTTCGCTTACACGATCTCGCACGACCTGCGGGCGCCGATCCGGGTTGTCGAAGGTTTCACCCGGATCCTGAAGGAAGACTACGGCCACGGGCTCGACCGCATCGGCAACGACCACCTGGACCGGGTGCTCGGCGCCGCGGCGCGCATGAGCAGCATGATCGACGCATTGCTCGGCCTGTCGCAGCTGTCGGCCAAGCCGCTCGAACGCCAACCCGTCAACCTGTCGCAGTTGGCCGCGTATGTGGCCGAAGACCTGCGGCGCCAGACACCGCAGCGGCAGGTGAACCTGCACATCGAATCCGACATGCAGGTACAGGGCGACCCGACGCTGCTGCGCATGGTGATCGAAAACCTGCTGGGCAATGCCTGGAAGTACACCGGCAAGCGCAGCGACGCGCAAATCTGGTTTGAGCGCAACACGCAAGAACCGCGGGTGGCGTTCACCGTGCGCGACAACGGCGCCGGTTTCGACATGCGTTTTGCGGATCGGCTGTTCGGCGCGTTCCAGCGCTTGCACAGCGCGAGTGAATTTCAGGGCACGGGCGTCGGGTTGGTGTCGGTGCGCCGCATCGTGCGCCGCCACGGGGGTGAGATCTGGGCCCAGGCCGAGCCCGGCCAGGGTGCGCAATTCCACTTCACCTTGGCACCGCGAAACGGTGCCCACGCGGCGACGGGGCGCGCTCAGTAGGTCGAAGGCAGCGCCAGCACCTCGACCGCGGCGATCAAGCGTTCGGACTCATCCGGCAAGGATTGGCCTTGCGCCTGGGCCATGCGCTGCAGCCTCTCCAGCGCCGGGCCGCGGGCAAGCGAATAGCGGTGCATCAGGATGCCCACCGCCATGGCCACCGCCTGCGTCATCACGGGCCCGCCAGGCAGCGGCCTGTCGGCGGTCTTGGGCGGTTCGGTCGAACGCAAGGCGCCGAGCTTGGCAAACGCCGCATCCACCGCCGGCACGATCTGGCCGATGTCCAGAGGCTTGATCAGGTAGGCCACGGCACCGAGCGCCTTGACCTGCGCAACCGTCTCGTCATCGGAAAACGCGGACAGGAACATGAACGGTATTTGCAGGTACTCGCGCAGGTAGGCAGCCACGTCGAAGCCGCTCTTGCCCTCCATGCGAATGTCCAGCAGCGCCAGTTCCGGCCGGTGTTCGCGCGCGATCAGGATGGCGTCGTCGCCGTTGTCGGCCGTCATCACCGCATAACCCGCCTGCGACAGGCCGTAGCTCAGCGTGGCCAGCACCAGCCGGTCATCGTCCACCACCAGGATCTTGCCCTTCTCACTCACGGCTTGGCCCTCTTTGCAGTTGATGATTGCCGGCGCCCATTGTCGGCGATCGACAGGGCGGCTCAGCCCGGGTCCAGGCGCGTCACGCCGGGCGGCACGAGCAACACCGAACTCAGCACATGAACACCCTGCTGTTCCATCGTCAGGCTGGCGCTGCGGCGCGGCAGCAGCGCGCGCACCAGGCCCAGCCCGGACACCCCGCCGGGGTAGCGCGCCAGGCTGAAGCCTTCGGGCAACTGCGCACGGTTGCCGATCTCAACGCACACGCCCTCGTCGCTCAGGCGTAGGGTGCAGCT
The DNA here is from genome assembly GCA_031378125.1 of Methylibium sp. GTDB lineage: Bacteria > Pseudomonadota > Gammaproteobacteria > Burkholderiales > Burkholderiaceae_C > LGRD01. The sequence continues at coordinate 11,213 of JANNDW010000356.1, read as the reverse complement.
CACCGGCTCGAAACCGCCCTCGGGCACGGCGACGCTGTGCTTGACGGCGTTGGTCAGCAATTCGTTGAGGGTCAGCGCAATCGGGATCGACTCGGCTTCGGGCAGCACCCACTCGCGCGGCGCGTGGCCCCGCACCGCCAGGGTGATGGACCGCCCGAACGTGCGCTGCACCGACGCGGTGATGGCATCGACCACGCTGGTCACCCGCAGCGGCCCGGCGCTGCCGACCTGCAGGCCGAAGACCTGCGCAATCGCCTGCACCTGGCCCACCACCTCGGCAATCACAGCGGCCACCTCGGGCTTGCGCACCGCCACCTGCTGCAGCAGGCCGGCCACGCCCTGCAGGTTGTTCTTGATGCGGTGATGCACCTCGCGCACCAGCATGTCGCGCTGCGCGATGGCCTCTTCGAACTTGGCTTGTTGCGCCACCCGTTGTTCGGTCACGTCGGTGGCCACCAACAGCAACTGGTCGGCCGGCTGGCCGGGCGCTGCCAGCGGCAGGTAGCGCGCATCCCAGATGCGCATTTCGCCATCGATCGGCGCGCTGTATTCACGCGTCGTGACCTCGGTAGAGGCCAACGCGGCGCGCATGTCCGCACTCATCACCTCGGCCTGTTCAGGGTCGAACAGCGTCTGCGGCGTGCGCCCGATGATCATGCTGGCGGGCAGCCCGGCCATGCGCGCGGCCAGTTCGTTGATTTGCAGCACGCCCAGCGTGCGCGCGTCGCGCAGCGTGATCGCCAGCGGCGCCGCCTCGATGATGCGTTGCAGCGATGCCTGCGCTTCGGCAATCCGCGCTTCGGCCTGGCGGCGCCGCTCGATGTCCAGCAGCGCGTAGGTCAGCTGCCGGCCGGTCGACAAGCGGCCCGTGGCCACCGCATTGCCAACCACCCAGAACTCGCGGCCGTCGAGCGCCTTGACCCGGCACTCGAAGGTCTGCGCCTCGCCCTCGACCAGTTCCTCGCGGTAGTGGGTCTGGCGAAACGGGTGTGCGGCGTCGGGCGTGGCCACCGTGCTGATCGGCTGGTTGATGAAGTCGGCCAGATTGCCGCCGAACATGCGGCGCGCCGAACGGTTCATCCATTCGATGCCGCGCGGGCCAACCGTGACAATGCCCACCAGCACCGAGTCGAGAATGGCGCGCGTGCGCTCGGCCTGTTCGGCCTCGGCCTGCTCGGCGCGGTGCCGATCGTCGACGTTGACGTAGGACGCGATCAGGTCGCCATCCGGGTCGCCGTTAGAGTCACCCTTTGCCACCAGGCGCTTGCTGATGCGCACCCACACCAGCTCGCCGTTCAGGCGCCGCAGCGGCCGCTCGCCGAGCCACTCGCCATGCACGCGCAGGGCCCGCTGTTCATCGGGCCAGAGCCGCTCGAAGTCCTCGGCATCGGCAAACAGCGCCTGCAGCGGCTGGCCCGCCAACTGCTCGGCCGTGCACCCCGCCAGCTGGGCCAGGGCGTCGTTGGCACGCTGGATCACGCCCCGGCGCACGTACGCAATGCCCACGCCGGACAGGCTGAACATCAGCTCGCGGTCGCGCGCCAAAGCCTCCAGCTCGCGCTGTTCGGCCTTCAGCCGTGTGATGTCGGACAGCACCGCGATCGCATCCATGCTGTCCGATTCCGGCTCGGTGCGCCGCACCGCCAGCGCATACCAGGTCGGCTGCGCGCCCGAGGTCTCGGCCGCCTCGACCTGGAACTCGGTCTCGAAAACTTCTCCCCGGGCCAGGGCCTGCTGCGTCCGCGCGGCGATTTGCGGGCCCAGGCGGTGCCGGCCGAACAACTCGTCGAACGGGCGGCCCGGCTGAAGGCCGTGCACGCCCATCATGTCCTCGAAGCGGCGATTGCAGCGCACCAGTGCATGGCCGCGCAGGTAGGCGATGCCCGCCGTGGTGTTTTCCAGAATGGTGCTCATCTCGCGCAACAGCTGCTCGTTGCGCTGCTGGGCCAGATGCTGCTCGGTCACATCGAGCGTGATGACCGAGGTGCTCTGCTGGCCGGAGGCCAGCAGAGCCGGCTCCACGCGGGTGAGCAACCAACGCGGGCCGAACTGCGGGTGCGAAATCCCGTAGCGCACCTCGGCCCGCTGCGACTGCCTCAATGCCTGTTGAAGGCGCTCGAACGCCGGGATCGATTCCGGCAGCACGAGGTCTCGGCTGATGGACTGCAGCGCCGCCGGCGCCGAAGCCGGCGCCTCGCCGGCCCCCGAATGGCGCGGCCGCACCCAGCCCGAACTGTGCTGAAACGTGCTCAGCCCGACGCCGGCCGTCTCCATCAGGGCATCACGCTGGATGCGCGCCAGATCGCGCTCCTCTTCGACATGCAGGTCTTCGACCACCGCCAGGGTGTGGCGTTGCCCGTCGGCCGTTGCGATGCTGCGCAGCGTGGCGCGCAGATGGCGCGGCCCACCTTCGGCCTGCGGCAACCAGGCTTGTCGTTGCAACCCATCGGTACCCGGCTGGCGCTGCGCCGCCGGGCCGGTGTCGCTCCAGGCCAGCAGCTGTTGCAGGCCGGGCGCGGCGTCCGAAAGACTCAAGCCCGGCGGCCCGGTCAGGGCCTCGAACACGCGGTTGCTCTTCAACATCCGCCCGGTCTCATCAAAGAGCACCATGCCTTGCGGGCTGAGGTCGAACCAATGCGCGATTTCGTTTTCCGCGTCCTGCGCGCGCACACGCTCGGCCTGCTCCGAGGTGCAGTCCTGCAGCACCGACACCCAGAAGACCCGCCCTTGGAGATCGGTCACCGCGCTTCGCGAGGCACGAAACCAACGTTCCTGGCCGCGCGCATCGAGCAGCCGCTCGGCCTGCGGCGGCACGCCCGAAGTGGGGCTTGCCTCCACACTGAGGCGGGCGCGCAGCAACAAGCTTTCGGCCCGATCCCCAGGCAGTTGAAAGGCCGCCGGGTCGCGGCCGATCAACTTGTCCAGCGGCTGGCCGGTGAAGCGAAGGTAGGCCGGGTTGGCATCGACGAGCGCAAAGGAGGCGTCCTGCAGGGTGATCGGAATCAGCGATTCCCAGATCAGCCGAACCGGTGCTGCCACGCCCTGCGGCAGGGTCTGCAGGGGCGCTGCGGCGGCCACGCTGTCAGGCCGATCGGGCCCGCCAGGCCGCTTGGGCCGCCGCGGCGGGCCAGCCAAATTGTCCGCAGGTTTCATTCCAGATCCGATATCCCGTCAGGGCGCAGACATCGGGGGGCCGCGCGGTTGCGGCACTGGATGCCGACGGGCTCAGTCTATCTCCGATGCAGCGGTCAACGCGCGCAATAGTGCACGGTTGATCTCTTGCACGCCCATCATCAAGGACTCGGCCGACGCCTTCAGATCGAACGACGAGCCGCTTTCCAGCGCGTTGACCAGTTCGAGATACGGTTGAAACGGCCCGGCGTTGTTGACCAGCGCTTCGAAGACACGCTCGGGCACCGGAATCGTCGACAAGAGTTGGCCGAAGGTCTGGCGAAACATGCGGTCCAGCAGCGAGAAGACGCCACAGATGAACATCTCGCTGCGCATCGCTTCGTCACCGCTGGACCTCGCCAACTCTTCCATCAGAAGGCCCCGCCGCACCGCGGCAAACATCATCGGCTTGAGGCTCGCGTCCTTGCTGGCCGTGGCCAGCAACACCGCCAGCCAGCGCTTGAAACGCTTGAAACCCAGCAGCATGATCGCGTGCCGCAGCGAACTGATTTCAACCCGCATGCCAAACGCCGCCGAGTTGATGAGCTTGATCAGCTTGAACGCCAGCGCCGGGTCGCGCTTGAGCGTGTTCTCCATCTTCTCGATCGAGTCTTCCGCGTCGACCTGTTGAATCAACTGCATGATCACCGACATGTCGGTCTGGTCCTTCAGCGAGCCGTCGGCGGTCTCGGGCGTGACGGCGGCGTCGATGGGCCAGCCCAGCACAGCGGCCGCACCGCGCGCAAAGCTGTCCTTCATGTCGGCAACGCTGTGAATGCCCCCTTGCACAAACTGAATGCTTCGGGTCACACCGGGCGGCGGTGGCGCGGCGCCGAATTTGGCCCGCCGGTCGTCGGCCAGATCGATGATCGAATACTTGAAACAAGGCAGCACTTCGCGCGGCAGCTCACTGGCGGGCCGGCCCTTGAGCAGCAGCGCATTGCCGTTGGCATGCACCGCGCGAATGGCCGCCAGGTTGGCCGGGTCGCTGGCCATGAAGGACGGAATTTCAACCATCACGTTGGTCGAGGGCCTGGCCTTGAGCAAGTCTGTCAGCAGCGACTCGCTGACCACGTTGAGCGAGACACGTGGCCCGTTGGCCGGCCAGACCTCGCTGACGGCCTCCAGCAACAGCCCGGCGTCCAGTGCCATGTCGCGCTGCAGCGGGAAAACGGTCAAGCGGGTGGCGCTGACCGCGTGGTCACGGTCGATGAACGGTGAATACCCCAGGGTCACCTGGTTCAGGATTGAAACCTCGGCCACGACGACTCCCTAGACGTTCAAGTACTGGAACAGCGACATCCGTTGCACCAGGGAATAGGACTTCAGCGCGGCTTCGTAGCCGACTTGCTGGTTCTGGAAATCGGAAATGGCCTGCACCATGTCCAGGTCTTCGGCGTTCGAACGCTCCACGCCGGCCTGCAGCTTGATGCCGCCCTGCCGGCTGGCCACAGCGTCGATGCGGTTCAGCTCGCCGCCGGCCAACGCGCGCGCCGATTGCAGCTGGCCCAGCACCGAATCGATGTCGCGCAGGTCGTTGGCGCCGCTCTGCGCAATTTGCGCGCCGGTGCGCAGCGGCGCCTTCAAGGCCGTGCTGGCACGGTCGAGCAGGTCGAACACGCTCAGGGAGGAGCTTGCCGGCACCATCTGGAACTCGTCGCCCGTGGCGGGGCTGCCCTTGATCGTGACGCTCAGGCCGTCGATCTCGATGGCTTTGCCCGACGTGAAGGGCAGGTTGGTCTGGGCCGTTGCCGCACCGTCGCGCAGCACCGAATAGCGGGTCACGCCGGCACCGATGCTGAACTGCACGCTGTAGCTGCTGCCGGTCAACGCGCTGGGCTGCGTGACCTGGCCCGCATCGACCCAGGCGGTGCCGGTGCTGGTGACGGCACGGGTCTCGAACACGCCATTGCCGGTGCGCGCCGCGAGCCACACCGAGCGGCCGTCGGCGCTCAACGGGAGCTTGTCTTCACCGGCGGTCGATGCAACGCCCGCGGTGCCGCGAAACTGCACGCCGCCGGGGGCATCGACAAACGGCGGCTGGCTGGAACCTTGGCCACCGAACAGATAACCCGCCGCACCGTCCGAACTGTTGGCCAAGGCGAACAGTTGCTCGCGCAAGCCTTCGATTTTTTGCGCCTGGCTTTGGCGCTCGGCATCGCCGTAGCTAGCGTTGCCGCTGGCCACCAGCGCTTCGCGAATCTGCTGCAGCAGTTCACCGGCTTCGCCGAGCGTGCTTTCGGTCAGCGTCATCATGGTGCGGCTGGCCTGCGCGGCCCGCTGGCCGGCTTCGGACCGAGCCGACCTGGCCAGCGCGCGTTCGGCGGTTGCCGCGGCCGCCGGATCGTCGCTGGCGCGGTTGACCCGCTTGCCCGTGGTGAGCTGCAACTGAGACTCGCTGAGTTCACGTTGGCGCTTGGTCAGCGCGTCCAGCGACGCGTCGTACGAATGGGCGGTGGAGAGTCGCATCATCGGGTCCTGGTGATCTGGCTAGGCACTTCAGCGCGACGTGGCCTGCAGCAGCGTGTCGAACACCGACTGCGCCACTTGCAGCATCTTGGCCGCGGCCTGGTAGCTTTGCTGGTATTGAATCAGGCGCGCGGCCTCTTCATCGAGGTTGACGCCGGTGGACTCGGCGTTCGCCGCTTTCGCGTCGGCCGCCGCGGAGGCCGACATCTGCGCCGCCGTCTTCGAGCTTTGCACGCGCACGCCGATGTCGGCCAGCGCGTTGGCATACGCATCTGTGAGCGACACCCCGGGTTGCGTGACCGCGCCGCCCGAGGTTTGTTGGCCGACCAGCGCGGCATCGCGCAAGTCGACCAGGGCGCGCGCGTTGCCGTTGTTGCTGGCCGGGAATTCGGTCCTCTGCACCGTGACGCTGTCGCCGCTGGCGGGCACCCCGCTCAGGCTCATTTCCCAGCCGTTCAGGCTGACCGGCACGCCGGCTGCCCAAGTGGCGCTGCCGTTGCTGACCAAGGCGTTGGTGCTGGCGTCGCGCAGTTCCCAGTCGTAGTCGCCAGTGGCGCTGGTGAAGCTGAGGGTGGCGCGCAGGTTCGGGTCCAGCGTGGGGCTCGCAGCGCGAATGCTCGCAACGCTGGCGGTCCCCGTGTTGTCGGTGCCCACGGTTGCGGTGACTGGCGCTGCGGCGGCAATGCCGCGCGGGTCGTCCAGCACTCGCTGCATGTTGCGCGCCGCGCCGCCCACCGTTTGCAGCAAGAAGCGGTCGCCGGCGGCGGGCACCGGCGCGCTGATGTCGATGCGGAAGCCGTCGATCACATCGCCCGCGGCCACGGTCCTGGACAGGCCGTCGCGCAGGCGCTTGAGTTGGTAGGCGCCGGCGGCGCCTCCGGGGTCGGCCCGCAGTTCGTAGTCGCTCGCTTCCAGTTCGCTGGGCGATGTGACGGTGAGGCCGACGGTGGGAACGCGGGCGCCGGTGGCGTCGATCATCGACGCCACGTCCACCCCGCCCACCTTGGCATTGGTGCTGGCCGGCGATACCAGGAGCCGCCCGACGTTGAACATGTCGGCCCCGCTGCCCGCGGGTTGGCGCAGGTCCAGCCCCAGCGCCTGCTGTTCATTCACCCGGCCCGACAGCGCAGCCGCCATTTGCCCGAGCAGGTTGCGTGCATCGACCAGGTCAACGCTTTGAAACCGCGTCAGCCCCGCCATGGCGCCACCGGTGATCAAGCCTTCGGGCAACGCAATGGTGGCGCCGCCTTCCTTCAGGCCCAGCTGAACACGGGTCGGGTCGTACAGGTCGGGCAAGGTCACCAGCTGCGACGCCTGGCTGCCCAGCACGAGCCGCTGGCCGCCGCCGATGAACAGGTTCATCGAGCCGTCTTCGGCGGCGATGGTGGTGACCTGGATGTGCTTGCTGATGTCGCGCACCAGCTGGTCGCGCTGGTCCAGCAGGTCGTTGGGCTGGTGCCCCGCGCCGATGCTGCCGGCTATTTTTTGGTTGATGGCCGCCACCCGCTGGGCCAGCTCGGTGACCTGCTTGGCCGATGTCTTGAGCTCCAGCGTGACGCTCGACTGCAGCGCATCGATTTGCTGGCCCGCGGCACGAAAGCGCGTGGCCAGTTCATCGGCGCGCGACAAGGCCACCTGGCGCGCCGAGCTGTCTTGCGGTTTGGCCGCCACGTCCACGAACGCATTCAGGAACTGGCCGGCCGCGTAACCAATGCCCGCCTCGCCGGTGTCGAAGATGTTCTCGAGCTGCTTGAGCTGCGTGGCACGCGTTGCGTCGGCCGCCGCCAGCGCGCCGGTGGCCGCCACCTCACGCGTCAGGAATTGATTGTGCGAGCGCGTGACGGTGGCCACATCGACGCCCTTGCCGAAGAAGCCCGAACCGGTGGACTGCCCGCCCGCGGTGGCCAGCTCCACGCTCTGGCGTGAATAGCCCGGCGTGTTGGCATTGGCAATGTTGTTGCCGGTGGTTTGCAGCGCCGAGTAGTTGGCAAACAGGGCACGCGTGCCCAGGTTCATCAATGCACCGGTTCCCATGCTGTGGCCTCTTGTGAAATTAGGTCGCCACCCGCTGCAGGCGCAGCGTGGTGTTGATGACGCGGGTCAGCTTGTCGGCGTAGGCCGGGTCGGTGGCGTAACCGGCGCGCTGCAGGCCTTCCGAAAAGCCCCGGGCGGTGCCGGCGTTGGCCACCACATGGCTGTAGCGCGGGCTGTCTTTCATCATCCGGGCGTAGTCGCTGAACGACTCCGCGTACGACGCGTAGGCGCGGAACCTGGCGACGCCCTTGCGCGCTTCGCCGTTGACGTATTCGGTCGTGATCACCTCGGCGGTGGCGCCCTTCCACCCTGGCCCGGCCTTGATGCCGAACAGGTTGTGCGACGAAGACCCATCGGCGTTCAAGATCTCGCGCTTGCCCCAGCCCGATTCATGCGCGGCTTGCGCCACCATGAAGCCGGCCGGGATGCCGCTGTGCGTTTCGGCGCTGCGCGCCGCTGCCGTGTGCTGGCGCACGAACTGTGCTTGTCGGGTGGTCGCGTCCGTCAGCGCTTCAGCGCCTCGCAGCGGCGCATGGGCTGCGGGGCTCGGCGGGGTTGCGGCCGGCGCGCCGATCCCGCCCATCTGCCGCTCCAATTGTTTGGCAATGGCCTCGCTCAAGCCGCCCGGCAATCCGGTCATCTTCTGCGCGAACTGCGTGTCCAGCATCTCGGTGCCCATCTGCGTGCCCGAGTTGTCCAGCATCCCCGAGGACAGCGTGGCCGCGCGCATGCTCTTCATCAGCTCTTGCATGAACAGCGCCTCGAACTGCTTGGCCGCCTCCTTGATCGCGCCCTTGGGGTCGCGCGCGGCGCTGGCGCGCAGTGCGTCGATGCCGCGGTTGTCGGGGGCAGCCGTTCGGTTCGCGGCCATGTTTGCAGAGAGCGCCATCAGATCACCTCCAGCTCGGCATTCAGCGCGCCGGCCGACTTCATGGCCTGCAAAATCGCCAGCAGGTCCTGCGGTGTGGCGCCCATCGAATTGAGCGCCTTCACCACGTCGGCCAGCTTGGTGCCGGCGCCCATCTGGATCAGCGAGCCGGGCTCTTGCTTGATCGTGATGTCGGCCTTTTCACCCACCACGGTCTTGCCCTGCGACAAGGGGCCGGGCTGGCTCACCAGCGGCGTGGAACTGATGGTCACGGACAGGTTGCCGTGCGCCACGGCGCAGGCCGCGAGCGTGACCGCGCTGTTCATCACCACCGAGCCGGTGCGCGCGTTGATCACGACCTTGGCCGACGGCGCGGCCAGCTCGAGCGGGAGATTTTCGATGTCGGCCATGAAGGCCACGCGGGCGTGCGCCGAGGTGGGCATGCGCACCCGCACCACGCGCCCATCCAGCGCCTGCGCCGGGCTGTCGGGCATGCGGGCGTTGATGGCGCGCGCCACTTCGCGGGCGGTGTTGAAGTCACTCGCATTCAAGTCCAGCTGCATGAATTCGCCCTGGTTCAGCGGCGTCGGAACGGTGCGCTCCACGCTTGCACCCTCGGGAATGCGGCCGGCGCTGAGGTGGTTGATCTGCACCTTGGAGCCGCCCGCCGAGGCGCCCGCGCCGCCCACGATCAGGTTGCCCTGCGCCATCGCGTAGATCTGGCCGTCGGCGCCTTTCAGCGGCGTGGCGATCAGCAAGCCGCCGCGCAGGCTCTTGGCGTTGCCGAGCGAAGAAACGTTCACGTCGATGTTCTGGCCCGGCTGGGCGAAGGCCGGCAATTGCGCGGTGACCATCACCGCGGCGACGTTCTTGATCTGCATGCTGGTGCCGGGCGGAATGGTCACGCCCATTTGCTGCAGCAACGCGGTGATGCTTTGGGTGGTGAACGGTGCCGAGGTGGTTTGGTCGCCGGTGCCGTCCAGCCCCACCACCAGGCCGTAGCCGGCCAACTGGTTGCTGCGCACGCCTTGCACGGACGCCACTTCCTTGATGCGCGCGGCGCTGGAGGGCGCCGGCCACCATAGCGCGGCGCTGGCCAGCAGCCAAGCCAGCCAGACCACGATTCGCATCAGTTTTTGTTCGGTTTGCATGGTGGTCGTCAGAGGATCTATCGACCGATTCTGGGCAAACCTAAATGGGAAGAACGTTCAAAAAGAAGCGGCTCAACCAGCCAATTCCCTGCGCCTCGGCCTGCGCGCCGCGGCCGCGGTGTTCGATGCGCACATTGGCGATCTGCGCCGATGCGACCGAATTGCCGGGCTGGATGGCGCGCGGGTCCACTTGGCCCGAGAAGCGCAACACGTCCACGTTGTGGTTCACGCCGATCTGCTTTTCACCCGAGATCAGCAGGTGCCCGTTGGCCAGCACCTCGGTGACGGTAGCGGTGATGATGCCGGAGAAGTCGTTGGTGTTTTCGGTGCTGCCCTTGCCGGCGAAGCTGTTGCCCGACGAGCCCGCAACACTGGCGCGCGCGAACGAATTGGCCGACAGCAACGGGAACGCGGTAATGCCGCCGCTGAGCTTGCCGCTCTTGTCGATCGAGCTGGTGCTCTTTTGGCTGGCGCTGACCTTTTCGACGATCTGCACGGTCAGCGTGTCGCCGATCAGGCGCGCGCGGTGGTCTTCGAACAGCGGCCGATATTGGGTGGGCTGGAAGATCGCGCCGTTGTTGACCCCAGGGGCCACCACCGCCTGCGGCTTGGCCGACGTGGGCTCGCGAATGTCCACCGGTGGACGCGGGTTCATGATCTCGCAGCCCGACAGCAGCATGGCCACGGAAACCAGGCACAACAGCCACCAGCGTACGTTCATGAAGATGTTCACAGCTGCCCCAACCGCGCCAGCATCTGGTCCGACGTCTGGATCGCCTTGGAGTTGAGTTCGTAGGCACGCTGAGTCTGGATCATCGCCACCAGTTCCTCGACGACATTGACGTTGGAGGTTTCCACGAACCCCTGCTGCAACTGGCCCAGCCCGTTTTGCCCCGGCGCGCCGGAGTTGGCGGTGCCGGACGCGGCCGTCTCGGCAAACATGTTCTGGCCCTTGGGGTCCAAGCCGGCCGGGTTGACGAAGCTGGAGATTTGCAACTGGCCCACACCAGAGGGCAGCGCCTGCCCCGGCAGCGCCACGCTGACGGTGCCGTCGGCGCCGATCGTGACGCTTTGTGCATTGGCTGGGATGGTGATGCCCGGCTGAACGACGTAGCCGTTGTTGGTGACCAGCTGGCCCTGCGCGCTGACCTGGAAAGAACCGTCGCGGGTGTAGCCGGTCGTGCCGTCGGGCATCTGGATTTCAAAGAAGCCGTTGCCGCGCACCGCCACGTCCAGCGGATTGGTGCTTTGCTGCAGATTGCCCTGGCTGAAGATGCGCGATGTGGCCACCGCGCGCGTGCCCAGCCCGACTTGAAGGCCGGTAGGCAGCGTGGTCTGCTCGGTGCTGTTGGCGCCGGCCTGGCGCAGGTTCTGGTACATCAGGTCTTCAAACACCGCATGCGAACGCTTGAAGCCGTTCGTCGAGACGTTGGCCAGGTTGTGCGAGATGGTGTCCAGCTGAGTCGCTTGGGCTTCCATCCCGGTCTTCGAAATCCACAGGGAACGCATCATGGCGGGGC